>JBCCZX010000015.1:0-28988 GCA_039186735.1 Verrucomicrobiota bacterium | reverse complement strand
GTCGACTTGGACGGATGGGGGGACGATGACGGGGGTGCGATGGGGTTGGGTGGGGACGGGGGTGCAGGAGGGGAGGATGGTGAGAAGGAGGAGGATAGAGTGGAGGCGCATGTTGTGGTGGGGAAGGATCGGGAATGGGAGAGAAAACGAAAGGGGGAAGTTCGGCAAAGTGGTTTGAGAAAGGCATCCTTTTGGCTTGGAGAGTGGGGGGTGAGGGGTGAGTTTTGCGGCGTGAGCGAGACGGATGGCGAGCGGAAGTATACGCGGGCAGTTTTGAAGTTGAGCGGTGAGGCTTTGCGGGCGGAGGGGAGCAAGGATAATATTTCCCCGGAGATTGTGGAGCGGATGGCGAGGGAGGTTCATGAGGCGGTGAAGGGGACGGGGCTGGAGTTGGCGATTGTGGTGGGGGGTGGAAATTTTTGGAGGGGGGCGAGTGCGAGTGCGCGGGGAATGGACCGGGCTACGGCGGATTACGTAGGTATGATGGCGACGGTGATGAATGCGTTGGCTTTGCAGAGTGCGCTGGAGGAGGAGGGGGTGACGACGGTGGTGCAGAGTGCGATTGAGATGAAGAATGTTGCGGAGCCGTTTATCCGGCGCAAGGCGGAGCGGCATTTGAGTGAGGGTCGGGTGGTGATTTTTGCGGCGGGGACGGGGAGCCCGTTTTTTTCTACGGATACGACGGCGGCATTGAGGGCCAATGAGATGGAGGCGGATGTGATTTTCAAGGCGACTCAGGTGGACGGGGTGTATGATTCGGATCCGAAGACGAATCCGGATGCGAAGCGGTATGAGTCGGTGGATTTTTATGAGTGTTTGTCGAAGCGTTTGAAGGTGATGGATGCCACGGCGTTTAGTTTGTGCATGGATAATGATATGCCGATTGTGATTTTTGATATCGGGGTGGACGGGAATATTACGAAGGCTTTGAGTGGGGAGTCGATTGGGACGGTTGTTTGTTCGACAGAGTCTTAAATTCGGAGCAGAGTCGTTTTTAGCAACATGACACCTGAGAGTACAATTGAGGAGGTGAAGGAGGCGATGACGAAGTCGCTTGAGTTTATGGACCAGGAGTTTGGTGGGGTTCGGACGGGGAAGGCTTCGCCGGCGTTGGTGGAGAATGTGGATGTGAATGTGGTGAGTTACGGGAGTGTGATGAAGTTGAAGGGGTTGGCGGTGATTTCGACACCGGAGCCGCGGATGTTGATGGTGGCGCCGTTTGATCCATCGACGACGAATGATATTGAGAAGGCGATCCGGGAGGCCAATTTGGGTTTGAATCCGGCGGTGGACGGGACGAATATTCGTTTGATTGTGCCGGAGTTGACGGAGGAGCGGCGGGTGGAGATGGTGAAGCGAGTGAAGGGGATGGCGGAGGATGCGCGGGTGCGGGTGCGGGCGGCACGGAAGAATGGGATGGATGCGGGGAAGAAGATGAAGGCGGATAATGTTTTGACGGAGGATGGGCAGAAGGATTTTGAGGCGCAGGTGCAGGAGGTGACGGATGATTTTGTGAAGCGTATCGACACGGCGGCTGCCGAGAAGGAAGCCGAAGTGATGACGGTGTAGGAGGGCTCCGTGAAGGGGTTGCGTTGGTTGGCAATGGGAGGCGGGGTTCTCGCGTTGTTAGTGGTTGGGTTGAAGTTGGTGGTGGGGGCGTTGTTGAGCGAGGCGTTTTTGGTTTCGTTGTTTGAGGAGAATTTGAATTGTCGGGCGAAGGTGGATTCGGTGAGGGTGTCGTTGTTGGGCCGGGAGTTGAGGGCGGAGGGGGTGCAGATTTTGCCGAAGGGGGGAGCGGATGGGGTGAGTGAGTTGGGGGTGGAGGAGGTGCGGGTGGGGTTGAAGATTCTGCCGGTGTTGCAGAAGCGGATTGAGGCACGGCGTCTGGTGTTGGTGGGGCTGCAGGTGAAGATGGGGATTGATGAGGAGGGGAGGGTTTCGTTGGAGGATTGGTTTGGGGTTCCGAGTGGAGAGACGCGCAGTGAGGCTGGTGGGAAGGAGGGTCGCGAGGTAGCGGTTGCAAAGCAGCAGGAGTGGTTGGCGCGGTTGGAGGAGACGCGGATTGAGGGTGGGGAGGTGGCTATTTTGCTCGAGGAGCATGGGTTGGAGATTGGGGTGGCGGATTTGGAGGTGCGGGTGGAGGAGTTGGAGTTCGATCCGGAGAGGTTGGAGAGTTTGAATGAGGTGAAGTTGGATTTGGCGGGGCGTGCGGGCGTGGCGAATGAGAGGGGGAGGGAGTTGTTGTTGTTGGATTTAGCCGGGCGGGCAGAAGGGGAGTTGTTTGATGAAGAGACGGGTGATTTTGATTTGGCGTTGGAAGCGGATTTTTTGTTGGGGGATGATTCTTACGTAAGTCCTCGTATTGAGTGGGTGGAGCGGGTGTGGGGTTTGGCGGCGAGGGCGAGGGTGGCGGGTTTTGGTTTGGGGGAGTTGCCGGCTGAGATTGGTTTCGGGAGTCAGCGGCGGATCCACGGGCGTTATGGTGAGGGGAAGGTGGAGTTGGTGGAGGGGGTTTCGCTGGACGCGGGGCCGTGGGAGTTGGGGGTGGCGAGGGACTCGTGGATCGAGACGTATTCGGGAGAGCATGTGTTGGGGGTGGAGTTTTTTGCGGGAGAGAGGGTGAGCGGGTTGTTGGAGGGGTGGCTGGGGAAGTTGCCAAGAGAGGCGAGGGAGTTGGTGCGGGAGCGGTTTGTGGAGGAAAAGCGGGTGTTGTGGAGGGTGGAATCAAGGGGGAGGTTGAAGGAGCCGCAGTTGGACTTTTTGCCGCAGATTCCGGAGGCTGGGGACTTGATGGAGGATTTGGAGGGACAATTTGGCGATGAGTTGAAGAAGTTGCGAGAGGAGGGAAAGGGGTTGTTGCGGGGGTTGTTCGATTCGCTTTGATTTTTTGCTATTGTTTCGTGCTGGCAGGCGTTTTTAGAGTAAGCTTTTGAATGAATCCTGTTGTTGTCACGAATCCTGAGGTAGAGGCTGCTTTGCGTCGTCAAAAGGCGCGGGCAACGTTTTCGAGTCTGATCATTGCTTTATTGGCAATTGTGCTGTTCGGGCTGGGGATGGGGTATGTGCTTGTTCGAGGTATTTCTTTAGAGCAGCCGTCTGTGGTGGCTTATAAGTCGGTTGTGCAAGATGAGTCGCAGTTGGATGTGAAGCAGCTAACTCCGACGTTGCAGAGAAAGCCTTCGGCTCCGTCTTCGTCGACGGCGCGTGTGATTGCGTCTCAGAGTTTGTCTTCGACGGCGATCCCGGTACCCGATGTGGAGACGCCGATTGAGAGTTTGGAGTTTGGGGATGGGGATGATTTTGGGGCTGGTTGGGGTTCGGGAGATAGTTCGGCTACTGCGGGAGGTTCGATGACTTTCTTTGGGCAGGAGGCGGTTGCTGAACGGGTGGCTTTTGTGATCGATTATTCAGCTTCGATGTATCAGGACGATCGAGTTGGTATCATGAAGGATGAGTTGAGCCGTTCGATTCGTGATTTGAATACGGGTATTCAGTATCAGATGATTTTCTTTGCGGGACCGGTTTGGGTAGCAGGGGGAGAGATTGCGGACCCGAAGGCAAGGAAAGCGAATGTGGTAACGGATCCGGTGACTGGGTCGACTTATCAGTGGAGGACCCAGGGGGAGAGCTTTAGTGCGTGGAAGCCGAGGGGGGCCAAGCAGAAGGCTCAGTGGCTGACTTTGGATCAAAAGGCGAGGAACAAGAGTTTGAAGGATATCAAGAAGACGCCGTTGGTGTTGGGGACTCGCTGGAAGTATGCGCTGGAGATGGCTTTGGATATGGATCCGCCGCCGAATGTGATTTTTTTCATGACGGATGGGAGTACAGGGAAGGAGGCGATGGAGGTTGCGGAATCGGTGGGCCGAAAAGGGAAGAGTCGCAATATCCAGATCAATTGTGTGGCGATGATGGAGCCGAAGGCGCATGAAGCGATGAAAGAGCTTGCGAAGCGAACGGGGGGAGATTTTACGGTGGTGCTGGAGGGGGGTCGGCGCGAGAAGGTGCCGGTGGATTGAGCTTTGACCTCAGAAATCAGGAGAGGAGTTCGGGGTAGGTGGTCTGGGCGAGTTTGCGCGAGGCATTCATGATGAGTCTGCTTTCGGGGAGAGTGAGGATATTTTGGGCGAGTTCTTGGCATTGGCGGTAGTCGAGGGCGCGAATGGCGTGTTTGACGGCGGGGAGGCGTGGGGTGCTGACTGAGAGCTCGTCGATACCGAGTCCGACGAGAACGGGAAGAAGAATGAGGTCGGCAGCCATTTCGCCACAAATGCCGGTCCAAATCCCGGCTTCGTGCCCGCCATCGATGGTTTGTTTGATGAGGCGGATGACGGCGGGGTGGGCGGGTTTGTAGAGTTGAGCGACGCGGGGGTTTACGCGGTCGACGGCGACGGTGTATTGGATGAGGTCATTGGTGCCGATGGAGAGGAAGTCGACGCGGGAGGCGATTTCGCGAGCCATGAGAGCGGCGGAGGGGACTTCAATCATGGCGCCGACTTCGACGTTTTCGGCGAAGGGGAGGCCTTTGTCGGTGAGGTCTTCGCGGCATTGTTCGAGAACGTCGAGGGCTTCGTTGATTTCGCGAAGACCTGAGACAAGTGGAAACATGATACTGGCTTTGCCGTAAGCCGAGGCGCGGAGGATGGCGCGAAGTTGGTCTTTGAAGACGTCGCGTCTATCGAGGGAGTAGCGGATGCCGCGCCAGCCAAGAAAGGGGTTTGGTTCGGGTTCGGGGAGGGGTTCGCCGGGAAGTTTGTCGCCGCCGACGTCGAGGGTGCGGATGATGGCCCCGTGGGGAGCGGTGGCTTCAACGACGCGACGGTAGAGTCCGGCTTGTTGGTTTTCGTCGGGGAATTCTCCGGTTTCGAGCATGAAGAATTCGGTCCGGAAGAGGCCGATGCCGTGGGCGCCCGAGGCGGGAACTTGGGTGAGTTCGTGCTCGAATTCGATGTTGGCGGAGAGGGTGATGGTGCGACCGTCGGTGGTGGTGGTGTCGGAGTCGCGGATGGCTTCGAGGGAGGTGCGGAATTCGGCGCGTTTGGAGGCGAGTTTTTGATAGTGGGTGAGAGTTTCGGGGGAGGGGTTGACGATGAGTTTGCCTTCGTAGCCGTCGAGGATGGAGGGGCTGAGGGTTTTGATGCCGAGGACGGCGTTCTTGAGTCCGACAACGGCGGGAATGCCGAGGGAGCGAGCGAGGATGGCGGTGTGGGAGACGGATGAGCCGCGCTCGGTGGCGAAGCCGAGGGTATGGCTGGGGTCGAGGCTTGCGGTGTCGGAAGGGGAGAGGTCGAAGGCGACGAGGATGTGGCGGTGGTCGGGGTTTTCTTCTTCTTCAGGGTTGGCGCCGGAGAAGTTGTGGAGGAGTCGTTGGGCGACGTCTTCGATGTCTGCGGTTCGTTCGCGGAGGTAGGGGTCGGAGACGCGCCGCATGGCTTCGAGGAAAGTTTGCATGACGGCGTAGAAGCAGTATTCGGCATTTTGGTTGCGTTCGGTAATGGCTTCGTTGACGCGGTCGATGATGGTGTGGTCTTGGAGGACCATGAGGTGGGATTCGAAGATGCGGCCTTCGGCTTCTCCGGAGATGGATTCGATTTGTGAGCGGAGGGAGGAGAGTTGTTCTTTGGTGCGTTCGAGGGCTCGACGGAAGCGTTCGCGTTCGGCAGGGACTGAGTGTTTGGGGATTGGGTAGACGTCGGGGGCAGCGAAGCCGCGGGCTACGACGTGGATGGCACCGAATGCGATGCCTTGGGAAACCGCTTCTCCTTCGTAGATTTGTTCGCGGATTTCACCCATGAAGGGTGAGTTTGGAGCTTCTGCCCGGCGGGGGAAAGGGAGAAAAAGGCTCAGGCTCCCTCTTTTTTGTATTTGGCGAAGGCTTTGTATTCGTCGGGGAGTGCGGTGCCGTTGCCGAGGGCCTTGTCCCACATGGTGACGAGTCCTGCCGCTTCGGTGAGGAGAAGGGCGCCAGTGGAGTTGGGGTTTTCTTCCGGGGTGCCGTGGAGTTTTTTGGCGAGGATGACTTCGGGGAGCTCGCTGTAGATTTTCAGGCTAGCGAGGGCGGCATTTTTGGTGATGATTTCGGAGGCCGTGTAATCTGCGATGCAGGATTTGTTGAATGCAATGAGAGCTTCAAATGGCTGGTTGAGGCCTTGTAGGGCTTTGCCGAGACAGTATTCGATTTGAGCGCGGAGTGCCCCAGGGAGATTGCGGTCTGTGTATTCGTCGCAGAGGATTTTGAGTCGGTCCCAGCTTTCGTTCCGCAGGGCGTTGTAGAGGGGGTAGATTTTGAGCTGGGTTTTCTGGTATTCGCGGACGAGGGGAGCGGGTTGAAATTTTTCGAGGAGTTTTTCGAGGCCTTCGTAGTCGCCTAGTTTGCGTGCGCATTCGAGTTCGTAGAAGCCGGCGAGGGTCGAGTAGTTGCCTGAGATGTCGTCGACCATTTTGTATTTGGTCTTGGCTTCGGCGAATGCGGTGCGTGCGGCTGTGTAGTCACGATTTTTGAAGAGGTTGAGGGCGCGTTTGAATTCCGGGGGTTGGAAGAAGAATACTTCGGTGGAGACTGTGCGGGCTTGGATGCGGTTGAGGGATTTTGCGTCTCTCCGATAGGTGATGGAGGTTTCGGAGGCGGCTTCAATCCAAGCGCGCTGCCCATCTCCATCATCGATAACGTAGGCCGGGACGAGTTGTTGAGCGGAGAGTGTGGCGGTGCAGGCGAGCAGGGGCAGGAGAGCTTTCATGGTGATTACGAAGGAGGGTTTATTGTTCTTGTTTCTTTGGAGCGGGGGTGACGCTGGGGTTAGCCTCGTATTTGAGGACGAGGTCTTCCACTGCATCCCAGAGGACGCGGTCGGTTTCGTCCATCCGGTCGCTTGAGCGAATGTGGCGAGTTTGTTCGAGGAACTGGTGGCCGAAGTTGTAGGCTTGTTGTTTGTCCGAGAGGCTCTCGGAAGTTGCGGTTTTATTGCGCTCCCAGAGTAGTTCCATGTATCGTTTCATGGAGGGAGCGGAGACAGAAATGAGTCCGGTGTAGGCTCCGTTGGTGCGAGCAAAGACAGCGAGAGCCGATTTTTTGTCGCCGAGGGCGTCGAATGCTTGGCCGAGCAGGAGGCTGGCTTGGGGGGCAAACTGGTTGTAGTTTTTTTCGGGATCGAGGTAGCTGCGAGAAAGTTCCTTGGTTTTGTCCCAGTTTTTGAGTTTGGCGTAGACTTCGGTGGCGCGGAAGAGGGCTTGTTCTTTTTGGCTCTTGTCCTTGGAGTCATCGTAAACGCGGAGAAGTTGTTTGGCTGATTTTTCGAGGTCACCTGCGCTGTCAGAGCGTCCGTAGACGTCGGCGAGACCGAACATGGCGGGGAAGCGGTAGGATTGGTCGGAGCGACCGAGAGCTTCTTCGTAGTAGGGGATGGCCTGGCGGGGTGAATTTGTTTTTTCGCGAAGGTAGTCACCGACGCTTACGAGGATGAAGTTGGACAGGGTGTTGAGTTCAAAGTCTTTTTTCAGGTCTTCGAAGAGGACTTTGATGCTGGCATTTGCTTTGCTGACGGCGCGTTCATCGTCTTCTTTTGCTGCTGTTTCGGAGATGTCTTCGAAGACGCCGATGAGGGCGATGCGGAGGATTGCTTGGGCTGCTTTGTCTTCGCGGTTGATACCAGGGAAGTCGTAGTAAAGTTGTTTGAGTTTTTCTTCGGTGTTCTCCTTGTTTTTCAGGAAAAACTTGGTGTAGGAATTGATGGCTTCTTCCAGGCCAAAAGCGCCGGGGCGTTTTGCCAGCTGGGCGATGACTCCTTGCAGGCGGTCGAGTCCTTCTTGCGATCGATTGGAGGCATCAAGCGCAGGAAGTCCGGCAACTGCCATTTGTGCTTTGTAGGGAGAGTCGGAGCCGTATTCGGCCCAGAATTTGTCGTAGTAGGGGAGAGCTTCCTTGATGCGGGGATTTTTCTCTTCGCCGAGGAGGCCGACTAGGTAGAAGAGGGAATCGCCGGCGATGGTTTTGTTTTCTTTTCTTTCCGCCAAGTTGAGAGCTTTGAGGTAGTATTTTTCGGCTTCGTCGGCTTTGTTCTCTACCTGTAGAATATTGCCTTTGAGGTTAAAGACCCTTTCGCGGTTGCCGGCTTCGGGGAACTCGGTTTCAACGCGGTTGAGGCAGTTGAGAGCGTCTTCGTATTCTTCTTCGGCGAAGTGGCAATTGGCCCGGTCGTAGAGGGCGAAGGGGAGGTAGGCGTTTTCTTTGGGGTTGGGAAAGTCGTCGAGGAATTTGTCGAGAAGGCTCGCGGCGGTCTTCCACATTTGGAGAGCGGCGTAGTTGGAGCCTTCAAAGTAGCGGGCCGCGATTTTGAATTGGCTTTCGGGGTAGAGTTTGGGGTGTTCCTTGAGGTATTCGACGGCTTTATCGAATTGGCCGGTGTAGAAGTAGGAGCCGCCGAGGACGTGGAGGGCGATGTCGTGTTGTTTGGAGGGAGCCTCTTTTTCGAGTTCTGGTTCCATGGCGCCTGCGACTTCGAGGCAGGTTTCGTATTCGCCTTCGAAGAAGAGGCTGCTGAGCATGAGGCTGCGGACGGATTCTTCATATTTGCTGCCGGGGAATAGTTTGAGGAACTTCTGGCCGTGGCGTTCGGTTTCGAAAACGCGTCCGATGGTGGAAGAGGTGCGGATGAGGTGGTAGAGGTATTCCTCTCGTTTGTCTTTGGGGGAGTTGCTGTGGAAGCGTTCGAGCATGTCGTAGGCACTGTAGGCTCCGCGGACGTTGCCGTTTTTTTAGTGGATGAAGGCGGTGGCGGCAAGGGCGGTGATTTCGGGGAGGAGGCCTTTTTTCTCTCGTTCCTTGGTTTGGTCGAGTTGGGCATCGAGGGCATCTTTCTGGAGGATTTTAGCGCCGTCGCGGATGGGCCTGCGGTAGTCGCCAAGGCTTGCGAGGCGAGCGCGGAGGTCATCTTTGGCTTCGATGGAGCTGGGCACCATGGCGTAGAGTTCGAAGGCAGCGCGACCCATGTTGGCTTTGAGGGCATTGGCGGCGAGTTTCATGAAGATGGGTGAGAAGGGTTGAGCTTCCCAGGGTTCGAGTTTGACCTCGGCGCGATTTTTTTTCAGGAAGTCGATGAGGGCCTGTTCTTTGTTGAGGCGGATGACGGTTTCGCAGAGGGATTGAAATCCGGCCATGATTCCGGCGGCGGGAGTGGGGAAAACGTCTTTGTTGCGGATGGCGATTTCGAGGTTTTCGAGGCCGCCGGCAATTTTGTCGGAGCTGAAGTGGCAGATGGCGAGGTTGATGTAGAAGGCGCCTTTTTCGAAGTTGTCGGTGCGACGTTCGGGGTCTCTTTCGGCGAGAAATTTTTTGTATTGTTGGATGGCGACGTCCCATTTTTGGGCTCCTTGAGCTGCTTCGCCCCATTTGAGGAGGGATTTGATCTGGTAGTCGTTACCTTGCTTTCCGTCTTTGTTGGCGTATTTGGTGTAGCAGGTTTCGAATGATTCGATGGCTTCTTCGAATTTGCCTAGTTTGAGTTCGCAGAAGCCTTGGTGGTACCAGAACCATCCGAATTTGGGTCCGAAGAGTTGTGGGGCGCGACCGTCGTAGGTGTTGGTGGCCTGACGAAGGAGTCCGAGGGCGGCATTCCAATCGGCAGCACCATCCGGCATGCCCTTCGAGCGGGCAGTTTTCATGGCGGTGAGAGCGTTGGAGTGTAACTCGTCGATAGAGCCTTGTCCGAAGGAAGAGTGGGTGGCAGAAAGGAAGAGGAGGAGGCAGATTGCGGGAAGGGATTTCCAGTTTTTCATGATTGAGTCGGGTGGGTCAGGAGACCGGATTTTTCGAAGTCGTCTGATTTGGGAAGGAAAGGTCGGCGAGGCTTTCGTCGGTGTCAAATTAGTCGACCACGAGGTCGGTGAAGGTGACTTTGGTGATTTTTTCTCCTTTGAGGGCGTTGAGGACGTCGATGACTCTTTGGTGGGAGGCGTCGCCATCGACATAGACTTGGACTAGGGGTTCTTCGCCAGTGGCGCGGGCCATGTTGGCGTAGTTGTCGAGTCGACTGGCGAGGAGGGGGACTTCGCGCATGTCGGCGTCTTCATCGAGGCGTTCTTGAGCCGCGCCGGCGTTGACGAAAATGATTCCCTGGCCATCGACTTTGATGAAGAGAGGTTTGAGTTCGGGAATTTCCTCACTGGGTGCGACGGAAGGGAGGCTCATGTCAACGTCTTGTTCCCGAGCTTTGATAGTGGTGGTGACGAGGAAGTAGATGAGGAGGAGGAAGCAGATGTCGATGAGGGAGGAGATGTTCAATTCAGGTTCATCTTCCTCGAGAGCTTCAGCGCGTGAGTGGCGGGCCATGGTGACTTAATTGGCGTATTGTTTGGAGGTTGCGTAGCTGGCGAAAACGACCTGGTCGACACCGGCTTGAGCAGCGAGGCGAATTACGCGGCGGCAGTGTTTGAACTCGGTATTGCGGTCGCCGCGGAGATGGAGTTTGGGGACGACGGTGCCTGAGATCTTTTCTTTTTGTTCTTTAATGAATTCGACGATGGCTTGGTCATCCGGGAAGATGGTTTCGCCGTCTTCCATGCGGTAACGTCCTTCTCCGACGTGTTCTTCGCCGTAGACGTTGATGACGATGCGGCCGAGTTTCTCTTCCTGCTTTTGGGAGTTTTTGGCGACGGGGACTTCGATTTTTTTGTCCATTTTGACGATGACGAGGGAAGCGTTGACGAGGAAGAAAATGAGGAGAAGGAAGACCATGTCGATCATGGGAGACATGTCGACCTTCAGGTCTTCACCCTGATTGGCATTGACGGCTCGGAGACGCTTGGAGGCCATGGGAGAGCGGGGGTTCGTTCTCTAATTTAGACGGCCACACCTTCGGGGATCTTGGCCAAATAGGCTTCGGCGTTTACGGTCTGGAGAGACGCGTTGATCATTTCTTCGGCGGCGTGGTTGCAGTCGGCAACGAGAGAGTTGAGGCGATTTTTGAAGAAGAAGTAGGCAAGGAGGGAGGGAATGGCGGTAATGAGGCCCCACATGGTGGTGAGGAGGGCGACGGAGATGTCGCCAGCGAGTTGGCCGGGGTCGGCTTGTCCGGTGGCGCTCAAGGTTCCGAAGGCGCTGACCATACCGATGACGGTTCCGAGGAGGCCGAGCATGGGAGCGGCTTGGGCGACGAGGGCGATGTAGTTGATCCAAGTGAGGTTTTTGCGGTTTTCGTTGATAGAGAAGTCGGCCATGGCGTCTTCGACGTGGTCGCGGCCGAGGGTTTCAGGCTGGGTGGCATCGATGTTGGGGAGGGAGTAAGCCATCATGCGACCAAGGTAGGATGGGTGTGAGGCCGAGAGCTCGATGGCCGAGCGCACGCGGCATGCGGTCATGTGTTCGAGAAGGGCAGCGCGAAGGTCATCGGGAGCGAATTTGGATTTGGTCAGGTTGATGAAGTTGAAGACGCAGAGGGCGATGAGGGCGAGGATGGCCAGGCCGATGAAGATCATGGTGGGGCCACCGTCCAGGACGTATTTTTGAAGGGCGTTGGAATCTCCTGCTGCGAAGAGGTTTCCAGAAGTTGCGAGGAGGGTGAGGGTAATAGCGGGGAGGAACCGCGACGTCTTCTGCATGCTGTGTTGACTCATTGCGTATGTGAATGTGATTGGCGGATACTGGATATCCGTGTTTGTGAGTAAAGAAAGAAGTCGCTGAACGTTTTGGTTGGCGGCCTCTTCCCCAGACGGAACGTTCGTTTGGGTTTTTTCTTTGGAGAGTTTTTTGCAGAGAAAGGCGGGGACTATTTGAGTGAGTCTTGATAGCTTGGATCAATGAAGTAATAGGTTTTTGTTGAGGGCTGTGTATCGAGTGAGAGATTTGGTAGTGAGATGATTTGGTGTTTACATGGTGCGGTGGGGTCATCGCGGGATTGGGATGAGTTTGGAAGGCTGGTAGGAGAGGCGGGTTATGTGTGTCGGGCGGTCGATTTGTGGCGATTTTTGGAGTGTGAGGGGATGGGTTTGTGGGACTGGGCGCGGGCTTTTCATGCGGAGGTGAAGGCTGATGGTGATGAGGAAAGGATTTTGCTTGGTTATTCGATGGGAGGGAGATTGGCGTTGCATGCGCTGTTGGAGGAGCCGGAGTTGTGGGATCGGGTGATTGTGGTGTCGGCCCATCCGGGCCTGGTGACTGAGGAGGAGAGGTTGGAACGAATGGCTGCGGATGCGCGGTGGGCGGGGCAAGCTTTAACGGGTGATTGGGGTGAGTTTGTTGAGGCGTGGAATGAGCAGGGAGTTTTGGAGGGTTCGGCAGGTGGGGGCGAGAGAAGTTTGTTGGTGAATCGGCGTCGTGCTATCGCGCGGTCGTTTATGGAATGGAGTTTGGGGAGGCAGGAGGACTTAGGTGGGCGCTTAAGAGATTGGGAGGGAAAGGGGTTATGGGTGACGGGGCAGAGGGATGAGAAGTTCGCGACGCTTTCCGAAGGAGCGGGAGAGAGTTTTGAGCGGCTCGTGATTGAGGGTGCCGGCCATCGAGTCCCGTGGGACAAGCCCGCGGAGTTCGGGCTAGCGGTTTTGGATTGGGTGCGTAAGGCTGACTAAGGCTGAGGGAGAAGAATGGTTTTCGCGAAGTAGTGGCTGTTGCGTTCGAGGAGTTTTTGTTTTCGGTCTTCGGGAAGGTTGGCGACACGAAGGGTCTCGAGGGCGGAGTCATCGATGACGGTCATGGAGATTTCAGCTGAAACGATACGACCATTGGAGAAGTCTGTATTAGAATTGCCGTCGGCACGTATGCCGTTGCCCCGAAGGCGGAAGTCGCTCACTGAATCGCCTCCGCCAGAGTTGATGACGAGCAGTCGTTCTTGGCGGGTGATATTGTTGTCGGTGTATTCGATGGTGAAAGAGATGCTGAATTCATAGACGTTTTCGCAGACAAAATTCGCGGCGTTGCTTTGGTCGTTTTCAAACGAGCGAAAAGACTGTTCGAGGTCTGTTTCGCCCAAGAGGTTTTCGAATGTTTCGTCTGGATTGACGAGTTGGCGGTAGAGGACGTAGGTGGCATAGTCCTCGTTTTCGGTATCTGAGATGGGATCGCGGTAGAGAAGCTGGTAGGCAGCAGTGCAGACATCACCTCCTCGGTCATTATTGGTGTTGATTTCGCCGTCATATCTATCTGTGGCTGCGGTGAAGAAGACGAGACGAGAGGCATTCGGACTTGGGTTATTTGAAGGTCCCGGGGGTGAGAATTCGCTGGCGGTCCAGAGCCATTCGAAGTCGTTGCCAGAGCGTACGACGAGGGATTCGAGGTCGCGAGCGAGTTGGTCAAAGGCCGCTTTTGCCTCGCGTGCGGCGCTGACTTGGTTGCGGCTCGTTCGCCAGCCGTCAAGTGCGGTGGCGGTGATGGCAACGAGCATTGAAATGATGATGCCTGTGACGCCAAGAGCAACGAGGAGTTCGACGAGAGTAAAGCCGCTGCGGGAGGAGGGTTTTTGATGAGTCATTTTTTTTGCTTATTCGGGCTTAGCGGCGGACTGCCATGTTGCGGGTGAAGAGAGGTTTTCCGAGGGTTCGTTCGAAGTCGTCCCCTCCCTGAGCAAGGGGGCCGGTGATGTAGGCATAGCTATTGGCGGGAAGGAGATAGAATTCAGCCTGAAATGCGATGACAGCTTCTTCGAAGTTGTTTACGCCGGAGGATGAGGCGCCTTCGGTGCTTACGATTCCAGAGCCCGGTTGTGCGGGAACAAGGGCGCCACTGCCTCCGCGAACGAGTTGGCGCATTCGGACGGCGAAGGCTCGACCTTCGACTGCTTCAAGGCGTTGCTCTAGCTCAATGTCGTCGGAGCCAAGACGGGAGACAGAAGGCTGGATGATGTAGTCTTGGCCGGGGTTGCCAAGTTCGTCGGTGTAAGCTTCGAGTTCGCCATCAATGATGTTGCTGGTGTCACCACGATAGTTGAAAAGGATGATGGCGTTGGTGAGGGTGTCTGAGCTTTCGATCCACTCGTAGGCTTTTGCGAAAGCTGTTTCGTAGCTGCCTCTTTCTGCGTCGGTGAGAATTGACAGTTCTTTTTCCAGTGCGGAAGCTAAGCGGTCGGCATCTTGGACGCTGATTGCTCGACGGATTCCCGTGGTAGCAGGGCCAAAGACAGCCAAGAACGTGGTTAGAAGGATGGCAACGACGGAGATCGCTAGAAGGGTCTCCATCAATGTGAAGGCGGGTTTGCGTGGGTTCATGGAAAGGTTTTCGAATCGAATTTAGCCGCGAGTGACAAATGTTGTGTCGCGAATGCTTGAGGTGCGACCATTGCGCCAGACGATGAATCCAGCAACATCGTTTCCGATGACCCGGGGGTCGGTTGTTCCCGGGGTGATGACTCCACGGCAGAGGACGAATGCTGCTCCTGGGTCAGCTTCACCGTCTCGCACACAGAGGCCTTCGGAATTGAATTCCCAATAGAAATAGTTTGGGTTGCGGCTTCCTTCTCCCGGGAACGTGATCGCGACATCGCGGTCGCCATAATTTCCCAAGCCTTGAACGCGGGAGGCTGCATCTTGACTAAACGAAGGATGAAATAGAACGCCATTGGGGAGGAAAGTACCGCGAGAGGGCACCTTCCATCTCCGATTGACTTCCTCACCGCTTTCGTTGCGGACGATTTCTTCAAAAGCGACGACGGCAAAGCGGAGGTAGCGGTCCGTTTCGCCGGGGTCGGCGTGAATGCAGAGACGGGCTTTGGTGCCGCGACCGACAGCGAGGTTGCGGGCTTCTTCCATGAGGGCCTCGACTTGAGTGACGCCGGAGATGGTTGCCTGTCCTCTGTCGATATTTTGGATGCCGACGGCGGCTACGGACATCATGACGGCGATGATGCCGATGACGGCGAGGAGTTCGATGAGCGTGAAGCCATGGGTTTGGCGTGTCACAGGTGGGTTTTTCATTAGCCGATAAGATTCCCCAACACTCTGGCATCTGGCGAGGGAAAAGCAAAATAAATGTATTTACATTGCCAATTTCAGGCGATTTTTTTCGCTTGAGGACCGATTTTAGGCGGAAAATTGGCCATTCCGGGGTCCGGTCATCCACTTCCAAGCGGTTTCGACCATTGCCCGGACGTCTTTGTATTGGGCTTCCCAGCCTAGTTTTTCTTTGGCGAGGGAGGGGTTGGCGATGAGGTGGGCAGGGTCACCGTCGCGGCGAGGTCCGTAGGCGATGGGGATGTCTTTTCCGGTGACTTCGCACGCAGCATCTAGGATTTCGCGAACGGAGATGCCGATTCCGGTTCCGAGATTGCATTTCAGGGACTGGCCCTCTTTGAGGAGGTAGTCGACGGCGCGGGCGTGAGCTTCGGCGAGGTCGAGGACGTGGATGTAGTCTCGGATGCAGGTGCCGTCTTCGGTTTCGTAGTCGGTGCCGAATACGGTGATTTCGTCGATTTCACCTTTGGCGGCCATGAGGACGCGAGGGATGAGGTGGGTTTCGGGGTCGTGTGCTTCGCCGATGAGACCGTCTCCCCAAGAGCCGCAGGCGTTGAAGTAGCGAAGACAGCAGCTTTTGAGACCCCAGGCGGGATCGCAGTCGGTGAGCATTTGCTCAAGCATGAGTTTGCTCCAGCCATAGGGATTGACGGGTTGTTTGGGGTGGGATTCCGGGATGGGGATTTCGACGGGTTCACCGTAGACGGCGGCGGTGGATGAGAGGACGAAGCGTTTGCAGTTGTGGTCACGCATGGCTTCGAGGAGGACGGCGGGTCCGGCGGTGTTATTTTGGTAGTATTTGAGGGGGTTTTTGACGGATTCGCCGACGTTGATGAAAGCGGCGAAGTGGAGGACGATGTCGATGGAGTGTTTGGCGAAGATGGAGTCGAGGAGGGCGCGGTCGTTGAGGTCACCTTCGATGAGTTCGACGGAGTCGTCGACAAGGGCATCCCGGTGGCCGTAGACGAGGTTATCGAGCACGAGAACGCGGTGGTTTTGGGCGACGAGGTGACGAACGACGTGGGAACCGATGTAACCGGCGCCACCGACGACGAGAGCTGTGCTTTGGTGACTCATGAAAAACGTAGGAAGCAAGAGTGAGAGTTTGAGAATGTCAATGTTTGTGCGGAGAGATTTTTGTGAATAAAGGGTTCTGTGGTGAGGTCATAGAGCTGATGAATCAGTTTGTTGCATGTTTGAGTGGAGGGGTTGCGCTGGTGTTGGTCTCTTGTGCCGATTACTACGGGTATGATGGATATCATGGATCAGGATATTCTAGCAGTTCGATTTCGGTGACTTCGAGTTATCGGCCTTATCCGAGTCATCATGGCTATTATCGGGGTTCGTATTTTTATCCGTATCCAAGTTATGTGCGCTATTACCCGTCGCGAGCTGTTTTGGTGAAGCCTGCTTATGGTCATGGTCGGCATCATGGGCAACGGCATGTGGCGGCGCGGAATGATTATCGGGATGGTCGCCATGGATACCGCAATGAGGGTTACCGGCGTGGTGAGCAGGGGCGTCCGCAGCGGGGGTCTGAGCGTTCGCGAGGCGATCGGATGGAGACGGTTGGCAATCGCGGTAGTCGGGGTGAGCGGAGTCAGAGAAGTGGAGGGGGAGAAAGTCGTCGGGCGGGGAGAACAGATTCTTCGGTTGCGAGGCAGCAGCCTCGGCAGCAGAGACCTCAGCCCAGTGAGCGTTCGCAGCCGCAGACTCGGCCACAGAGGAGGGAAGCTCCGGCAGCAAGTCGGCCGCAGCCGAAGAGCCGACCGGTGAGTCGTCAGGTGATTGTGCAGAATGCGCAGAATTCTTACACGGGTCGGGGAGCGCGGACTCGGGATCGTTAGAGAATTTGAATTTGAATCAGGCAGCCTCGTCGTCCTCGCTTGCAGCTCGTTGTTGTTGGAGTTGGGCGAGGGTGATGGGTTTGCGGAGGTATTTGCGGACGGCGAGCCAGCCGGCGATGCCGCCGCCAAGGTGATAGGCATGGCCCATTTGGAAGAGGGCTGCGCCTCCTGATTTGGAGATGAGTGTTCCAATGGAGGAGAGGCCGGGGATGCCGAGGGAGGGGTTGAGAAGGAGGAGGAGGAGTGCGGAGAGGGCGACGCCGTTGCGAACATTAACGGCGCGCAGGCCGAAGGGGAAGAGGCGTGATTCGGGGGAGACGGTGGTGAGGGCAAAGAAGAATCCAAAGCCAATACCTGAGGCTCCGACAAGGGGACCGGACGATGGGTGGAGGGTGAGGTGAAAGGTGGAGCCGAGGAGAAGGGAGATGATGGCGACGCGCCAGACTTCTTTTTCGCCAAAGATGTGCTGGAGGCGGCCCCCAAAGTAGTAGATGAAGGCGATGTTGGTGAGGAGGTGAATCCAGCCGCCGTGGAAGAGCGGGTGGGTGAAGAGTTGCCAGATATTCCGGTGATTCAAGAGTCCGTCGCGAGTGAGTCCGAAGACTGAGTAGAGTGGTGAGAAGGGGCCGTTTTGGATGCTTGTGACGGCGAAGGGGAGGAAGAGGAGGAGAGCGAGGAGGGAGGCGAGGGTGTGAAAGTTTTTTCCCGGCTTGGGAAAGGCGGGACGCTTGTTGGGAAAGGCCAGCGAGATCATGTGAATTTCCTCCAAATGGCGAGACTCACCCCAGCTTATTGTGCAAACTTTTGCAAGATCAGCTTTCGCCCTTGGCGCGGGGTTCGCTGGTGACGCGATTGCCGCCGGGGCTGGTGACGAAGGGGCCGCCTTCGAGGGGGGCGACGCCGGTGAAGGCGACGTCGGGGAGTTCGGTTTCTTTTCCGGCGAGAGGGAATTCCTTGCGAAGGGGGTAGAAGGGGTAGCCTTCCCACATGAGAATGCGGCGGAGGTCGGGATGGCCCTCGAATTCGATGCCCATCATGTCGTAGGCTTCTCGTTCGTGCCAGTTGGCGCTGGCCCAGATGGGGACGGCGGAGGGAACTTTGGAGCCTTCTTCGACCCGGGAACGGACGCGAAGGTGTTTGGTGTTTTCGACGTTGGCGAGTTCGTAGACGACTTCGAAGCGGGGTTCTTCTTGGTCGTGGTCGATGCTGGAAATATCGATGAGGAAGTTGAAGCCGATTTCTTTGGTGGCTTTGAGGATTTCGAGAAGTTGGTCGATGGCTACGACGATGGTGGTTTCTTCGCGAAATTCGACGACGTCAAGGATGGCCTCGCCGAACTGTTTTTCGAGTTGGCTGAGGTCGGAATTGATGAGCTCGGAGGCCATGATGCGGTTAGGAGAGGGTCTTTTCGGTTTCGATTTTGGCTTGGAGTTTCATGAGGCCTTCGAGGAGGGCTTCGGGGCGGGGAGGGCAGCCGGAGATGTAGACGTCTACGGGGATGAGATTGTCGATGCCTTGGAGGACGGCGTAGGAGCGATACATGCCGCCGGAGGAGGCGCAGGCCCCCATGGCGATGCACCATTTGGGTTCGGGCATTTGGTCCCAGATTCGTTTGACGGCGAGGGCCATTTTGTAGGTGACGGTGCCGGCGACGATCATGACGTCGGACTGGCGGGGCGAGAAGCGCATGACTTCGGCACCGAAGCGTGAGATGTCGAAGCGAGCCGAGGCGGTGGCCATGAGTTCGATGGCGCAGCAGGCGAGGCCCATGGGCATGGGCCAGAGGGAATTCTTCCGCATCCAGTTGATGGCGGTGTCCACGCGGGTGAAGATGATATTGCCTTCAATTTTGGAGTCGTAGGCGGCGTGGGCGGCCAAGGGGTTTTCGGACCCCGCAGAGAGCTCGTTTGTGACCATAACTGTCGCAGTTTACGTTGAGTTTTGGGGGTCACAACCACTTTGTGAAAAATTTCACAAAGTCCGGCCTTTGCTTTGGGCGTGGTCATGACATAGGTCAGGCATGAGTCGGTCGGATGGACGGGAATTGGATGAGATGCGGGCAGTGAAGTTCACGCCGGGGGTGGCACCGCATGCGTCGGGGTCGGTATTGGTGTCCTTTGGGGAGACGCGGGTGATTTGTGCGGCGACGGTGGAAGACGATGTGCCGCGCTGGATGAAGTTTCAGAAGGTGGAGGGGGGGTGGTTGACGGCGGAGTATTCGATGTTGCCGTATTCGACTTTGGATCGGAAGGCGCGTGATATTTCGCGTGGGAAGCTGGATGGGCGTTCGTCTGAGATTCAGCGTTTGATTGGGCGTTCGTTGCGTGCGGTGATGGATTTGAAGGCGTTGGGTTCGCGGACGGTTTGGGTGGATTGTGATGTGTTGCAGGCGGATGGGGGGACGCGGACGGCTTCGATAACGGGTGGGTGTGTGGCGGTGGCGATTGCGTTGAACAAGTTGATGGGGGCTGGCAAGTTGAAGCGGTTTCCCATGAAGAAGTTGGTGGCGGCGATTTCTTGTGGGGTGTTTCAGGGGCAGTCGGTTTTGGATTTGAACTATGTTGAGGATAAGGATGCGACGGTGGATTCGAATCTGGTGATGACGGAGGATTTGGATTTCGTGGAGATGCAGATGTCAGGTGAGGAGGCGGTGTTTAGCGAGGGTCAAATGGGGGAGATGGTGGCTTTGGCCAAGAAGGGGGTAGGGGAGTTGGTGGCTTTGCAGAGGGAGGCGATTTTGGAGGCGGACAAGCCGGATGATTCAGCGTTGGGGGATTTGGCAGCGGCCTTGGGAAGTTAGCGAGAAGTACCGCCGGCCGGGGTCGAACCGGCACGACCTAAAGGTCAACGGATTTTAAGTCCGCAGCGTCTACCAATTCCGCCACGGCGGCATGTCGCGGGGCGCGGAGTGTGCCCGAGAGTGATTCAGGCGTCGAGAGAATCCTAACGAAGGGGGCGAGTTGCGGAGTCGATAATTTTTGCGGGGAGGGCAAGGAGGCCGCAGGAGCTGAGGCTGGCGGAGAGGAGGGTGGCGACGAGGAGGAGGAAAGCGACGCGGATGATTTTCATTGGGATGAGGGTAGGCTGGCGGTGTGGCGGGTTGTCAACGCGGGAGGTTACAATTGGTTTTGGTTGGCGCGGGCGACGAAGGTTTCGAGGTCGAGGATTTCGACGGGGTGGTCGAGTTTGAGGTGTTTGTTGAGTCCCCCTTTGAGGTAGAAGTTTTTGAGGGTCCAGCCGTTGCCGCCGAGGATGAGGTAGGCTTTTTGGTGTTGGGGGTGGGTTTGTTTGAGGGCTTCGGATAGGCAGATGATTTCGTAGGGGACTTTTTGTTCGGCGGTGCCGGAGCTTTGTTGCCATTTGAGGGAGATGAGGAGGGAGGTTTGGTCGCGTGAGGCGACGAGGTCGACTTTGTGTTTGCCGCCGTTAGGGCGGGTGCCGACGGTGACTTGTTCTTTAATCTGATAGCCGCCTTGTTGAAGTGCTGCTTTGAGCATGTTTTCGAAGACCGCACCGGTTTGTGTATTCCGGGTCGAGGTTGCGGATGGCGAGGACTTCTCGGGCGGGGGAGCGGTCTCCTGTGCAGGAGATGCGGCGAGGAGCATTGAGAGGGTAAAGCTGGTAGCCAGCGTTTTGGTAGAGGTCATGGATGCGGTCGGTGAGTTGATTGGAGAGAATGACTGGGCCGGGGTGATTAGCGAGCGAATTGACGAGGCGTACTTGGTCTTCCCAGGAGAAGGGGGTGGGGGAGTATTGGGTGAATTCGACATCGTAGGGAGGGTCGGCGTAGATGAAGTCGGTGGGTTGGAGAGGGAGAGTTGCGAAGTCCTGGCAGGTGAATTGCCAGGTTTTCAGGAGGTTTTGGAAGGGTGACCAGTCTTGACGGTAGTTGATGTTCGAGTAGCGGCCGAAGGGGACGTTGAAGTGGCCGGAGCGGTTGAAGCGGCAGAGGCCGTTGAAGCCGCTCCGATTGAGGTAGTAGAAGAGTTCGGCGGCTTCGGGGGTTTGGGATTTTTGGTTGTCGATGAGTTGGTTGAAACGGTCGCGATAGTGATAGAAGAGGTTTTCTTGATAGCGATATTTGAGGGAGGGGGTGAGTCCGGAGCGGAGTTGTTGATAGAAGTTGATGAGGTGGGGATTGAGGTCGTTGAGGAGGGCTTGGGAGGGTTGCAGGCCGAGGGCAACGGAGAGGCCGCCGCAGAAGGGTTCGACGAGGCGTGGCGGTTGGACGAGGTCGTGAAGTTGTCGAAGTTGGGGGACGAGCCAGCGTTTGCCACCGGCCCATTTGAGTGGGGGGGTGAGTGGTGGGTGAGCGGGCTTGGGCGGCACGATTCGAGGTTGGAAGAAGAGGGCGAGGGGTCCAAGTGTTAGTTGTGTGAACGAATTCTGGGAGAGTGCTGGTGAGACAGTTGGGGTGGCTGGGGCGGAAGGGTTTGCGCGTGGATCAATCGGCGGATTTTGTTTCGTGGATGGTTGTGCTCGAGTTGGAGAGCTGAGCTTGGATTTGAAGGAAATTGGCGCTGCTTTTGTTGAGACTGGTGGAAAGAGTGAGCGGGAGCCGGCCGAAACCAACTCCCGCTCGTGGGAACAACAACGCACGTCCCTTAACGGGACATCTCTTAAGAGTCGCTTCCCGGGAGAAAGGTCACATGGGAGGGGATTTTTTTCGGGAGGGTTTAGGCCGGGTGGACCAATTGCTTCGGCGAGCGGAATTTTTTGTGTTTTTGTTTCAGACTGTCTGCTTCGCAGAAAGGGGAATGATGCTGGGGCCGATTTTCCCAATGGCTCCGTTGTTTGAGTGAAGACGAATCACGATTCGCCTCCCCTCAAACGCATGGCCTTTGAAAAAAATTCCCTTCGGAATTCCGTCCATGACTTCACCGACACCACACTAGTTTGCGGTGCGGCCGCGGGTGATTTCGTTGATGAGCACGGAGTTGGGGATGATGATGAAGGTGCCGTCGTTGCGGGTGAGTTTGGTGGTGACGGGGCCGACGCCGGCGACTTTGGCGGGAGTGTCGTCGATATGGATTTCGGTACCGATTTGGTAGAGGTCGCGGGCGTAGACGCCGGCAACGATGTGACCAGCGAGGGTTTTGAGGCCGAGGCCGAGGGCGAGGGCGAGAGCGATGGAGATACCACCGAGGATGATTTTGACGGAGGCGTTGAGGAGTTCGGTTTCGATGCCGAGTTGGGCGAGTGCTACGGTGAGGATGAGGATGAAGAGGAAGCCGAAGAGGATTTTTGAGACGGTGCCAGCGTATTCGACTCCGATGGCGTCGAGGGCCCGGAAAGAAGCGTTTTGGATGAGGTCGGCGACGATGAAGCCGATGAGGAGGATGATTGAGGCGGTGAGGACCTTGGGGAGGAAGGCCATGATTTGGTTGAGAAGATTGCTGATATCCTGGATACCGGCGGCATCAGCGGCGACGCGAATGACGGTGAGGAGAATGAGCCAGTAGAGGACTTTGGGAATGAAGACGGAGGGTCCGGCTTTGAGGCCGATTTTGGTGAAGATATCGGCGAGGCCGATTTTTTGGAAGAGGGAGTCGAGTTTAACGCGCTTGAAGATGGTGGTGAGGATGGATTTGACGACGCGGGCGACGATGAGGCCAATGAAGAGGAGGACGACAGCGATGATGAGGTTGGGAAGCATTTGGAAGAAGTCGTCGCCCATTTGGACGAAGGCTTCGCGAAGTTTTGCGAGGATGTAGTTGAGGAACTCGGAGGGGTTTTCGGTGGGAGCTTCCGGAGAGGTTGCGGGGGAGGAAGGAGGTTCGGCTTGGCCGGGCAGGGTGGGAGCGATCTTCATGTTCTCATTTGAGAATGACGGTCCAAAGACGAAGATCAAGGTTTGTAGTCTTCGTCGTTTTTGGAGATGGAGCCAAAGAAGGCGGCGAAAATTCCTTGGAGGGCGGTTGAGAAACCGAGGAAGAGGAAGGAGGTGGATTCCTTCATGATGGTTTCGGAGATAGCACGCTGGGTGATCTCCTCGACACGTCGGGCGTCGGGGCGGGAGATGGTTTCGTCTTTCCAACCAGCTTCTTCAAAGAGGCCTTCGAAAAAAGAGTCTTCAGGGTTTAGGGATTCTTCATTCATGGGTGTGCTGGGGGAATGGCATTGGGGGTGCGTTGTCCAAGCGTTGATAGGCTTCCTTAAATGAGTCTAATGCCCGGTAGAGCCGCATTTTGGCGGCACTGAGCTTCACGTCCAGAACATCAGCGATTTCCTGGATGGTGAGGCCGGACATGTATTTTAGGACGATGATTTCTCGCTCGGTCTTTTTCAGTTTGCCGAGGGCTTCCTCGACGGCTTGCGAGAGGTGTGCGCGGCGTTCGTCGGCTTCACGATCCTCTTGTTCGTTGGTGCTGTGTTCTTCGTAGGCGTTTTGTCCCTCCCTTTTGCGAACGATCTTACTGATGCGATTGCGACAGTAATTGTGCACAATTTTATACAGCCATGTCTTAAAAGATGAACGGCCTTCGAATTGATGGATTTTGTGGAAGATTTGCAGGAGGGTGTCTTGTGCGACTTCTTCAGCGTCTTCATCGGAGCCGATCACTCGTCGGCAGGTATTGTATATCAGGCCTTCATAACGACTGATGAGTTCTCGGTAGGAGGTGAGATCGTGGGGTAATTCCTCTTTGCAACGGGTCACGAGAGTGGCGTCGTCAAGGCCTTCGAGACCTTCGACTTGGCGGGAAGCGAGTTTGCGAAGTGCCTCTACCACGGTGCGATGTGTGAGTGTTTATCTGAAATCCCCAGAACAAGTGTTCGAATGTGCTGTTTGTAGAGGATGATTTCGGCAATACAAGTCTGGCAGCACCTGTGCGGCCCGTTTGGGTTCGAGAGTTGTCGTTTCACATCGTGGAGTTGTTGGTCCCTGACGTGTGTTGTGTTCCGCAGAGGTTTTAAGGCTTTGGTTGGTGTTGCGGCAAGTTTGCGATGCAGGGCAAGTTTTTGAGAGACGATTCCGCGGGTGTGCTTATTCAGTGGACTTCTTTATTTTCGGTTTGGCCGTGGTTGGTGCTCGCTTTTTTGGGGGGACGGATATGGCCGGGGGAGCGAGATCTGTGATGTGGGGGAGGCTGTTGGGGGGGTGTCTAAGTTTGGTAGTTTGGTAGTGGTGAGACGAGGTTGCTGGGGAGGGGAAATTGGCGTTCGAGAATACCGGGAGCAAGTTCGTTGGCGTTCGCGTAAGCGTCTTTGAGCATTTCGTATTTGGCGTCGAGGTTGTCGATGTAGTGGAGAGCGAAGGCTTCAGGGGTGCGAGGGAGGGTGGGAGAGCCGAACTCGTGGGTGCCGTGGTGAGAGGCGATGAGGTGGAGGAGGTGGAGGCGAACGAGGTCGCTGGGAGGGGTCAAGGTCTTCCAATCTGTAGACTCGGGTGTTTCTAGTAGTTCGCGCCAGAGCTTGTTGACGAGTTCGATGCCGAGGGGAATGTGGCCCATCATTTCGCCAGAGAGATTGTAGAGTTGGTTGAAGCCGGATTCGGGGTAGGAGTTTTCCCAGAGTTTTCCGCAGTCGTGGAAGAGAACGCCGGTGATGAGGAGGTCTTGGTTGAGGTCGGGGTAAGCGACGGAAATGGCTTTGGCGGTGCGCATCATTTGAGCGACGTGTTCGACGAGGCCGCCACGGCGGGCGTGGTGGTTTTTGCGAGCGGCAGCGGTGCGGCGGAAGCGGTCACCGAATTCTTTGAGGAAGAGTTTGGCGAGTCCGGCGAGGCGGGGGTCGGAAAGGTTGGCGACGCAGGATTCGATTTCCCGGTAGTCGGCGGTTTGTTTGGCGAGGGTTTCGGTATCGCCGGCGAGGAGTTGGTCGGCTTCGTCTTCGGTGAGGGATTCGAAGGCCCAGGGAGAGCCATCGAGGCCCCATTGGTTTTTGGTGAAGATGCCGGAGAGGCAGAGGGGGGTTCCGGGGTCGAGGTTGGCTAGCTCGCTGAATTGGCGGTGGTTTTCCCAGGCTTTGAGGGTCATGGCGCCGGTGGCATCGGCGAAGGTGACTTCGCGGTAGGGTTTGCCGGATTTGGTGTTTTTTTCGGTGAGGGAGGAGAAGTGGGCGTGGATTTCGGCAGGGAGAGGGGTTTCTCCGGCTTTTTGGCCGAGTTGGGCGATGCTGAGGCGGGACATGGGGGTGTTTTAGGCGGGTGTGGGTTGATTCCAAGGATTTGGAGTGGCAATACGTTGGAAGAACATGCGATTGGTTGATTGGTTTCGAGGGATTGTGGGGATGCTTGTTTTATCGAGCATTGCCGGCGGCGAAGAATTGACGGAGACGGATCGGATGGTTTTGTTAGAGAAGTTAGAGGAATTGGAAGAAGGGGTGACCGTTCGGATGCAGCAGCGAGCTGGGAGTGCTTATGGGGTTTTCAAGGAAGCGGCGAAGAGTGAGGGAACGGCGTTGGAATTGTTTTTGAAGTGCGCAGAGAAGGTTCACTTCTTAGATGAAAAGCGGGATGGACAGTCGTTTCGGGACTGGCGGCGCTGGTTTGATGAACGAAGGGGAAAGTCGAAGGCGTTTCAAAGGTTGTTGCAGCATCGTCTGAATTGGTTGGTGTTGAGTCTTGATGCGGAGCGCAACGACGAGAAGGATAGCTTGGCGGTGGGGCGGCGGGTGATTGAGGCGTTTGAGAAGTTGATTGAGGAGGGGGATTTATGGAAAGAGAAGGTGAGGAAACTGAACCGGAGTGGAGATGAGGTCGTTTTACGAGAGTTGTTGAAGGAGGATGTGTTTGAGTCGGTTTTTGCGAAGGCTTATGATGTCAAGCAAACAGAAGGTTGGCCGGGATCGTTGATTGAATTTGGAACGGCTTATGAGGTCGCGGTGCTCTTGCAGTATCGCGAAGTGGAGAAGCTCGAAGAGTTTCGCAGAGCGTGGGGGAAGAGAATAGAGCAGGAAGGGCGATTTTTGGAAGTGACTGGGAATGAGCCAGATGGAGGAGGGAAAACGGCGGCTTTCGAGAAGTTTTATTTGATCACGCGACCCCAGTTGATGTGGGAGTTGGAGCGGGAGGTGTTTGGGATTGGGGGTCAACGGGAAGCGGCGAAGAAGATGGTGGAGCATCTTGAGGAATTTGAGGGTCACGTGAACGAGGCGAAGTGGTTACAGGAGTTTATGGAGTTGGTGGCAAAGGGGAAGAAGGTCTCAGGTGATTGAGTTTGAGAGCTGCTGTACGATTGAGAGGCATTGATTACGGTAAGTGTCGCCGAAGAGCAGGTTGTGGTTGAGGAGGTGGTAGAGGTTATAGAGCTCAGTGCGAAGCTCGTGGCCGGGTTCGGGCGGGGAGACTGATTCGTAGGCTTGGTAGAATTGATGGGAGAAGCCGCCGAAGAGTTGGGTCATGGCGAGGTCGGTTTCACGGTGTCCATAGTAGCTGGCAGGGTCGAAAAGGACGGGGGTGTGGTCGGGGAGGCAGGCGGCGTTGCCAGCCCAGAGGTCGCCGTGGAGGAGAGAGTGTTCCGGATTGGCGGGGAGGAGTTGGTCGAGATTGTCGAGAAGAAGGTCGGATTGGGGGAAGGATTTACCACGTTTGGCGAGGCGTTGGAACAGAGGGGCGAGCCGTTGGTCGCGCCAGAACTCGAGCCAGGTGGGGCGGGGTTCGTTGTTCTGAGGGGTAGCGCCGATGGTGTTGTTGAGGGGGAAGCCGGGTTCGGGAGCGGTGTGTTGATGAAGTTGGGCGAGCTGGTGGCCGAGTGTTACGTTAGCTTGGGCAGTGAGAGGTTGGAGGGGGAGGTATTCGAGGATGTGGTAGGAATGGGTTTCGCTGGCTCCGTTGGCAAGAGATTGCGGGATGCGGACGGTGTGGGTTTTGGCGAGAGTTTTGAGGGCGAAGGCTTCGGCCTCGAACATGAAGAGGGAGGAAGGGTGGTTGGTTTTGATGAAATGATCGCCAGAGCGGAAGGCTTGGCTGATGTCGCCACCGGAGACGGATTGGTGATCGGTGAGATCGATTTGGTGGGTGTCGCGGATGTGGGCGAGGGTGGCGGGGTCCATAGGTGGAATTTACAAGAAAATGGAAATGAGGTAGAGGACGGAGAGTTGTGAAGGGGAGTTCGTTTTTGAGTCGGGTGTGTCTGCTTTGGGCGGGAGTGGTCATTGGAGGCTCATTGATTGCGGCGCCGTCGAAGTTTCAGGTGGAAGAGTTGACGATGCCGGTGGCCT
The DNA here is from genome assembly GCA_039186735.1 of Verrucomicrobiota bacterium. Taxonomy (GTDB): domain Bacteria; phylum Verrucomicrobiota; class Verrucomicrobiia; order Verrucomicrobiales; family Akkermansiaceae; genus Roseibacillus. The sequence goes on along the minus strand of JBCCZX010000015.1, from coordinate 2,052 downwards.
TGTTGGTGGGGCGAGCGCAGTTTGGAGCAGTGGCGGTGGGAGAGGGGATTTTGATTGGGATGGGTATCCTCGGAGCGTTGCTGGGATTGAAATTTAAGCGGTCAACAAGCGGGTTGAGCTGGGGGTTGTTTCTGGGGGCAGTCGCGATTTTTTTGATTCAGCATTTGGTGTTGATGGGGCCACTGCAGGAGCGCAGTGAGCGCATCATTGCAGGGGAAGATATCGCGCAAGGTTCGCACCATTTGGTTTATATCGTGGTGGAGGTGATGAAGGTGGGTTTGTTGGTGTTGGGGGGATTTTGGAGGGTGGTGAGGGGAGGGAAGACGAGTTAGATCTTCCCGAGGTGTTTGAGGATGCCGTGGCAGCCGTCGAGCATGATGTCGGCGACGAGTTCGAAGCCGTCTTGTCCGCCGTAGTAAGGATCGGGGACTTCGGAGTTGGTGAAGTCGGAGCAAAAGGACATGAAAGGTTGGACTTTGGCGCGGTCGGCATCGTTGCGGGCGAGGCGGAGGATGTCGCGGCGGTTGTCTTCGTCCATGGCAAGGATGAGGTCGAAGTCGTCAAAGTCCGACTTGGAAAATTGGCGGGCAGAGCCGGTGACGCGGATGTCGCGGTCGCGCAGGGTGGCAGACATGCGGGGATCAGGGCCTTTGCCGATGTGGTAGCCAGCGGTGCCAGCGGAATCGAGTGAGAGGTCGGTGATGTTGTTCTCGCGGAGGAGGTGGCGCATGGTGTTTTCGCCAGCGGGCGAGCGGCAGATGTTGCCGAGGCAGACGAAGAGGAGGCGGGTCATGGGATTTTAACGGAAGAGGTTGAGGTAGGGTTCAAAGAGAAAAATACGGTCGCGCTTGGCGCCAGTGATTTCGCGGAGGAGTTCGTTGCTGACAAATCGCTCGATGAGTTTGTAGGCCGTGGGGGAGGACACGCCAGCTGCTTCGGCGACCTGTTGAGCATTGACCCAAGGCTGAGTAAAGAGGTGGCGGAATAGGGCGAGGCCAGCGGGGCTTTGGGATTTCCACTGGCGGATGGTTTCTTCCCATTCCGTTTGGAACTTGAGAATGCGGTCGAAGGTTTCGACACCGTGACGGGCGGTTTCGGTGACGCCATCGAGGAAGAAGAGGAGCCAGTCAGAGAGGGCGTTATGACTGCGGACGCGGCTCAGGCGTTCGTAGTATTCCTCGCGATTGCGTTCGAAGTAATCGGAAAGGTAGAGGACGGGTTTTTTTAGGATGTCTTCGGATAAAAGGTAGAGAGGAATCATGAGGCGACCGATGCGTCCATTGCCATCGAGGTAGGGATGGATGGTTTCGAACTGGTAGTGCATGAGGGCGATCTTGAGGAGGGGAGGCAGATGGAGATCGCGGTTGTGAGCGAAGAGTTCGAGGTCGCTCATGAGTTCGGGGACGTTCTCGTGAATGGGTGGGACGAAGCGGGCGTTGCCAGGATTGGAGCCGCCAATCCAGTTTTGGCTGCGGCGGAATTCGCCGGGAGTTTTGCCTTCTCCCCGAACTCCTGCCATGAGGGTGGCGTGGGCGTTGCAGAGCAGGCGGTTGGAGAAGGGGAGGGTCTCCAGCTCATCGACTGCTTGTCGCATGGCGAGGATGTAATTGTTGACCTCGCGCCAGTCGTCGCGGCGTTCGACGGCTATCTCTTCTTCAGGGAGAATGGCTTCTTCGATTTCGGTGCGGGTGTCCTCAATTTTGCTCGATTGGGTGGCCTCCTTGGTGACGTGCATTTGCACGAAGAGGTCGAGATTCGGAACGTATTCGGAAAACATGTCCAAGCGGCCGAGATGGCGGTCGGCTTTGCTGAGGGCCTCCAAAATCTTAGGTTCGGAGAACTCCCAAGGGCGATTGACGGGGGTGGGCTCGAAGCTTTCGTAGCCGTCCCGAGCTCGCATTACTCCTACCTCAAAGTTCTCCATCGGGCCTCATTTTGGCTCTCTTCTTTAATTTTGACGAGGCCTTAATTAAAAATGAGTGCTAAAATTTAATTAGGGTGCGCGACTAATTAAAAGGAAGGGGTGTTATTTAATTTGTTGGCACGCTAAGT
>JBCCZX010000014.1:0-29252 GCA_039186735.1 Verrucomicrobiota bacterium | reverse complement strand
TTTTTTCTCAAATTGTATTTGTGGGGCCTTCTTTGGGTCTGAAATTTTTTGTGTATTGTTTTATGGTGGGGGTGTTGGGGGGGTTTGGGAACTTGATGGGGGCTGCGCTTTCATCGATGGGAGTGGGTTTGCTGGATCAAGGTTTGCAACCGATTCTGGGGCCGGTGATGGGTAAGATTACAGTATTGATAGGGATTATTCTTTTCTTGCAGTTGCGTCCGGGAGGTTTGTTTCCGGCTCGTTCTCGGAGTCTTGATGATTGATGGCTAAGGATGGTTCCATGGCGAGACTGGTGAGGCCTTTCGATTCGAAGGGGGATTGGGGTGTGTTTGCCTTTTTGGTTTTGTTCGTTTTTCTCGTGCCTTTCTTGAATTTGAACGGGGCAGTGTCTTCGTTTCAGGTGGGGGTTTGGGGGAAGTATTTGTGTTATGCGGTATTGGCAATGAGCCTCAACTTTTTGTGGGGTTACACCGGGCTGCTTTGCCTCGGGCAGTGTTTGTTTTTTGCATTAGGTGGGTATGCCTTCGGGATGTATCTGATGCTAAATATCGGGGTCGATCCGGTTTATCAGACGGCTTTGCCGGACTTTATGGATTTCCTGGGTTATACGGAATTGCCTCTGCATTGGAGGCCATTTGAGAATCCGGTTTTTGCTGTTTTTGCCGTGATGTGGGTGCCGGGTCTGGTGGCGTTTATTTTTGGGTGGTTGGCGTTCCGTTCGAGAATCAAAGGGGTGTATTTTTCGATTTTGACTCAAGCGCTGACTTATGCGGCGACCTTGTTGTTTTTCCGTAATGATTTCACGTTTGGCGGCAATAACGGGTTCACGGATTTCAAGATGATCTTTGGTGCAGATATCCGTTCCGAAGAGACCGGGCGATGGTTGTTCGTGGCTTCCGGAGTCTTAATGCTGCTCGTTTATTGGTTGATGGCTTGGTTGTTGCAGACGAAGTTTGGCAAAGTTCAACGTGCGATTCGTGATTCTGAGAATCGGGTCAGGTTTTCGGGTTATTCATCGACTTCCTATAAAGTGTTCATTTTTGTTGTGAGCGCGGTGATTGCAGGTTTGGCCGGTGCGCTTTATGTCCCCCAGGCGGGGATCATTAATCCTGAGGAGATGAAGCCGACGAAGGGTTTGGACATTGTGGTTTGGGTGGCAGTTGGCGGGCGTGGGACAAAGTTTGGTCCGATCATCGGCGCGGTTCTTGTGAGTCTTTTGAAGAGCTGGTCTACGAGAGCGTTTCCTGAGTATTGGTTGATTATTTTGGGGATGGTGTTTGTGCTGGTGGTTCTTTTCATGCCGAACGGAATTGTGGGTCTGTATGAGCAGCTTCGATCGAAGTTCATGAGTGGGAGAGAGAACGCGAAGGAAGGAGAGGTTTCGGTCTGATGGTCAGTCCGCTCTATCGAGATACCGATTTGACTCTTTCGGCAGAAGGGGTGACGAAGTCTTTTGATGGTTTTCGGGCAATCAATGATCTGAATTTTTATCTCGCGGAAGGTGAACTGCGTACGGTGATTGGGCCGAATGGAGCGGGGAAGAGCACATTTATGGATCTGATTACGGGGCGGACGCAGCCCGACGAGGGTACGTTGACGTTTCATCAGCCAGATGGGCATGACATTGATTTGAGGAAGCTGCGTGAGTATCAGATCAACCGCTTGGGCATTGCCCGAAAATTTCAGACGCCGAGTGTTTATACCCGGCATTCGGTTCGGGATAATCTGTTGCTTTCGTTGAACCGTCATCGGGGGGTGCTGAAGGCCTTGTTTTACTCCGAGACGGCAGAAGACAAGGAGCAGATCGATGAGGTTCTCGAGGTGATCCGTTTGGTGGATCGGCGAGAGGACTTGGCTGGGAGTCTTTCGCACGGGCAGAAGCAATGGTTAGAGATAGGAATGCTTCTTGCGCAGAAGCCTAGGGTGCTTCTTGTGGATGAACCGGCAGCGGGGATGAGTGATGAGGAGACTGAGCGAACGGGAGAGTTGTTGTTGAGTTTGGAAGGTCAACATAGTGTGGTGGTGGTGGAGCATGATATGGAATTTGTGAGGCAGATTGCTCGAGAAGTGACGGTTTTGCACCAGGGTCACGTCTTAAAGGAGGGGTCTTTTGACGAAGTGGCCAGTGATGCGACGGTCAAAGAAGTGTATTTGGGGAGGCAAAAACATACGGACGCGGCATGAGTGATGCGATTCATTTGAAGCTAGAGGGTGTAGAGGTTTCGTATGATGAATCGTTGATTTTGCGTGGTGTGGAATTGGAGGCGCCAAAAAATTCGGTGGTCTCTTTGTTGGGGCGAAACGGCGTAGGGAAGACGACGACCTTGAAGGCGATTATGGGTTTGGTGCCGGTGGGAGCGGGGCTTGTGTCTCTGGGAGGAGAAAATTTGGGGAAGATGAATCCGGAGCGTCGGGCGCTAGCAGGAATCGGGTATGTGCCACAGGGTCGGGATATTTTTCCCAATCTTTCGGTTTGGGAAAACCTGAAGGTGAGTTTGAGTGTGCATGGGAAGGCGGCCCGGGAGAGGTTGGAAGAGGTCTATGAGTTGTTTCCAGTTCTTGAGGAGATGAAAGAGCGGAAAGGAGGGGTTTTGTCTGGAGGGCAACAGCAGCAGTTGGCGATTGGGCGTGCTCTCTTGACGAATCCTTCGTTGTTGATCCTTGATGAACCGACGGAGGGAATCCAGCCATCGATTATTGATCAGATTGAGGATGCGATTTTGCATCTCAAGGAAACGACGGAGGTGACGATTTTACTAGTTGAGCAGTATTTGGATTTTGCGCGGCGTGTTTCTGATTCGTTTTTTATCATGGAGAGAGGAAAGGTTGTGGAGCAGGGAGGGATTGGCCAACTTTCTGATGATTTGGTAGCGCAATATCTGAGTGTTTAGTATAGTCCTGAAGCATGCATTTGACGCCGAGAGAGCGAGAAAAGTTGATGGTTGTTGTTGCGGCTGACCTAGCGCGTCGTCGGCAGGGTCGAGGGTTGAAATTGAATTATCCGGAAGCGGTGGCGATCATTACTTATGAGGTGATGGAAGGAGCCCGGGACGGGAAGTCGGTGGCGCAGTTGATGGATGAGGGGACGCGGATTTTGGCGAAAGATGAGGTGATGGAGGGAGTTGCAGAAATGGTGCATGAAGTGCAGGTGGAGGCGACTTTTCCCGATGGAACAAAACTGGTGACCGTGCATCACCCTATTCAATGAGACGATGAAACCTGGTGAATTGATTGTGAAAGAGGGGGAGGCCCACGAAGCGAATGCGGGTCTTGTTACTTTTTTGATGGTGGTTGCGAATACGGGGGACCGACCGGTGCAGGTGGGGAGTCATTTTCATTTTTTTGAAGTGAATTCGAAGCTTTCTTTTGATCGAGAGGCCGCGAAGGGCTTTCGATTGAATATTCCAGCTGGGACAGCGGTTCGTTTTGAGCCTGGAGATGAAAAGGAAGTGGAGTTGGTGGCGCTGGCAGGGCGGCGGGAAGTCTGGGGGCTGAATGGGAAGGTCAACGGGCTTCTTGGTTAGGCGGAGAGATTTTCGAAGCCGCGTTTGAAGAGGGTTTCAAAGCTGACGCTGGCTGGGGTGGGGTTGTTGGAGTTCGAGAAAATGGTCCATTGTCTTTTGAGGCCCTGGCTCGGAACGGGGATAGTGCCGATTTTGTCCTTAGTGAGTTGATTTTTGAGCATCCAGGGGGAGCCGATGCCAACGCCCAAACCGGAGAGGATGAGTTCGCGGAATGCGTTCTCGCTGGTGATGTGGTGGTGAACAGAAGGGGCTTCGGTAAAGTGAGAGAGGTAAGAGTGAATATAGTCTTCTTCGTCTCTCCCGCAGGTCATGATGACGATGGATTTTTGTTTTTCCCAGAGGAAGGGTTTGCCGTGCAAGGCGGAGTGGTCGGCAGGGAGAAAGAGGAGAAGGGACTCTTCGGCGACGGGGGTAAAGTGGCGGGTTGCGTTCTCAGGGGAAGGAGAGCCCGGAGATTGGATGCCCGCGACGATATCGAGCTGGTCGCGGTCCAATAGATCAAGAAGGTTGGGGGTGTATTCGGTTGTGATTTCACAACGAAGGAAGGGAAAGAGAGAGTCGAGTTCGATTAGGATGTCACGGACAAGATGTTTGGCGAGGAGGTGCTCGATGCCGATGCGTAAAGTACCAATTCCCCATTTGGCGGGTGTGGAAGCATGCTCGAGGGCGTTGTTGATTTGATTGAGGCTGCCTTCAATTTCGTTGAGGAGTTCGCGACCACGGTCTGTCAGGATGAGTTTACGTCCTGAGCGGTTGAATAGTTTGCAATTGATTGATGATTCGAGGTTTTTGAGAGAATGGCTAATTGCAGACTGGGTGACACCCATTCGTTTAGCGGTGTCGGTGAAGCTTCCGGAACGTGCTAGGATCCGGAAGGCTTCTAATTGTCTCAGGTCGTTGACGAGCATGAGCGACACGCGGACTGCCCGCAATTTCTGAGCCACTTATCGAGTCATCAGGCGTGCTCAATGACCCATGGTCGTGCGCCTTGATATCTTTGAAGAGTTGGCTCGGATTGTTTCTTCTTTGGTGTTGAGTGTTTGTGTGAACAGCCTGGCCCGCAAACATGAGGCTGCTGACGGCTGCGCTCATTGCGCTCGTGTGCGGAGGCCATTGCGGGAGCGAGATTGCGAAGTCGGGGAACGCTGATGGCCCTGCGGGAGGGTTGTTCGCAGGTCGGACAGGCATAAGGCTGGCTGCGGTCGTCAAGACTCGCAAAAGCCTCGAAGCGACCGTGGTCAGCACATTGGTATTCGTAGAGTGGCATGGTTAGGCGTGAGATTTAGCTAGCGACCGCGAGGTCGGTATCATTGACGATTGGCACTGGCCCGTCGGCCCCTGGCCTGATGTCGAAGTCGAAGATGCCAGTCGGCAGGTAGAGGGTTGCGCAGGCGTTTGGAATATCGACGATGCCGCTGATGCGTCCTTCAACGGGAGCAGTTCCGAGAATGGCGTAGGCTTGCTCGCCAGTGTAGCCAAACTTCTTCATGTACTCGATGGCGTTGAGACAGGCCATGCGGTAGGAGACGTGAGGGTCGAGGTAGTATTGTTTGCCTGCTTCGTCGACGGAGATGCCCTCGAAAACAAGGTGTTCGGTGTATTTCGGCTCCATCGGGCTGGTTTGGAAGATGGGGTTGTTGGTGACACCATACTTGGCCATTCCGTCCTTGATGAGGTTGACCCGGAGGTCGAGGTAGCCGGCCATTTCAATCGCGCCACAGAAAGTGATTTCGCCATCACCCTGGGAGAAGTGAATGTCTCCCATGGAAAGACCACCCCCTTTGACGTAGACAGGGAAGTAAACTTTTGAGCCGCGGGTGAGGTTCTTGATGTCGCAGTTGCCCCCGTGCTCGCGAGGGGGGACGGTCCGAGCTGCTTCTGCGGCCGCTTCTTTGGCCGCGTCACCTGTCATGCGACCCATGTGAGCGGTGGACGCGTCAGGAAGGGTGCACAGGGCGGGGACGCGTTCGGGGTCGGTGTCGAAGAGTTCTTTTTCACGTTTGTTCCAAGTGTCGAGAAGCTCTTGGGAAGGCAGACAGCCGATTAGGCCAGGGTGCATGATGCCTGCGAACTCAACTTTTGGGATGTGGCGTGAAGAGGTGTAGACGCCATGGAAGTCCCAACATGCTTTGCGGGCGTCGGGGTAGTGTTCGGTGAGGAAACCTCCGCCATTCTCCTTCGCGAAGAGGCCGGTGAAGCCCCATTCGGATTCGGGGAGGACGCCTACGTCAAGAATGTCCACAACGAGAAGGTCACCTGGTTCAGCACCTTCTACGGCAATGGGACCAGACAGATAGTGGACCTTGGAGAGGTCTACGACTTTGATGTCGGTTGCGGAATCGTCGTTGCTGATTTGACCTCCGGTCCAATCGACGCATTCGACGCGGAATTCAGCGCCTGGCTTGACGGTAGCAACCATTGGGATGTCGGGGTGCCAACGGTTGTGGAGGACGTCCTGATCTTCAGGAGCGGCGGAGGTATCTACTTTTATTAGTGTTTCTGGCATGGTTCTGGTGGTTTTGGTTTTGAGTCTATCCCTTGAGGAGGGTGGCAAATTAGACTGAGAGAAGTTTTTTAATGGTTTCGGGATCGACGTTTTCGCGGTCGGCTTCGTGGACGAAATTTCCCCCTTCGATAACGACGAAGCGGTCGCAGGCTTCGAGCGCGAAAGAGAGAACTTGTTCTGCGACAATGATTGAAATTCCCTTGAGGTCTCGGATCTTTTTGAGGATGCGAGCGATGTCTTTAATGATGGAAGGCTGGATGCCTTCAGTCGGCTCATCGAGGAGGAGAACCTTAGGCTCGGTGACGAGTGCCCGAGCGATGGCAAGCTGCTGTTGTTGACCGCCGGAGAGGTTGCCTCCTTTTCGTGAGTGCATTTCCTTGAGAACAGGAAAGATATCGTAGATGTAGTCGGGGATTTTGGTGCCGCCCGATTTTTCGAGTCCGGTTTGAATATTTTCCTTAACGGTGAGAGTCGGAAAAATCATGCGGCCTTGGGGGACGTAGGCGAGGCCTGAGCGGACCCGTTTGAATGCTGGTTGGCTGGCGAGATTCTTATCTTCGAGTTCGATGGATCCTTCCATGGTCGGAAGAGCTCCGATTAGGGTTTTGAATAGAGTGGTCTTGCCCATGCCGTTGCGGCCCATGACGCCAAGGATTTCGTCTTTTCCGAGTTGGAAGGAGAGGTTTTCGATGACTTCGCTTTGGCCGTAGCCGGTTTTGAGATTTGATATATTGAGCATCGTTGTTTGTCGGGTTGTTAGTGTCCGAGATAGACCTCTTGAACTTTCTCGTTTTCCTGGACCTCTTTCATGGTGCCCTCAGCAATGATTTTCCCTAGGTGGAGGACGGTGACTTTTTTGGCGATTTGAGCGACGAAATCCATGTCGTGCTCAATGATGATGATGGAGCGTTCCTTGGCGATACGGTTGAGGAGTTCTGCAGTCGCTTCGCGCTCCTTGACACTCATGCCGGCGACGGGTTCGTCGAGCATTATGAGTTCCGGTTCCTGAACGAGCAGCATGCCGATCTCGAGCCATTGCTTCTGCCCATGGCTAAGAAGCTCAGCCGAGTCATGGAGAGAGTCCTTGAGGAAAATTGTCTCGGCGACTTGCTCAATTTTTTCAGTGATTTCGGGAGTCCTGCGGAAGCCGAGCGAGCCCCAGACGGTGCGTCCCCAGGGGTAAGAGATCTCCAAATTTTCGAAGACGGTGAGGTTTTCGTAGATGGAAGGGGTCTGAAACTTGCGGCCTAGTCCGGCACGCACGATGGAGTGTTCACGGAGATTGGTGAGTTCGCGGTTGCGAAACTTCACGGAGCCGGAGGTGGCTTTCGTTCGCCCGCAAATGAGGTCGAGAATGGTGGTTTTGCCGGCTCCGTTTGGTCCGATGATGACGCGGAGTTCGCCCTCGTCGATGTAGAGGGTGAGTGAGTCGACAGCCTTGAAACCGTCGAAGCTGACAGTGAGGTCCTCGACAGCGAGGAGGTAGTCGGTATTTGAGCTCATGATTCAACAGTGTCGGTTTTGTTGCTGACTGAGGGGGATTCCTTTGGTTTGGCAAACTTCCGAACCAATTTGGAGAGGTGGTCATCCCAGACGCCGACGAGACCTTTTGGCAGGACGAGAACGACGAGGATGAAGAGAGCCCCGTAGAGGAAGACCCAGAGGTTCGGGTAACTTTCTGACAACAAAGTTTTGGCGGTATTGACGAGGAGGGCTCCGTAAACGGCGCCAAGCAGACTCAGGCGACCTCCCACGGCGGTGAAGATGATAAGGTCGATGGAGGGAACGACACCGATGAGGTTGGGAGACATGAAGCCAACCTGGAGGGTGAAGAGTGCTCCTCCGATGGAGGCCAGAACGCCAGCCATGCAGAAGATGAAGACGCGGAAGGCGGTGAGGTTGTAGCCGGAAAAGCGAACTCGTTCCTCTTTGTCCCTTTGTGCCACGAGGACGCGACCGAGACGTGAAGAGAGAACGAAGCGACAGAGTAGGATGCAAGCGATGAGACAGAAGCAGGTCACGAAGTAGAGGGTGCGTTGGGCACCCTCGGTGCGGATGTCCCATCCATTGAGAGTTTTCAGATCGGTCATGCCATTGATCCCCCCGAAGAGACCTTGGTTACCGACGATGAAGAACCAGGTGCAGGCGACCATGGATTGGGTGAGAATCGCAAAGACGACTCCTGAGACCCGGCCCTTGAAGTAGAAGAAGCTCAAGATGAAGGCTACGATGACGGGGAGGATGAATATGATTGCGATGGTGAGGGGGAGACTCTTGAAGGCGTGCCAGAACCATGGGAGTTCAGTGATCTGGTTCCAGTCCATGAAGTCGGGGATGCCGGGGGTGGTTTGGATGGCCGTTGATTCGGGGTCGGACGCTTCGAGCTTGAGAAACATGGCCATGGCGTAGCCACCGATGCCGAAGAATAGTCCTTGGCCGAGGCTCAAGATGCCGGCGTGTCCCCAGCAGAGGACGAGACCAAGGCAGCAGAAGCCGTAGGTGAGGTATTTGCCGGTGAGGTTGAGTCGAAAGGTGCTCAATAAGCTCGGCAGGACTAGGAAGAGAAGGATGGCGAGGATGACCAATCCCCAGAAGCTCGAACCAGCTCCGAAGAGTTGTCGGAAGGTTGAGTTGCCAGGAACGGTATTTTTGAATGCGGTGGTAGACATGTTGAAAGACTTTTAGGTTGTTGCTTCAAACACGGACTTTGCTGGCGAAGAGGCCTTTGGTGAATTTGGCGAGGACTACGAAGATGATGAGGTAGAGCCAGACCTTGGCGACAGAGCCAGACATGACGAACTCGAGGATGGACGAGAGAAGAGCGAGGAAACCGGCGGAGATGATGAGTCCGAAGAGGCTTCCGAGGCCACCAACGACGAGGACGAGGAAGGCATCGACGATATAGGCCGTTCCAGCAGTCGGTGAGGTGGAAGCTACGGTTGTGAGGAAGGCTCCCCCGATGCCTGAGATGCCGCAGGCGAGAGCGAAGGTGAAGCGGTCCGTCATCTTGGTGTTGATACCGACGGCTTGTGCCATGTCGCGATTCTGTGAGGTGGCCCGCATGCGCAAGCCCCAGCGGGTTTTGCGGGTAAAGATTACGAGGCCAACGGTGAGAATGATGGTGATAGCGAGAATGACGAGGCCGTTGATAGGGATATCGATGGTGTCGGTGGGTGCCCATGAACCCATAAGCCAATCAGGGAGGGTGGCGCTCATTTCGCGGGCGCCGATGAAGGTGCGGAAGCATTGTTGCATCACAAGGCTCAAACCCCACGTCGCGAGGAGCGTATCGAGAGGGCGTTTATAGAGGCGACTGACTAGTCCCCATTCGACGAGCCAACCGATGATGAATGCTGTTAAGAAGGCGAGAGGAATTGCGACCCAGAGGTAGTGGTTCACGAACTGGGGCATGTTTTCGGTGACGAATTTTGAACAGAGGCACATGGTGTATGAGCCAATGACGAGGAATTCAGCGTGGGCCATATTGATGACGCCCATCTGGCCGAATACGACGAAGAGGCCGAGGCCCATGAGAATGTAGATGCACATCAGGCTCAGTCCGCCGAAGGACTGCATGATGAAGATGGATTTGATTTCCTCGAAGGAATATTCGCCCATGATTTGTGGTGGTGAGTTGTTAAGAGGCTGCGAGAGAGAGGTGGGGGAGAAGCCCGGTTCCTGAGGGTGCTTGAATCATCGAGGAAAGGAACCGGGCTGATATCGTTCGGGTGAACAAGAAAAGTGTCTTTACTGGTACCCTTCGGGATAGGGATCTGGCTCAATGAGTTCGGGAGATTCGGCAATCACTTCGAATTGACCGTTCTTGAGAATCTTACCGATGCGAGCTTTGCTCCAAAGGTGGTTGTTGGTGTCGTGAATTCTCACGTAGCCTTCAGGAGCTTCGGCAAACTCGATGCCACCACCAGCGGCAGCAATTTTGTCGATGTCGAAGCTGCCCGCTTTTTCAACTGTCTTTTTCCAGAGCCATGGTCCGAGGTAAGCGGCTTGGGTCACGTCACCGATGACGCTCTTCTCGCCATACTTCTCTTTGAAAGCGGCGACGAACTTCTTGTTGTTCTCGTTGTCGAGAGACTGGAAGTATTTCATGCAAGCGTAGAAGCCTTCTGCGTTTTCGCCTCCGATTCCGAGAAGTTCATCCTCGGTGGTGGAGATGGTGAGAAGGTTGTATTTGTCGGAGGTGATACCGGCAGCTTTGAGTTGTTTGTACCAAGCGACGTTACTTCCACCGACGACCACGCTGTAGATGAGGTCCGGCTTCTTGAGTTTGACCTTGTTGATCAAGGAGCGGAAGTTGGTGTGACCGAGAGGGTAGTATTCCTCGCCGACGACCTTGCATTTCGGGTCTTTCTTCTTGAGGTAACGCTCGATGTGGGCGCGTGCGATCTTGTTGGATGTGCGCGGCCAAATGTAGTCGGAACCGATGAGGTAGAAGGTGCGGGCACCCAAGTTTTCATAAGCCCAGTCGAGACCGAAAATGATCTGTTGGGTCGCTTCTTGACCGGTGTAGATTACGTTTTTGGAATCTTCGAGACCTTCGTAGAAGGTGGGGTAGTAGAGCATGTTGTTCTCTTTCTCAAAGATGGGAAGAACGGCTTTCCGGGAAGCAGAAGTCCAGCAACCGAAGACGCAGGCCACTTTATCCTGGATGATGAGCTTCTTGGCTTTTTCAGCGAAGGTGGGCCAGTCGCTGGCTCCATCTTCTTGAATCACTTTGATCTGCCTCCCCAAGACTCCGCCCATGGCATTGATTTGTTCAATGGCTAGGCGTTCGGCTTGGACGGAACCAGTTTCACTAATGGCCATGGTTCCGGTGATGGAGTGGAGTTGGCCGACGGTTACGGTATCGTCTGTTACGGCGAGACCGGTGGTGTTCACCTCGGCGGTGGGGTAGTCGTCCGCAAGTACCTGGCTGCCAAGAAGCAATGCTCCGTAGCTCGCCAAGGTTGTGGATCTGAATATGTATTTCCTGAACATCTGATCTGTTAGTTCGATTTCTAGTACTGCCGGAAAGAGTTGTTTTTCCGGAGGCGGAGGAGTTTGAGCAACGGATATGCCTTTGGTGGATTTGCGTGCTGAAAAGAATTCAGCAATCGCGAAGGTCGATGAGGAGGATTCATGTTTTCGCGAACAAGTGCTTGGAAAGGAGTGGTATGGCGTGTGCTTCGGCAGGCCATTTAGACGGAGTTTTTTTGACGATGAGAGGTGGGGTTATCAAAATTGGTTGTCTGGATGATCTCGAGATTCAGGACCTCCTTGGTGCGGGACATGGGTTTTCGGTCACGAGGGAGATTTTCCTCGGAACTGAGTGCTCCTTGCGTGCTCTTCAGTCGGGTTCCGTGGATCTTGTGTTGATGGATGCGGTGGAGGCCTTTCTTCGGCGTGGGGAAGGTTTGGTGAGTGGTTTGTTGATTGGAGGAGCCTCTTACGATTGGGTGGCGAATTCACAGGGGGAGCAATTTTTGTTGGGCTACGGGATGACAGGAGGGACGAAGCCGAAGTTGGGCGTCGATGATTTCGGGGAGTCGCGTTTGTTGGGTCAAAGTGGGCGGTCGAAACCGAGAGGGGAGGGGTGGGAGGTTGTGCGGTTGCCGGGTGATTCGCTGAAGCGGGCCTGCGAAACGGATTTGGTGCAGGGCTATTTTCGATTTTCGGAGGATGCGGCGAGAGTGGGGCAGGCTCGGCGTGAATTGGCTCTGGTGGCGAAGAAGGGGAGTCGATGGGCGGAGGGGGCGTTCTTTGAGAGGCTGGTGAAAGGAGCCATTGCTGCGGGGGGGAATCTCGCGGATCCTTGGAGTCGTTTTGCTGAGTGGGATTGTTGCGGGAGTCTGGAGGGATTGTTTGTGCCGGGACGTCGCTGGGAGAGTTGGGTGGAGGCCAAGACGGTGGGTCGTTCCCCGGCAGGTTCGGGAGAGTTTTTGTTAGAAGTTGAGCGTCCTCGTGGCGCGGTCGCGCAGATTTCTGCGAAAGGGGAAGTGGTGCCGGAATATTTAGCCTAGGTTCTGTTCCGTTTGGCGTGGGGATTCGTTCCCGGGGCTGGAGAGGGAGGCAGGTGATTTTTTCCAGTCGTTGAGAAGACGTTTTTTTACGCTGTCGGCAATGGAGGATTCCTGGGCGAGTTCATCGAGGGCTTGTTGGAGGGGGTCGGGGTTGTGTTGAGGAAGGGCGGCGCTGGGGTTGAGGATGTTGGGGAGGTTGGAGAGGGTTTGCTCGAGTTTTTGGATGGCTTGGGTGATTTGGTAGTCGGTTTGGGGGCTGGGTGATTGGGTTTGTTGTTCGAGTTTGTCGACGAGGGCGAAGGTGATGCGGTCGACGAGGGTGTCGAGGCGTTCGCGTTGATGCATGGTTGCGGCTTCGCGGTGGACTTGGGATTCGATGTCTTGTTTGAGCCCGATGGTGTGGCGCAGGATGCGAGCGGCTTGGACGTGACCACGGTGAAAGAGTTGTTGGGCGTGGTGGTGGAGGGCTTGGTCTTGTTCGGCGTTGCTTTGGGCGATGAGTTGGTCGAGGAAGTGAGGTTCTTGTTTATCGAGATGTTGTTTCCAGTAGGCAATTAAGCCGCCGAGGGTGGCAAGGAGGCCGAGGCCGGCAGCCCAGGGAGGGGCGTCGAGGAGAGTCCAAGCGCCGAAGGAGGGGAGGAGGGAGGCCCAGGTGAGGGCGGAGCCGAAGATGGTTTGGCGGCGTTTCTTGGCGAGGGCTTTTTCGCTGACGGGGAACGTGGGCCGCATGGGGATATTGAAGATGGGCTGGGGTTGATTGACGATTATTTTTGGTTAGTCGGTGGCGAGGAGGATGAGAGCGCGGCGGCAGCGGCGTTTCCAAGCGCGGGGGGATTCGCCGGTTTTGCGTTCGGGGGTTTGAGTGGCTCCGAGGCCGAGGGCGTGGATGCGGTTGGGAGGGAGTTGGTTGTTGTTGATGAGGAAGTCGCGGATGGTATCGGCGCGTTGTTGGGAGAGGGTGAGGTCGGTCTGGGGGTCGGTGCCGGGGCTGACGTGGGCTTGGATGAGGAGGCGGTGGTAGGGGTAGTGGATGAGTTTTTGGGTGGCGGCCTTGAGTTGTTCCTGGAATTCGTCGGGGATGTTGGCGGAGCCCGGGGGGAAGGTGACGGGTTGTTCGAGGAGGGTTCCAGTGGCTTTGGCGGCGAGGGTTTGCCATTGGTCTGCGGGGAGGGGTGTGAAGAAGGTCGCGGGGGTGACTTGGGCGGGGCCCTCGGAGAGTGTTTGGTGGGTGGCGGGGTTTTGGCGGAGGGTGGCGAGGGTTTGGGAGTTCAGGATGGTGGGGGTGTCGGGGAGGGTGGTGAGGTCGCCGAGGTCGGTGAGGATGTTGCCGATGGATTGGATGGAGGGAGCGAGGCGGGCGGTGCTGGGATTGTCGATGGGGAACCAGTCGGTGAGGTTGGTTTGGTAGTTGGTGAAGCGGATGCCGGCGAGCATGCGGGCGGCTTGTTCTTGATTTTCACCGGAGTCGGCGATGGCGAGTTGGAGGAGGAGGTCGCGGTCGGAGAGGAGTTGGTTGAGGGCGGTGAAGTAGGCTTGAGTGAGTTTGGCGAGGGTGTCGGGTTCTTTTGCGGCGAGTTGGCGGGAGGCGATGGCGACGTCGATGATGAGGTTTTTGGCTTTGGCGGTGTCAATGATACGAGAAGTGCCCTTGATTTGTTGGAGGGCGTTGGAGACGTGAGGTTCCCAGAGGACGGCGAAGTCGGCTTGGCCGGATTGGAGTTTCTTGAAGGCGGTTTTGTCGTCGTCGACGCGGAATTGATTGAGGCGGGGTTGGAGTTGGTTGATTTGGAAGAGGGAGACTTGCGATTTGATGAGGAATTCGGAGGGGGAGTAGCCGACGAAGGCTCCTTTGAGGTTCTCCTTGCGCAGGTCGTCGAGGGATTGGATGCCCGGGCCGCCGATGAGGGCATCGCCGCCGAAGGATTCGTCGATGAGGAAGGTGAGGACGCCGGGATAGTTGCTTGATTTCCCATTGAGGAGGTAGGAGTCGATGGTGGCGAGGGCGAGGTCGGCCTGGCCATTGCGGAGGGCTTGGAAGCGTTTTTTGAAATCGTTTTCGTGTTGGTATTGGATGCCGAGGTTGTGTTTGGCGAGTTCGTCCTGGAAGGAGCGGGAGCGGAAGATCATGTAGCCGAGCCAGCCGTCGCCGAGAATGGTGAGGGTGCGGTCGAATTTGCGCGCGTCGCTGGATTGGAGGAGGAGTTGTTCGCGGGAGCGGGATTCGCGGGTGCCCTCGGTGAGCTTCCAGGCGACCATGGCGACGAGGGTGAGGATGCAAAGGGCGACGAAGAGTTTCTTCATGAGTGGTGGGCGGGCCTTTTTCTGGCTTTGGCGGAGTGTTTGGTCGCGTAGGTGAAGAGTGCTTGGAGGTTACACGAGGGTTTCCATGAAGGTTACTTTTTGGCGAATCCTTTGAAGAGCTGGGTGACGATGATGAAGAGCGCGATGATGAAGATGAAGGGGAAGGTTGTTTTCTTTTTTGGGTCGGATTCAGGAGAAGGCTGGGGTTGGGATGTGGAGGGGTCTGAGAGAGGAATGGCGGAGGCTTGGGCCATGAGTTTTTTTTCGCTTTCGGTGATTTCGAAGTCGGCATCGATGGGGACTTCCGCGGCGACTTGGGCCAGGCCTTTTGCGAGTTCGGTTTCGTTATCAGCTGTGTAGTAGTTGGTGACGGCGTTTTGCATGTAGTCGCCCTGGCCGTGGAAGCCGATGCCGACGACTTCGATGCCTTGGCTGGTGAGGTTGTTGACTTCTTCCACGACGCCTTGGTTTCCCCGACGGTCCTGGGTTTCGTGGCCGTCGGTGAAGATGACGACGATGTGGCGTTCGGAGGAGGGGTTTTGTTGTTGGCGTTTTTGAATCTGGGCGCCGGCAAGGCGGAGGCATTGGGTGATGGGAGTGTTGTATTCGGGGGAGAGTTGTTGCACGCGGCGAGCGACTTCGTCGCGGGTGTTTTTGTCGAGGGGGACTGCGATTTGGCCGCCATTTGCGAAGTGGAGGAGGGAGAAGCGGGTGTCTTCGCTTTGTGCGGAGAGCCATGCGGAGAAGGCTCGCTTGGCCTGGCCGATTTTTCCATTGGGAGCCATGGAGCCACTGTCGTCGAAGATGATGGAGATGGAGGTGGCTGTTTGGTCACGGAGTTCGCGGTCGAGATCGGAATCGATGTCGGCCTGAGCGAATGCGAGGGTGGTGAGGAGGAGGGTGAAGATGCGTTTGTTCATGGGAGCTTCTGGTGTGGCTGAGGCGGGCGGGGCATTTAGGATTCCGGAGGTGGGTTATTGGAGGTCGTCCATTTCGAAGTCGAGGGGGATTTCGGATTCGACGGCGTAGATGACGAGCTCGCCGCGCATGTTAGATGCTCGCTGTTGTTTGTCGGTGGGGTTGTCGTGGATGGGGTCCGAGACGCCCATGCCCTTGACGTCGAAGCGGGACAGATCGATTTCTTCGGAGGTGAGTCCGAGGGCTTCGCGGAGGTAGGTGGCGTAGGCACGTTTGACGGAGAAGGCGCGGTTGTAGCTGAGGCGGTTGGCAGAGCCGAGGACTTGTTCGAGTTTCGGGAGGGGTTTTTCGATGAATTCGTTGGTGCCGGGTTTGCGTTGGCGGAAGGTGTCGGCTCCCTGGGAGCCTTTCATGCGGACGAAGTTGGCGAAGAAATTGTCGGCATGCCCGCGCATTTGGACGACGGCCCCACCGTAGCGTGAGGCTTGGTCATGGAGGGTGTCGAAGACTTGCCGGTGGTCACGCCAGTCGAGTTCGGCGATGTTGGCGGGGAACTGGAAGGTGTAGCGGAAGAGTTCGCTGGCGCCTTCGTCATTGACGGCACGAGCGGCGGCCTGGGGAGTGGCGAAGGTTTTGCGGGGAGTGGCTTTTGGGGCAGCGGCGAGGGTGGAGAAGTCGGAGGAGTAGTTCCAGTTGGCAAGAGTGGGTATGGGGGATGAGTTCAGGAAGCCAATAGATTGGAAGTAGTCGGCAGCGCGTTGGGCGGTGGCTTGGAATCCAACGGGGTTGCGGGAATTGGCGAAGAATTCGCGATTGCCAGCGAGGCCGACGAGTTCGGAGTCGAGGCCTAGCCAAGCGATGTAGTCGCCGGTGGCTTGTTCGTCTTGGAGGGCGAAGGCGGCGAGGGGTTTGCAGCGTTCGCGGAACGCTTTGAGGCGTGTTTTGTCGGCCTGGTCTTTCTTTTTGATGTTGGCGAGCTCGTCGAGGAATTTGGTTTGGGTGTTGAGGAGTTCGCGGGTGAAGCCGTGAACGATTTCGCGGTGGGATTCGAAGAAGTCACGCCGTACGGCGTAGACGTCGGCCACGACGCGGGAGGCGGTGCGGGTTGTCAGGATGGGGCGAGCACCTTTGACGGAGTCTTCCGCGCCAGTGCCTACGGTTCCGTTGGCGGTGAGGGTGAGGATGTCGGGGTAGATGCAAGCGGCGCCTGTGAGAGAAGAATCCGTGCGAAAGGCTCCGGCTGGGTCGCGGACGGCGTTTTCCTGGATGGCGGTGATGTCGGCGACGTATTTGAGGGTGACGTCGGCAGGTTTGAGTCCGGCGTCTTGGAGAAGAACCTGGACGAGGTCCATGTGGGGGCCGTTTTTTTGGACGACGATGGATTTGCCTTTGAGGTCGGAGAGTGTCTGGATGTCTTTGGCGACAAAGCCGTCGGCGCCAGTGGACCAGGAGTGTTGGTAGATGACGACAGGGGCGAGGCCGGGGTCAATTTCGGTGAGGGCTTCGGAGACGAGAGTGACCATTCCGACGGTGCCACGGAGGAAGGGTGACTGCCCGGAGATGTAATTGGCGACTTGTTTATCGAACTCATCGACGACGGTGAGTTGGGCGGGAATGCCGAGGGCTTTGGCGAGTGGGGAGTCGGGGGTGGGATTCATGCCCTTGTTGGCATCGATGGTTAGGCCATCGGCGGCCCAAGTGATGAGAGGGATGTCGATGCGACCGCGAGTGAGATTGACGGGCTCTGGTTTGACGGTGTTGAGGAAGGGGGAGGCGGAGTAGGGTTTGCTGGGGGTGAGGTATTCGGGGTTTCCGTGAATAGGGATGGCGCTTAGGAGGAGGGCCGTGAGGAAGCTTGGGGTGTTCATCAGTTGTTGTTTGGATCGATTAGAGGATTTGAGGTTCGTTGAATATTACAATTCAGGCGAGAAAATCTCATCGCCACCCCGGCATTCATCGTTCAATTTGCGAGAGGGGCAGGGTTGGTGGTGGCGATTTGCTGAAGATTGGGCGAAGGGCCTGATTTTCAAGTGGCATGACCCTTGCTAAACCCCATCATACGATCTCGATAAAAAATCATATCGGGTTCCCAAACTACGAGAGAAATTGATGAAAACCTTAGGAAAGCTGCTCGCAGGAGTAATGGTCTTCGGACTTGGTTCAGTTCAGGCTGAGCCATTGAAAATTGGTTACAGTGACTGGCCGGGCTGGGTCGCTTGGGAAGTGGGCATCAAAAAAGGCTGGTTCGAGGAACTTGGAGTCGAGGTCGAGTTTGAGTGGATGGATTACGTGGCTTCGATGGAAGCTTACGGAGCGGGGAAACTCGATGCGGTGAGCATGACGAACGGGGATGCTCTGGTGACCGGTGCGACGGCGAAGCCTTCGGTATGCATCATTATCAACGATTACTCCAACGGGAATGATATGTTGGTTGCAAAGCCCGGAATCGAGAGCATTAAGGATTTGAAGGGTAAGAAGATTGCTTTGGAAGAGGGATTTGTTCCGCATCTCTTGGTTTTGAAGGGGCTTGAAGCTGCCGGGATGAGTGAGGCGGATGTGGAGATTGTGAACACTCCGACGGATGAGACTCCGAGTGTGTTGGCGTCTGGTAAAGTGGATGCGATTTGTGCGTGGCAGCCGAGTTCTGGAACGGCCCTGAAGGAAGTGGAGGGTTCGAAGCCTATTTATACCTCGAAAGAGGTGCCTGGTTTGATTTATGATTGTTTGTTTGTTTCTTCGGAAAGCTTGAAGGATCGCAAGGATGACTGGGCGAAAGTGGTTTCGGTCTGGTATCGCATTGTTGAGTTCATCAAGGATGAAGAAAACTTTGACGAAGCTTTGGAGATTCTTGCTGGTCGGGTGAATGTGAAGCCTGACGAGTATGAGCCTTTCTTTGATGGCACCTACATTCTGTCGTTGGATGAAGCGTTGAAGGTTTGGGAAGAGGGAGATGGTTTGGAATCGATTTATGGGTCTTCGAAGATTTCTGATGATTTCAATGTGAAGTATGAGGTTTACGAGAAGCCCGTTGACTATAAGGCTTACTTCGATCCCAGTTTGACGAAAGCGGTCGCCAAGTAGGGCTACCTGAACGTTCGTTCGAAAATTTAGGGCAGCTTCACGGGTAGGAAGCTGCTCTTTTTATCGTTTATGAAAGAAGGCAAACGACGCAGAAAGCCTTGGTTCGCGGTTGGCCAGGAATTGACTGGCTATCGTGCTGGCGTGCCGATGGTGTTGTCGTTTTTGATCCCGGTTTTGTTGTGGTGTTTTGGGGCTTACGCGCCTTTTTTGTGGGATGTTGAATACACTTTGAAAGTGACGGGGAATCCGTCGGACACGGACAGATTTCCGGCGACGTATGTGGTGGGAGATGCGCTTGAGAAGGCTTTGTATGGGGATTTCCGGGAGGCGGTGAGGGCGGATAATCAAGCGATTTTGGAGGGAGGCTTTGAGGTTGGGAGTGAGCGGGCAGGCAGGCGGGCCAACCAGAAAGTGCTCAAGAATTTTGAGCCTGTGATGCGGGAGAACGGGTGGTTCGAGAAGGAGAAGCCGACTGAGGGGGTGAGTGATTACTTCAAGGATTATTTTGCGAAGACCTACGAGGTTTGGGGTCAGATTGCGCGGGGAGAGCTTGTTCCGGCGAAAGGAACGTTATCGAGTGAGAACCTTGAAGTGGTAAGGGCGAACTGGGCAAAACTGGAGGTGCTTTCGCCGGTTTATGATTCGAAGGCATTTCCTCATGAGCCGCTGCTGCAGTTGATACCGGAAGGGGTCAAGACGGTGGGGAGGCCGGCTTATTTGCCGGCGCCGCATGAAGTGATTTTGCGGGCTTGGGAAGACTTTCGAGGAGAGTCCAAGTTGGGGGAATTGAATGTGTGGGAGAAGTATTTTTCTTCGCTTGGGGTTGTGTTTCTGGGGTTTCTCCTGTGCGTGTTGATTGGGCTGCCATTGGCATTGTTGGCCGGGACGTTCTCGTTTTTCTCGAAGTTGTTTGAGCCATTTACGGACTTCTTTCGTTATATGCCTGCACCGGCTTTCGGGACGGTTCTTGTTGCGATTTTTGGTATTGAGCAGCAGCCGAAGATTGCCTTGGTGTTTATGGGAACGTTTCCGCAATTGATTTTGATGGTGGCGAATACGACGAGGCTTCTTGAGCGGCCGTTGCTTGATGCTGCGCAGACGCTTGGGGCGAATCGGGGGCAGATGATTTGGAAGGTGGTGGTGCCGGGGATTTTGCCGAGCTTGTATAATGATCTGCGCATCCTGCTCGGTTGGGCTTGGACCTGGCTGGTGGTGGCGGAGTTGATCGGGACGAAGAGTGGGTTGACCGAGATTATTGATACGCAGGGGCGTCGCTTTCATTTTGATCATGTTTATCCGATTATTTTGTTGATTGGGTTTACGGGGTTTTTCACGGATCAGATTTTGGCGGCGTTCCGGGATGTGCTGTTTCCTTGGGCGAAGGAAGGGAAGACTTCGTGGATGGTGAGAGTTGTGAGATGGATCAAAGGGAAGGCGAGGAGTCTGGCCGGGAGTGGGCGAGAGGCGGAGATGGCAAGTGAAGTCGGTCAAGGAGGGCAGGCCTCGTGAGTGGGTTGATTGAGTTGCCGGATTACAGGGAGCAATCTGCTGAGGTTGCGAGACGCTTTCGAGAAATTTATGAGCGTCCGAAGGTGTTGGAGGTTTCGCAGATGGGTCGGATTTTCCAGTCGGCGAAGGGAGATGTGGAGGCTTTACGGGGAATTGATTTTGCGGTTCATCGCCGGGAATTTGTGTGTGTGATTGGGCAGTCGGGTTGTGGGAAATCGACTTTGATTCGGATTCTCGCAGGGTTGGATTTTCAGACTTCGGGAGAGGTGCTGATGGATGGGGAACCGATTGAGGGGCCGGGTCCGAATCGGGGGATGGTGTTTCAGGGGTATACGCTGTTCCCGTGGTTGACGGTGAAGCAGAATGTAATGTTTGGGCCGCAGATGGCAGGCAAGAAAGGACCGACGGCAGAGAGTGAGGCTTTGCAGTGGATTGAGATGGTTGGTTTGGAGCGATTTGCGGATTCTTATCCGCGCGAGTTATCGGGAGGGATGAAGCAGCGGGTGGCGATTGCGCGGGCGTTGGCGAATCAGCCGAGGATTTTGTTGATGGATGAGCCGTTCGGGGCTTTGGATGCGCAGACGCGTTGTCAGATGCAGAAGCATTTGTTGCAGATTTGGCGGGCGGTGGATGTGACGGTGTTGTTCATTACGCACGATTTGGAGGAGGCGATTTTGTTGGCGGATCGGATTTTGGTGTTGGGAGCGAATCCGGGGCATGTGGAGGAGATTGTCGAGGTGCCTGTTCCCCGTCCGCGGTCGGTGGAGCAGTTGCTCTCACCTGAGTTTTTGGCGACCAAGAAGCGGTTGGAGGAATTGATTCACCCCGAGAATGACGAGAGGGAAGAGTTTAAGATTCCGAAGCTGACTCCCGCAGGGGACGAGGTGGAGTAGGAGGTGACGATGGTGGCTCCGACTTTTGCAGCGGCTGTGCGACTGGAGTTTTTGCCTTGGCCGGAAGTCGAGCGGGTTCGGGAGGAGAAGAATTTGCTGTTGGTGCCAGTCGGAGCGACGGAGCAGCATGGGCCGCATTTGCCGATCAACACGGATACGGTGATTGGGGAGCGGTTGTGTTGGGCGGCTTCGGAGAAGACGGGAGTAGCGGTGGCGCCGGGGATGGCTTATTCGGTTTCGGCGGGGCATACGCCAAAGTGGGCGGGGACGTTTACAGTGGGGCATGAGGCATTTCTGGCGGTGGTGCGGGATTTTACGGCGTGGGCAGTGGCAACGGGTTGGAAGCGGGTGGTGTTTTTGAACGCGCATCTGGGGAATGATGCAGCCCTCCGGGTGGCCGTGGATCAGTTGCGGGTGAAGTTCCTTGGTCGTCTGCAGATCGGGGTGTGGAATTCGTTTACTCTGGGCGAAGGGATTTGGGATGAGTTTCGGAGTGATGCGGAGGATTTGCATGCGAATCGAGGGGAGACGGATTTGATGTTGTATTTATCTCCGGAGACGGTGCGCATGGAGGCGGTGGTCGATGATGAGGATCGGACGGGGGGAACGGTGTTCAGTTATCCGGTTGCGCAGACGAGTTTGAACGGGGTGACGGGGCGACCGAGCGAGGGGACGGCGGATGCGGGGGAAGCGTTGTTCGGGAAGATGGTTGGGGCTTTGGTGGACAAATTAGAGCGGGCCTTGGTCGAGGAGCCGCCTTTGCCAGAGGGTGAGTGGGAGGGGTATGATTTTGAATTTTAGATTATGAAGACGGATGATGAGATTTTGAAGTTGCAGGCGGATTTGAAGGAGAAGGGGGTGAAGTATTGTATTGGGGCTTATGTGGATATTCACGGGGTGCCGAAGGGGAAGGTGGTGCCGATTGAGCATTTCTTGCATTTTGCGCATGGGTCGGAGCTTTACACGGGGTATGCTCTCGACGGTTTGGGCCAGGGACCGAGTGATGATGAGTTTGCTTCGGTTCCGGATTTGGATGGGGTGGTGCAGTTGCCATGGCGGCCGGAAGTGGCTTGGATGCCGGCGGATTTGTCGTTCAAGGGGGAGCCTTATGAGGTGAGTACGCGGGTGGCCTTGAAGAAGCAGTTGGCGTTGGCGGAGGAGATGGGTTTGGGGATGAATCTGGGAATCGAGTGCGAGGTGTTTGTGGTGAAGCGTGAGGAGGATGGGTCGTTATCGATTCCGAATGATGACGAGACTTTGGTGAAGGGTTGTTATGATGTGAAGCGGTTTATGGATCGGTATGAGTGGCTGGATCGGATGGCGACGACGATCAATGAGCTGGGGTGGGATTTGTATAGTTTTGATCATGAGGATGCGCATTCGCAGTTCGAGTTTGATTTTAAGTATGCGGATGCGTTGACGATGTGTGATCGCTTTATTTTTTTCCGGATGATGGCGAAGGAGTATGCGGCGCAGGAGGGTTTGATGGCGACGTTTATGCCGAAGCCTTTCGCGGATAAGACCGGGAACGGGGCCCACTTCAATATGTCGCTTTACGATCTGAATCGTGGGGAGAATTTGTTTGTGAGGTCTGCAGAGGAGGATCCGCGGGGGCTTGGGATCAGTGAGATGGCTTATCACTTCATTGGGGGAATTTTGAAGCATGGTCCGGCTTTGTGCGCGGCTTTTGCTCCGACGGTGAATAGTTACAAGCGATTGGTGAGAAGGGGTTTGATGGCTTATTATTCCTGGGCCCCGGTGTTCAACAGTTATGGGCGGAACAATCGGACGAATGCGTTGCGGGTACCGATGGGGGGAGGGCGAGTGGAGAGCCGGAATGCTGACGGAGCTTGCAATCCGTATTTGGCGGCGACCTTGGCTTTGGCGGCGGGCTTGGAGGGAATCCGGGAGAAGATTGATCCGGGGGAAGCGCAGGAGGATAATTTGTATGAGTTGAGTGATGAGGAGTTGGCGGAGCGGGGGATTTCCGAGTTGCCGACGACTTTGAAGGATGCGGTGGCGGAGTTTGCGCAGGATCCTTTTGTGGAAGAGGTTTTAGGGCGTGAGTTGAAGCAAGAGTTCATTACTTACAAGAGTGAGGAGTGGTTGCAGTATCACTTGCGGATTTCGCAGTGGGAGGTGGAGCAGTATGCGAGGCTGTATTGATTGTTGGTTGAGGTTGTGAAGGTGGATTTTTTGGCGTTTTTGCCGCCGGGGTTGCATCCGGGGATGGATGCCCTAGCCCGGGGATTGGCGGCAGGGGTTGCGGAGCGTGGAGGGGAGTTGCGGCTGCGCTTGGGGGAGCAGACAGAGGCGGTGCGGGCATCGGTGGCCGAGGGGGTGGATGCGATTTTTGTGTTTGTGACGGATCCGTTGGTGCCTGCGGAGGCGGTGGCGGAGGCGAGGTCGGCGGGGGTGCGGGTATACACGTTTCATCGGCCTTGCTACGAGGTTTCTGGGAGTGTGCTGGTACCGAACTTTTATCAAGGGGTGGCGCTTGCAACTTGTTTAGCGAAGAAGGTGGGGATTGGAGGGCGGATAGCGATTTTGGGGGGACCGGAAATTCTGGATGATGAGGAGTTGGTATCCGGGTGTTTGGATGGGGCCAAGCGGGCGGGGTTGGAGGTGTTGAATGATCCGTTTTTGCGGGAGTATCGAAATTTGGAGGATGTGAAGGGGGCGTCGGAACAGGTGGTGAGGCGGTTGATGGGTGATTGTTTTCCGTTTGATGGTTTGGTGGTCTTCAATGATGAGACCTTGCATGACGTTGTGGCGATTCTGGAGGAGAGGGGTTTGTTGGGCGCGTTTCCGATTGTGTCGCGGAATGGGAGTGCTGCCGCGATTGAGTGGGTGCGGAAGGGGTGGACAACGGCGACGCTCGATTATGGGTTGCCAGAGATTGGTCGCTTGGGGGCGAGTTTATTGGATGGAGAAGAGCCTTTGGTGATGGGACCGGCGGGGGTTTTGTATGACCGGGCGAATGTGGCGGAGTTTGTGGGGTGGGAGAGGCGGGTGGGGGATTTTGAGTTGAAGGTTGTTGATTGAGGTCGCGCACTTTGGCGGCTGACGTTTCCTTCTGTTCGTTTGTTTGCGGATGAGATTTTTTGAGGCGGGGGGAATAGGAGGGGTCCATGGGAAGTCGTAGTAGCAGACAAGAGAACAGATTGTCTGAAACATTATAGAAAGAGAATACGATGAACTTGAAACAAACAATTGCAGTTGGAATGGTCGTGAGTGCTGGAGTCTTGGCGGTAGAAGGGCATCAAAGCCAAGTCAGTCACAAGGGCCGGGCCAATTCTGTGCGGGTGGTGAATCATGCCGAGAAGTCTCACCTTCCCGAAACCAAAGTGACTAAGAATTTTGTGGGAAAGACCGTTGAGCGGATGGCGAAGGCCAGCCCGGCATTGAAATCGCGTGGCTTTGGCCGAGCAGGTCGTTGAACCCCTTTTTGACACATTATTGGTCGCTTGGTTCCAAGCTTGAACTTATCCCAAATTTCCGGGAGCGGTGGCTCCGGGGATTTGGGATGAGGCATTTCAGGGAGAGAGAGAATCTGCTGGTATGATAATTGCTGAAAAGAGTATGACGATTCTGTGCAATAAGTGATGCGATTGAGCGAAGAATTGGTGCGCAAGGCTTGTGAAATGGGACGAGTTTCCCGGGGTTCGTCGACGGAAGAGGTGGGGGAGTTGTTGGCCGAGGTTGGAGAGTTGGCGGATTTGCCGCTGAATCGCGCGCGTTCGATGCCCGCGGGTGTGTATACCTCGGAGGAGTTTTTTGAGTGGGAGTGTGAGGAAATTTTCCGGAAAGAGTGGTTGTGTGTGGGGCATGTGTCGCAGGTGCCAGTTGCCGGAGACTTTCTGAATATCGAGTTACTGGGTGAGCCCTTGATTGTGGTGCGCGGGAAGGATGAGAGGGTGCGGGTTTTGTCGCGGGTGTGTCCGCATCGGGCGATGGATATTATGCCGGAGGGTTTTGGTTATGATGGACACGGGATTGGGGATGTGCGGGACGGGGTGGCAGGGTGTGGGCATGCGCGCTTGTTTTTGTGTCGTTATCATTCGTGGACCTTCGAATTGGACGGAGCTTTGAAGGCTTGTCCCGAGATGCATGAGGCGGAGGGTTTTTGTCGCGATGAGGTTGGTCTGCACGAGTTCCGGAGCGAGGTTTGGCATGGGTTTGTGTTTGTGAATTTGGATGGGAAGGCGGAGAAGGGAATCGGGGAGCAGTATGAGAAGTTCGGGGAGGGTTTGGAGAAGTGGAATTTGGAGGAGATGGTGATGGTGAATGCGCAGGAGTGGGAGTGTCCGTTCAACTGGAAGGTGATGATTGAGAATTTTATGGAGAGTTATCATCACGCGGGGGCGCATGCGAAGACGCTGCAGGTGATGATGCCAGCGAAGGATACGTGGACGGAGGAGGAGAAGGCGCATTACATTCGTTGTCATTTGCCGATGAAGGAAAGGATTCGCAAAGAGATCCGGGAGGTGGAACGTGCGGGAGAGCAATGGGATGCGTTTCCGCTGGTTGCGGGTTTATCGGATGAGGAGCGGCATGAGTGGGGGCTTTATCTGGGACATCCGACATTTATGTTCGTGGTGCTGGCAGATTGTGCGATTTGGTACCGTTTGCAGCCGGAGGCGGCTGGGCAGTGCAAGCTGGTGACGACGATTTTGGTGCCGCAGGAGACGACGGAGTTGGAGGGTTTTGGAGAGATGTTAGAGCGCGGGGTGCGGGAGGCGACGGAGTTTCATTTGGAAGATATGGAGGCATGCACGGCGGTGCAGAGGGGGCATGAGTCGGGGCGGTCGCGACCGGGGCGGTTGAGTCATTTGGAGATGCCGGTGTGGTTGATCCAACGTTATCTGGCGGCGCGGTCGAGGGGAACGTGGCCGACGATGGATCGGGAGCCGGCGAGGGGGCAGAAGTGAGTATGGAATTGTTGAAACGCGAAGATGTGAAGGTGCGAGGGTTTTATGGATTTTGATTTTGAGGGGAAGGTGGTGGTGGTGACGGGCGGGGCGTCGGGAATTGGGGAGGCTATTTGTAGGGAATTTCTGAAAGTGGGAGCCCGGGTTTGGGCGATTGACTTGAATGAGGTGGCGATGATGGGGGTGAAGGGTTTGGTGGGTGATGTGGCGGTGGAGAGTGAGGTGAAAGACTTGTTAGAGAAGGTGGTGGAGGAAGAAGGGCGCTTGGATGTGGTGGTGAATAATGCGGGGATACAGCCCTTGGGCTTGAAGTTGGAGGAGACGTCTGCGGAGTTGATGAAAAAGACGCTGGCGGTGAATGTGGAGGGGACGATGTGGGGGCTGAAGCATGGGTCGCGGTTGATGGGGGTTGGTGGGTCTTTTGTGAATTTGGCTTCGTTTGTGGGTCTTTTGGGAGTGCCGGATGGAGCGGCTTATGCGGTTTCGAAGGCGGGGGTGGCGCATTTGACACGTTGTGCGGCGGTGGAGTTGGCGCGGAGGGGAATGCGAGTGAATGCGGTGGCGCCGGGGACGATCCGGACGCCAGCGGTCGAGGGGATTCCGGATAACCCCGAGATTCCGTTTGTGGAAGGGCGGACGCCCCTGGGGCGATTGGGTGAACCGGAAGAGGTGGCGCGGGTGGTGGTTTTTTTAGCGTCGGAAGCGGCCAGTTATGTGAA
The DNA here is from genome assembly GCA_039186735.1 of Verrucomicrobiota bacterium. GTDB lineage: Bacteria > Verrucomicrobiota > Verrucomicrobiia > Verrucomicrobiales > Akkermansiaceae > Roseibacillus. The sequence continues at coordinate 2,853 of JBCCZX010000014.1, read as the reverse complement.
TGGGGCAGTGGTGCCAGTGGATGGTGGTATTGCGGCGGGGTGGGAACAGTATGAATTGCCGAGTTGTGACTTTTAGCGGTCGATTTCTGGAACGGGGAGGGTTTTGAAAATGGGCTGCGGGAATTTTCAATCGACTGTCGACAACCTCCTGCCGTTGCCCTCGGGTTGTTTTTTGATGGGGGGACGGGAGGGGGATAAATTTGTAACGGATGTGGAACGTCCGTTGCGGGAGGTGGTGATTGGTGAGGGGGTTTTGATGGGGAAGTTTCCGGTGACGGCGGAGGAATTTGGTGAGGAAGGTGGTCAGATTCCGGTGGTGGGGGTGAGTTGGGAGGAGGCACGAGTGTTTGCGGAGCGGGTGGGGAAGCGAGTGGGAGGAGTGGGGCGTCTGCCGACGGAGGCGGAGTGGGAGTATGCAGCGAGGGCGGGGCGGGAAGTGGTGGAGCCGCCGGAATTGGGGGAGGCGAATTTTTTTTATGATGAGGAAGGGAAGAAGGTGGGGCCGGGGCGATTGACTGAAGTGGGTGAGTTCGGGAGAAATGAGTGGGGTTATGGGGATTTGCTGGGGAATGTTTGCGAGTGGGTGGAAGATGATTGGGTAGCGAGTTATGAAGGGGCGCCGTGCGATGGTTCGGCTAGGGTGGCGGGCGGGGAGCGAAAGGTGGTGCGGGGAGGGGCTTGGGATTATTTGCCGCGTTTATTGCGGGTGAGCTGGCGGGACGGGGTGGCGAAGGGAGTGAGGAGGGATAATTTGGGTTTCCGGGTGGTGGTGGAGACTTGTGGATTGAAGATGGGGTGATGAAGTTGTTGGTTTTTCAGACTCTTTGGGGGTGGAAAGGGAGTGCGGAGAAGGCGGAAGGGGTGCGGGTGGAGGAGGGCTTTGATGGTTTTGAGGGGATGATGAGGGAGGGTTGGGAGGATTTGTTACGGGAGCGGGAGTATGTGGGGGAGGTCGTTACGGGCGGGGATTATGTGCCGGTCGGGCGAAAGGGAGTGCAGGCGCATTTAGATGATTTGAGTCGGGGGGTGGAGTTGTGTTTGAGGGGTGAGCCGCGGATGGTGAATGTGATGGGCGGGTGTGATTGGTGGGAGTTTGGGGAGAAAGTGAGGTTTGTGGAGGGGTTCCTTGAAGTGGAGAGGGCGTTGGGGGTGCCTTTGTCGTTGGAGACGCATCGGAGCCGGGTGACTTTTCATCCTTGGGTGACACGGGATTTGTTACGAGAAGTGCCGGAGGTGGGGGTGACTTGTGATTTCAGCCATTGGTGTTGTGTCTGTGAACGTTTGGTGATGGATGAGGAGCAGGAGTTGTTAGAGTTGCTGGCGGGGAGGTGTCGGCATGTGCATGGGCGGGTGGGATATGGTCAGGGGCCCCAGGTTCCGGATCCGATGTTGGAGACATTTGCGCAGGAATTGGCGGGGCATGAGCGATGGTGGCGAGTTTTGTGGGATGCCGGGGTGGCTGGGGGGCAGAGGGAGTTTACGATGACGCCCGAGTTCGGTCCCGATGGGTATCAGCAGGAGGATGCTTGGGGTCGGGTGGAGGTGCCTGAGTTGATGGAGTTGAATGCGGGAATGGGGAGGTGGTGGAGGGAGCGTTTTGGTGGTTTCGGGAGGGGGGGAGAGTAGGGGGGGCATAGGTTTGCTTGTGGAGACGTTTGCGGGAAGAGTTTGATTGGAGTTTCAAAGTTTTTGGCTTTATGGTCTTTCACTGGTATGAAGAATGCTTAAAATAATATTACGATGAGTGAGCGAGAACAGGTGGATCGGATCAGTTTGTCACTGCCGGCAGGGTTGCTGGAGCGGTTTGACGGGTTGGTTGAAGAGCGGGGTTTTGATAGTCGCTCGCAGGCGGTTGGGGAGTTGATGGCGCGGGAGTTGGATCGGCATGCGTCGTCGCAAGGGCGTCAGATCATGACGGGGACGATCATTCTCGTTTATGGGCATTCGAATGGGGATATCAAGCGGCGTTTGGCGGATATTCAGTATGAGCACATTGATGAGGTGATTGGGTCGTTGCAGATTTTATTGGAGAAGGAGCACACGATGGAAGTTGTGATTGTGCAGGGCAAAGCCAACAGGTTGAGGGAAATTGCCAACAAGTTGATCACCTGTAAGGGGGTGAATAGTGGGTCGATGACGTTGACTGATTCGCTGATGCCACCGGTGCAGTATCCCGAGGCGGAGGGGGAGAAGCTTACGGTTTGAGAGATGAGTGAGGTGTTTTTTTCGCGGAGGCTGGAGGGGGCGGGGATGTGGTCGAAGGTGGTGGGCCGGAACAAGGTGATTCGGCTAACGGATCTTGAGGGAGGGGCGAATGTGGGGATGTTGCTCTACAATGCATTGGAGCGGACGGAGAGGTATAACATGCCGGATACGTTGAAGGGACAGCAGGTGTTTTTTTTGACGGAGGGTGTTTGTCTGCATTCGGACATGGGGCGAATTCTGGGGTCGGTAGTGAAGGATTCGATGGGGTGGCATGATACGGTTTGTGGGGTGAGTGATGCGCCGCTTGTCGAGGAGAAGTATGGGGTGAAGTCCTATCAGGACGCTCACAATGATTGTTATCGGAATGGTCAGGAATGCTTTTTGATTGAGATGGGGAAGTGGGGGTTGGGAGATGTGGATTTGGTGCCGAATGTGAATTGGTTTAGTCAAGTGGTGAGTGATGAGGGTGGGGGTCTGAGTTTTGTGGAGGGGGCTTCGCGGGCCGGAGCGGTTGTGGAGATGCGGTGCGATATGGATGTGTTGGTGGTGTTGAATATCTGTCGGCATCCACTGGACCCGGCTAAAGAATGGGAGCCGAAGCCCGTTTTGTTAGAAGTTTTCGAGGGGGAGGCTGCAGGACAAGACGAT
>JBCCZX010000013.1:0-30526 GCA_039186735.1 Verrucomicrobiota bacterium | reverse complement strand
GGTGTTTTTTTTTTTTTTTTGGGTTTTTTTGTTTTTTGTGGGGGTGCCCGTTTTTTTTTTTTGGGGCGGTTTTTCTTGTGGTTGTCCCCTGGTGTTTGGGGCGGGGGGGGGGGTGGGGGGGGGGGGGGGCGGGGGCGCACGCCGGCGGCGCCGAAGTCTTCGAGGGTTTCGACGAGGCCGAGGCCGAAGAGTTGGTGCCAGAGGCGGTTGGCCCAGACGCGGGCGGTGAGGGGGTTTTCGTGGGAGGTGAGCCATTCGGCGAGTTGGAGACGATCTGTGACTTCTAATTTGTTCGGCTGGATGCTTTGGGGGGTGCCGGGGGCGATGGTTTCCCCGCGGGTGAGCCAGTTGCCGCGTTCGAAGAGGCGGGTTTCGCGGGTGAGGGCGGGTTCGCGTTCTTTCATGACGAGGGCCCGCGGGCCTTCGGTGTTGTTGAGTTTTTGTTTGAGTTGGTTGATTTGTTTTTTGAGGGCGAGGCGGTCGGGGGAGATGGCGGATTGGAGCCAGTCGGGGTTGTCTGTGAGGTGAATTTGGAAACGGCGGACGACGAGGGGGACGCTGCCTTGGTTGCCTCTGCGACCGGTGTGGGTGATTTGGAGTTGGAGTTGGCTGCTTGGTTGGAGGGTCAGGGGTTCGGTGAGGACGAGGGTGGCGGAGTGGGGGTGAAAGATTTTGGATTGAACGGACCAGCCGAGGTTGGAGTCGGGGTTGAGGAGGTTGTTGGGGTCTTCGAGGTAGGATTGGTTGTGGACGAAGACTTGTTGGAGGGTGACGGGTGTGGTGGTGCCGTCGGAGGTTGTGCGGGTGAGTTTGAGGTGGCGCAGGGAGAAGCCTGCTTCGGCGAGGTGGCGTGCCTGGGCGAGATCTTCGGGTAGGATGGTGAGGCGGAGGGCGGAGAGGGTTTGGAGGGAGGGCGAGGTTTGGAAGGTTAAGTTGTGGCGGGCGCTGCTGGCGTGGGTGCCGAGGGCGAAGAAGTCCGGTTGGCCGTTGGTGGTTTTGCGGGTTTCGGCGCGGAGGGAGCTGTTTGAGGTGGTGAATTTTGGTTGGATGGGGGGGTGCCAAGTTGAGGTTTTGTTGAGAGCGAGGGTGCCGATGAGGAGTTGTTCTTCGGCGGCAGCGAGCTGGTTGTAGTTGTTGAGTGTTTCGGCTTGTTTGTTTTTTGCGTAGGGGATGCGGATGGAGGTGTCATGGGTGCTTTGGTCGGCATCGGTGGTGGAGTTGAAGAGGGCGTAGGTGCGGAAGTAGTCGGTGTGGAGGATGGGGTCGTAGGGGTGGGAATGGCATTGGACGCATTCCATGGTGAGGCCTTGCCAGACGTTGTAGGTGGTGGCGACGCGGTCCATGACGGCGGCTACGCGGAATTCTTCGTCGTCGGTGCCGCCTTCGCTATTGTGTGCGGTGAGGCGGTGAAAGCCGGTGGCGATGAGGTCGTCGAGGTTGCGTTTGGGAAGAAGGTCGCCAGCGAGTTGTTTGAGAGTGAATTCGTTGTAGGGGAGGTCGTTTTGGAAGGCGTTGATGACCCAGTTGCGGAAGGGGTAGACTTCGCGGCGCTGGTCTTGGCCGAGGCCTTCGGAGTCGGCGTAGCGAGCGAGGTCGAGCCAGACGGAGGCCCAGCGTTCGCCATAGTGGGGAGAGGCGAGGAGGCGGTCGACGGTGTTTTCGAAGGCTTGGGGAGAGGGGTCGGATTCGAATGCGTCGAGTTCGCTTGGGGTGGGAAGCAGGCCGGTGAGGTCGAGGGTGACACGGCGAAGCCATTCGGCGCGGGAAGCGGGAGGGGCGGGGGAGAGGTTGTGTTCGGGGAGGGAATCGCGAATGTGTTGGTCGATGGTATGGTTGTTGGCTTGGATGGGGGTGAAGGACCAGTGGCCGGACCAATCGGCGCCTTCGGTGATCCATTGTTCAAGGAGGGCGATTTCGGACTGGGTGAGCGGGGGGCCGTGGGAGGCTTCGGGCATGCGTTCGTCGTGGTCGGCGGGGAGCTTGATGCGACGGATGAGTTCGGATTCAGAGGGGCTGCCGGGTTTGATGGCGGGGTTTCCGGAGTCACCGATGGCGAGGGCTTTTTCGCGATAGATGAAGTTGATGCCGCCGGCGTCTTTGACACCGCCGTGGCAGGCCGTGCAGTGCTTGACGAAGATGGGGTTTACTTCGTTAGCGAAATCCACCTTCCCGAGAACTAGGGAAGGGAGAAGACAGATGATTAACCGGAGAGGCATAGGTTGCGGTTCGTGAGCTCTTTTACGTTATCACAGGGTGGTCTTTTGCGAAGAAATTGATTTCAACTTTTGGTGCCCGTTTTGCTAGCGGGTATTGCCCGAAGCGTAGAGTTTCGGGGAGAGGCCGAAGCGTCTTTTGAAGACGCGTGAGAAGTGGAAGGGGTCGTCGTAGCCGACTTCGGCGGCAAGAGATTTGATGGGTTTGCGATGGTTGCGGAGGCGTTCAGCTGCGTATTCCATTTTGAGTCGGATGAGGAGCTGGTAGGGGCTTTCTCCGGCGTGGAGTTTGAAGAGGCGGGAGAGGTAGGCGCGGTCAATGTGGCAGAGTTCGCTGATTTCGTTCACGCTGCTGAGAGTTCGGAATTGCTGTTGGATGAGGTCACGGCAACGGCGGTAGGTGGCGTGGCTTTTGTTGCCGAGATTTGAGTGGGGGCGTCCATCTTGTGCGATTCGGAGGAGGAGTAGGCGGGTGAGAAGAGCTCCCATTTCCTTGGCGCTGGCGAGGGGGTAGCGAGAGGAATCGAGGATGTGGTCGAGTAGGCTACGGATGCCGTCTTGCGAGAGGACGAGGATGGGCAATCCGGGTGTTAGATTTGCGCGGGTGAGGAGTTTTTGGGCTTCGGAGCCGGCGAAGTTCATGAAGTATTTTACGGGAGATTCTTGAGAGCAAGAGCGGAGCGTGAAGGACGTGGTGGGGGAGTAGGCGAAGAGGCTTCCGGGACCGAGTTCGTAGTACGATTGGGCGACGTTCAGTTCCCATTTTCCGGAAATGATGAGTTCGATGGCAAAGTAGTGGAAGCTGGTGCGTTTGAGGTGGAAGTTGGGGTTACAGAGTTCTTGGCCGGCGCATACGAGAGAGAGGGGGTCTGATTTCGAGGGGGTGAGATTGATGAAGCTGTATCGGCTTTGGATGACTTGCTTGGAGACGAAATCTGGACTCGGTTGGACAGTCATGAATCAGTCACAAATATCCATTAAATGGTCACAAGTGTCTATTCCTGAAATTCGATAATCCTCCTAATTACTTGGGTTCAGGTATTTTTTGAGTTCGGGAAAGAGAATGGGGTGACGTCCTTTTTTTCTATTTCGAATCTCTCTTTGAGGCCAACCCATGGTTATGAGCGTTGAATTTCCGAGGATTATCTATGGTTCCAGTGCGTTGGGGAATCTCTATGAGGTGGTTCCTGATGAGACGAAGCTGGAGATTGCGCGGAACTGGATTCGTTATCAGCCGAAGCCGCTGATTGATTCGGCGGGAAAGTATGGTGCGGGTTTGTCTCTTGAGAGTATTGGGCGGTGTTTGAAGGAGCTGAATGTGCCTCCCGAAGAGGTGTTGATCAGCAATAAGCTGGGCTGGAAGCGAGTGCCGTTGACGGTGTCGGAACCGACTTTTGAAGAAGGGGTTTGGAAGGGGCTGGAACATGATGCTGTGCAGAGCATTGGTTTTGACGGGATTCTGGAGTGTTATGAGCAGGGGAATGAATTGCTTGGTGATTATCATGCCAAGGTGCTCTCGGTTCATGACCCCGACGAGTATTTGGCGGAAGCGCAGACGGCAGAGGAGGAAAGCGAGCGCTATGAAGATATTCTCGAAGGCTACAAGGCTTTGGTTGAACTTCGAGAGAAGGGGCAGGCATTGGGGGTGGGGGTTGGATCGAAGGATTGGAAGGTGATTCAGCGGTTATTTGATGATGGGGTGCCGTTGGATTGGGTGATGTTTGCGAATTGCTTCACGCTTTATTCTCATCCTGAGGATGTCATCGATTTCATGTTGAAACTTGGGGAGGCCGGGGTGGCGATTGTGAATTCTGCGGTATTCAATGCTGGTTTTTTGTTGGGAGGAAAATGGTTTGATTACGAGGAAGTGAAGCCGGAATCGCATCCGGAACTTTTCGAGTGGCGGGCGCGATTTTTGGGGATATGTGAGCAGTATTCGGTGAAGCCGGCGCTTGCTTGTTGTGAATTCGGGCTTTCAGTTCCAGGTATCCAGAGTCTGGCGTTGAATACGACGCGGGCGAGTCGGGTGGAGCAGAACGTGGCGATGGTGCACGAAAAAGCCCCCGAAGCTTTTTGGCGGGCGATGAAAGATGAAGAGCTTCTTGAAGCTGATTACCGGTATCTCTAGATCTGCTTTCGCAACACTGAACTCATGAAAATTGACGCGCATCATCACTTTTGGAATTACGATCCGGTTGAGTATGATTGGATTGACGACAGTATGGCGGTGATCCGGCGTAGTTTTCTGCCGGCTGATCTCAAGCAAGAGATTGAAGGTGTTGGTCTTGACGGGGTGGTGAGTGTGCAGGCGCGGATGATCCTTGAGGAGACGGATTGGCTGTTAGAGTTGGCCAAGGCGAACGATTTTATCAAAGGAGTGGTTGGATGGGTGCCGCTCGCGCAGGATGACATTTCGAGTATCCTCGATCACTATTCCGCTGAGTCGAAATTGAAAGCGGTGCGCCATGTGGTGCAGGGACAGCCGGCGGGTTTTCTTGATGATGAGGCTTTTAATCGCGGTATTCGAGAGTTGGCTCCGCGAGACCTTGTTTACGATATTTTGATTTTTGAGAATCAGCTTGAGGAGGCGATTCGATTTGTGGACCGGCATCCGAATCAGGTTTTTGTGCTCGATCACATTGCAAAGCCGAAGATCAGGGAGAATGAATTGGAGCCTTGGTCCGTGAATATTCGTGAGTTAGCGAAGCGTGAGAATGTGAGTTGCAAGCTTTCCGGGATGGTGACTGAGGCGGATTTTCAGAATTGGAGTGAAGCCCAGATGCAGCCGTACTTAGAGACGAGTTTGGAGGCATTTGGTCCGGAGCGTTTGATGTTTGGGACGGATTGGCCGGTTTGTCTTGTTGCGGCGCGTTATCAGCAATGGGCGGAATTGATCGAACGGTTCATCGGGTCTCTCTCAGGGAGTGAACAAGAGGCCATTATGGGCGGGACGGCTCAACGATTTTACAAACTCTAAATTGGTTGCGGCACTTATAGAAAAACATGAAAGCGATAAGTATCACGGAGCCTCACAAGGCTGAACTCGTTGAGATTGATTTGCCCCCTGCTCCTGCTGAGGGTGAAGTGCAGCTTAGAATTCGACAGGTTGGGTATTGTGGATCTGACCTGACTTCTTTTCGAGGTTTGAATCCGATGGTAAGTTATCCCAGAATTCCCGGGCATGAGATTGGAGCTACGATTGAAGCCGTAGGGCCAGGGGTGCCGACGTGCTGGAGAATTGGCCAGAATGTGCTCGTTTCGCCTTATACTAGTTGTGACCATTGTCCGCCCTGTCGGATTGGGCGGGTTAATTGTTGCCAGTATAACGAAACAATGGGAGTGCAGAGGAACGGAGCGATGACTGAATTCGTCAATGTTCCGTATGAAGAACTCTTTACCTCAGAGAAGCTCGGTCTGGAAGAAATGGCCCTAGTGGAGCCGTTGACGGTTGGTTTTCATGCTGTGGCGAGGGGTGAGGTTACGAGTGATGATGTTGTCGTGGTCTTTGGATGCGGAGCCATTGGGTTGGGAGTGATTGCCGGTGCTTCGGCACGGAAAGCACGGGTGGTAGCGGTTGATATTGATGATGAGAAGCTTGCACTGGCGCGGGATTGCGGGGCGACTGATACGATCAACTCGATGAGGGAGAGCTTACATGATCGTTTGCAGGAGATGACGAATGGGGACGGACCAAACGTGATGATCGAAGCGGTTGGTTTGCCGCAGACCTTCAAGGCTTGTGTGGAGGAAGTGTGTTTCGCGGGACGAGTGGTTTATATTGGTTATGCGAAAGCTGCGGTGGATTATGAAACGAAGTATTTCGTGATGAAGGAGCTCGATATCCGAGGTTCGCGCAATGCTCTGCCGGAAGACTTTGAGGCTGTGATTGCTCACTTGGAAAGCGGAGCGTTTCCGAGCAAAGAAGTGATTACCAAGACGGTGGCTTTGGAGGACGCTCCTGAGGCGCTGAGCGACTGGAGTGAGGATCCGGGTGCGGTGACGAAGATTCACGTCACATTTTAACTGTGCCCTTAATTATTGAATCGAATTTCAATCTGCTAATTTCATCAACATGCAAATCAAGAAATATACTATGGGAATGGGAGATCGCTTTGCTCACCAGGGTAAGGCTCAGCTCCAAGCTGTCGTCAATGCGCAGTCCGCCGGAATGGATGTCTATCCGACATGGAACAAGTCGTTCCGCGAGCATAGTATTGTGAAGAGTGAGCCGGACGATCTTCGGGCGGAGGCGGATGCTGCGGTTGCCGCGCTTGGTTGGGAGGGTGAGTATTATGTGGATGCCGATCACATCGGCTTGGTGACGGTTGATGGTTTCCTCGCGGGGAGTAATTTTTACACGCTGGATGTTGCTGATTCTGTCGGGGAGACTCCGAAAGCAGCTGATTTGGAGGCGTTTGTTGCTGCGAACAAGAAGTATCTTGGTTCCTTGCAGATTCCCGGGATTGAGGCGCCTTTCGAAGTGAGCGAGGCGACGATGAGGGATGTGGCGGGGAAGTTCCTGGTGGCGATTCAGGCTGCCAAGGCGATTTACGAGCACATTCTCGAGGCGAAAGGAGAGGGGAATTTTGTGACGGAAGTTTCGATCGATGAAACGGATCTTCCGCAGACTCCGATTGATTTGTTTTTGATTCTTTCGATGATTGCGGCGGAGGGAATCCCCGTGCAGACGATCGCACCGAAGTTTACGGGGAGGTTCAACAAGGGGGTTGATTACGTAGGGGATTTGGAGCAGTTCGAGAAGGAATTTGATGAAGACCTTTCAGTGATTGCTTTTGCCATTCAGGAGTTTGGATTACCGGAAACCTTAAAACTGAGTGTGCATTCGGGGTCGGATAAATTTGCGATTTATCCCATCATCAAGAAGTTGATTCAGAAGCATGATGCGGGTTTGCATGTGAAGACGGCGGGAACAACGTGGTTGGAAGAGGTGATTGGTCTAGCGGAAGCGGGAGGAGACGGCTTGGGCATTGCGAAGGAGGTTTATGCGGGGGCTTATTCTCGCTTTGATGAGCTGACGGGGCCTTATGCCACGGTGATCGATATTGATCAGGCTGCCTTGCCGACTCCGGAAGAGGTCGAGGGTTGGGATTCTGAGAAGTATGTGAACACTTTGCGGCATGTGCAGAGTCATCCAGACTACAATCAGAACTTCCGGCAGCTTATCCATGTTGGATTCAAGGTCGCTGCAGAGATGAAGGAGCGCTACACGGACGCGCTCAAGGCGAATGAAGAGGTGATTGCGAAGAATGTGACGGAGAATCTCTGGGAGCGACACATTCAGCCGCTATTTGGTTGAAGGTCATCTAGCCCGGCCAGATGCCGAGGGTGGTGAGTTGTTTGGTAGCGGCTTCGGCCCAGCCGCGGTTGGCGGCTGGGGAGGCGGGAGAGGGGTGAAGGATGCGGCCGAGCTGGGCTTGGTAGTTGAGTTCGGTAGCGGCTTGTTGGAGTTTGGTTTCGGCATAGGCACCGACTCCGATGAGGTGCTCGGGTTGGAGGGTTTCGATGAGGGTGCGGAGGTGTGTTTGGCAGTGTTTTTCGACGGGGGTGAGGGAGGCAGCGGGAAGTTTGTCGGGGGTGAGGTTGGCGCCGGTGTCTTTCATCCAGACGAGGGGGCAGTAGTTGGCGACGAAGTGGTTGGCGAAGAAGTCGTGGGGGTCGGGGAATTTGTCTTTGAAGAGTCCCCAGAGGCGTTTGCCGGAGACTTCGGAGCGGGCGCAGGCGAAGCCTTCGATGGGGCGTTTGGGGTGTTCGGGGTCGGGTTTGGAGACGGGGGCTTCGATGCCGAGGTAGTCGCGGACGTGTTCGATTTCGCCGAAGGGGATTCCGGTTTGAGCCATGCCCCAGGGGCCGGGATTCATGCCGAGGAGGAGAACTTTTTTACGGCCTTCGCCGTAGGTGGACAGATACTTGGTGTGGGGTTCCCAGGCGTATTCGAGGGGGTTGTAAGTGTGGGAGACGGGTTCGGGAAAGCTGAGACCGCGGAGGGATTGGCGGAGTTGGTCGGCGGCGGTGATGAGGTCGGGCATGTTCAGGAGAGAGAAATGGTGGTGGCGAGGGTGTGGGTTTGGTTGGGAAGGAGGATGCGGGTGTCGTGGCGGGCGTTGCAGGCCTCGATGCAGACGAAGTCGTGGTAGGCTTCGTCGGGGAGGTCGGCGAGAGCAGCGGCTTTTTCGGTCCAGGGGTTCCAGATGACGGTGGTGAGAGAGCTTTCTTTTGAAACGTTGATTTCACGTTTCCAAGCGGGGTCGGTGATGATGACGGGATTACTGGTTCCGTAGTAGATACGGTCGACTTCGCTGGAGATGGCGAGTTGCTCTTCGGGTTGGGTGAGGTCGGATTCCGGTGTGGTGGTGGTGTCGAGGTAGGGCGTGTTTTGAAGGCCGGTGAGGTGAATGTTGCTGGTGTTGGAGATGGCGAAGTAGGTGTGAAGGGCTCCGCCGACGGGGATGGGTTGGGGGGAGAGGTTGGTGGTTTCGAGGGAGAGGGTGAGGGTGTGGCCAAGGGTGAAGCGGGCTCGAAGATCGTAATCAAAGGGAACGTGTTCTCGGATGGTGGGGGTGGCGGGAAGAGTGAGGATGACTTCGAGGTTTTCGTTGATTTGGGTGGCAGATTCGAGCTTCCAGAAGCGGTTGCGGGCGACGCCGTGGGAGGGGTGTTGGTCGGGTGCGGTGGGGTGGGCGTTGAACCAGGGCCAGCAGAGCGGAATGCCGCCTCGGATGGCTTTGCCTTCTTTGTAGATGGCGGTTGGGGAGGTGTAGAGGACGGGGTGGGGGGTGTGCTTGGGTTGCCAGTGGGTGAGGTGGGCGCCGTGGAGGGCGAGGGTGGCGGAGCAGGCGGGGGTGTTGATTTGGAGGGCGGGGTAGTTGGGGGCGAGTTCGATTTCGGTGACGCCTTCGGGTAGCAAATCCATGAGGTGAATTAATGATGGGAGATGGGTTTTTGCGAGGCTGGACTTGCGGGTTTTGAGTGGGTTGCGTAAGGGCTGGGGGATGAGCGAACGGCTGGCGATTATGACTTCGGGAGGGGACGCAGCTGGGATGAACCCGGCGATCAAGTGCGCGGTCGATTATGCGCAGGGACAGGGGATGGAGACATTTTTGGTTTACGATGGTTTGCGGGGGTTGATTGATGATAATATTCAGAAGGCGGGAGCGGAGGATGTTTCTGGGATTTTGCACCGGGGGGGGACGGTGTTGCGGTCTTCGCGTTCGAAGCGGTTTTTTGAGATTGAGCATCGGAAGACGGCTTTTGAGAATTTGAAGGCGAAGGGGATTGGGAAGTTGTTGGTGATTGGGGGGGATGGTTCTTTCAATGCGTTGAATCAGTTTCATGCCGATTTCGGGGTGCCGTTTGCGGGGATTCCGGCGACGATTGATAATGATATTCCGGGGACAGATTATTGTCTGGGGGTGGATACGGCGTTGAATGTGATTTTGAATTCGGTGGATTCGATTCGGGATACGGCGACGTCATTTTCGCGGGCGTTTGTGATCGAGGTGATGGGGCGGCATTGTGGGTATTTGGCGATGGTGAGTGCGTTGTCGTGTGGGGCGGAGATTTGCTTGGTGCCCGAGATTGACTACGATTTAGATAGTATTCAGGAGCGATTGCGGGTGGAGAAAGAGGAGAAGGGGCGCACGTATTTGATCGCGATTGTGGCGGAGGGAGTGAAGATGGGTGATTATTTGACGCGTTGGGTTTCGGATTCGTTGGGGATGGATGCGCGGTTGACGGTGTTGGGGCATACCCAGCGGGGGGGATCACCGACGGTTCGGGATCGGATCATGGCTTATCAGTTTGCGACGCGGGCGATCGATTCGTTGCAGCGGGGGGAGACGGCGAAGGTGATGACTTATCAGGATGGTCTTTACGGGATGACGACGGTGCAGGAGGTGGTGGATGGGCGGGTGGAGCAAGGGGAGCGGCTAATGAAGTTGTGTGAGCCCTTGTGCCGCTGATTTTGAATTATTTGTGACGAATTGTGGCCTTTTTGCCAGACGGATTGTCCCTAAGATCGGCAGTTTCGATAACTGTCAGAAAAGACCACAATTATGAAAGCATATGGAGCGGAGTTTGTGGGGACCTTTTGGTTGGTCCTCGGGGGATGTGGGAGCGCTGTTTTGGCGGCGGCTTTTCCCGATGTCGGCATCGGGTTGTTGGGAGTCTCGTTCGCGTTCGGTTTGACCGTGTTGACGATGGCTTATGCGATTGGGCATATTTCGGGGTGTCACTTGAACCCGGCGGTGACGCTTGGGTTGTTGGCGGGAGGGCGTTTTCCGGCTTCGAAGGTTGGGCCGTATATTGGCGCGCAGGTTTTGGGGGGGATTGCGGGTGCGGGGGTGTTGTATTTGATAGCGAGCGGGACTGGGGACTTCAATGCGAAGGAGAGTGGATTTGCGTCGAATGGTTTCGGTGAGCATTCGCCGGGGGGTTATTCGATGATGGCGGCTTTTGTGTGTGAGGTGGTGATGACGGCGATGTTTCTGGTGATTATTTTGGGAGCGACGGATGGCCGGGCTCCGGCGGGTCTGGCTCCGATTGCGATTGGGTTGGGTCTGACTTTGATTCACTTGATCAGCATTCCGGTAACGAATACGTCGGTGAATCCCGCGCGTTCGCTTGGAGTGGCGGTGTTCCAAGGTGGTTGGGCGCTGGGACAGGTGTGGTTGTTCTGGGTGGCTCCGATTATCGGGGCGGTTGTGGGTGCGTTTGTTTACAAGTTTATCGGCAGCGACGAGGAGTCGGCTGACTGATGGGGAGGTTGAACAAGATTCATGAAAGCCGGGGGTGAGCCTCCGGCTTTTTTTGTGAGTCGGGCAGGAAATTGAAAGTGTGTGACTTGGGGGTTGTCAGAGGGGGGGGAGTGGGTAGGTTCGGCGCGTTCGAGAAATATGAATATCCACGAGTATCAGGCCAAGGAGTTGTTCGAGAAGTTTGGAGTCCCGAGTCCGAACGGGAAAGTGGCAGATACGGGGGAGGAGGCCAAGGCTGCGGCGGAGGAGATTGGGGGAGGAAATTATGTGGTGAAGGCGCAGGTTCATGCGGGGGGGCGGGGAAAAGGGACGTTTCAGAATGGATTTCAGGGTGGGGTGCATTTGTCGAGTGATGCGGGGGAAATTGGGGAGATTGCAGGGAAGATGATTGGGGAGACTTTGGTGACGAAGCAGACGGGGGACGAGGGGAAGCTGGTGCGGAAGGTGATGGTGGCGGAGTCGGTGGACATCAAGCATGAGTATTATCTGTCGATTTTGATGGATCGAGCGACGTCGCGTCCGGTGATTGTGGCGTCGGTTGAAGGAGGGATGGATATTGAGGAGGTGGCGGAGAATCGTCCGGAGAAGATTTTGAAGGAGTTTGTGCATCCGCTGGCTGGGTTGCAGGCGTATGAGTTGCGGAAGTTGATCAAAGGGCTTGGCTTCGGGAAGGAAGAGGGGAAGCAGTTCGCGAAGCTGTTGAAGAATCTCTACAAGTTGTTCGTGGCCTGTGATTGTTCGATGGTGGAGATCAACCCTTTGGTCGAGACGACGGACGGGCGGATTTTGGCGTTGGATGCGAAGTTTGGGTTTGATGATAACGCGCTTTACCGGCATCCGGATATCGAAGCTTACCGGGATGTGGAAGAGGAGGATGCGCGGGAAGTGGCAGCGGCGGAGTATGACCTCAACTACATCGGGTTGGATGGGAGTATTGCTTGTTTGGTGAATGGGGCAGGGTTGGCGATGGCGACGATGGATATCATCAAGCATGCGGGTGGGGAGCCGGCGAACTTTTTGGATGTGGGAGGGGGGGCGACGAAGGAGCAGGTGGCGGCTGCGTTTAAGATCATCACGGGGGATCCGAACGTGGAGGCGATTTTGATCAATATTTTTGGAGGGATTATGGATTGCAATGTGATTGCGGAGGGCGTGGTGGCGGCTTCGAAAGAGGTGGGTTTGACCTTGCCATTGGTGGTGCGACTGGAGGGGAACAATGTGGAGGCGGGAAAGAAGACGCTGAAGGAGAGCGGGCTGAATTTGATAACGGGGGATGATATTTTGGATGCGGCGAAGAAGGTGGTGGAAGCAACCAAGGCTGCGTAAGGAGCGAAACGAGAATTCAGAAAGACTTTAATTATGGCGATTCTAGTAGACGAGAATACGAAGGTGATGGTTCAGGGCATCACGGGTGGATTTGGTGGTCGGCATGCGGGCTTGAGTTTGGAGTATGGAACCCAAGTCGTTGCAGGGGTGACTCCAGGCAAGGGGGGGCAGACCTTCGAGCATGACGGGAAATCGGTGCCGATTTTTGATACGGTTCAGGAAGCGGCGCAGGAGACGGGTGCGACGGCGACGGCGATTTTCGTGCCGCCTCCGTTTGCGGCGGATGCGATTTTGGAAGCGGTGGATGCGGAGTTGGAGCTCGCAGTGGCGATCACGGAGGGGATTCCGGTGATGGATATGATGCGGGTGAAGGCAGTGATGGGTGAGGATTGCGGGACGCGGTTGATTGGGCCGAACTGTCCGGGTTTGGTGACGCCAGGCCGAGGGGAGAAGTCGCATGGGGGTTGCCGGATTGGGATTGCGCCGGGGTATATTCATAAGCGGGGAAGTGTGGGGATTGTTTCGCGGAGTGGGACGTTGACTTATGAGGCGGTGTGGCAGGTGAGCATGTTGGGTGAGGGGCAGAGCACCTGTGTGGGGATTGGGGGGGACCCGATTAATGGGACGTCGCATTTGGATGTTTTGAAGATGTTCAATGAGGATGAGGAGACGGAGGCGATCATTATGATTGGTGAGATTGGGGGGACAGCGGAAGTGGAAGCGGGGCGCTGGGTGAAGGAGAATTGTCAGAAGCCGGTGGCGGCGTTCATTGCAGGGGCGACGGCGCCTCCGGGACGCCGGATGGGGCACGCGGGGGCGATTGTGGGAGGAGCGGAGGATACGGCGCAGGCGAAGAAGCGGATTCTGAGTGAGTGTGGAGTTTCGGTGGCAGAGACGCCGGCAGAGATGGGGAAGGCGCTGATGGAGGCTTGGGGCAGGTAACCCTTATTCGCATTTTAGAGATTCTTAGGCTTACGCCTTTTTCTCGATTCGCGTCTCAGTTCTTGGAAGTTACGGTCGTAGAAAACTTTTATATATTCATCTTCAGTGGTGAAGTGGCGCTGAATCGTGAGTTTTGAGATCAGTTCTGGAGCAAAGGAGTTTGGACCCAACTTGGGGCACCATTCCCACTGAGTGTAGTCAGGATCGTTATGGAGGTATTCAATTATGCAACCAAACATTCGGGGTTTGACGATGAAGCTGGCTTCTTCGGTCGATAGGAGCTCGGACCAACCGAATTCATAGACTGTGATTTGTCCTAGCTTTGACTCTTCGTATTTTCCAATCCAGTAGGCTATTCTGTGATGGCGGTCGTAGCAGATGACTTGCCCATTGGTGAAGTGAAGGAAGGTTCCTTTTGAATCACAAATACATGCGTGAACTTTGCTTTGGTAGTTTTGAGAAAGTTTAGCGGGGGTGAAGAAAATTGCGGCAGAGCTGGTGAACCAAAGAATCAGAAACCCAAGGAGAATCATGAGGGGTCGAGAAATTATTCTTTTACCCATATCTAGACTTCAAACCTTAGTTGGTTGTTGGGCAAGAACTAACTTGATGGATATGGACTTGTTCCGGCGTTGTAGATGGGGGCGGTGGAGTTTTTTTACGCTTGGAGGACTTGGCGGGCGTCTTCTAACAGGATGTCTTTTTTGATAGTGATGGGGAAGGCGCTGATGGAGGCCTGGGGCCGATAGAGAAACCCGGCCTAGTTCGGGAATTCGAGTTGGAAGAATTGTTTCACTTCGTCGGCGGGGAGGTCGATTGAGAGGGTGTCGCGATTGTTGTCGAGGGGGATGGTGTTGGTGGTGAGGTCGGAGCGGGGAAGAAAGTTGAGGATATCGAGGTCGGGGCTTGAGAAGACGGTGGGGAGGCTGGTGCCGACCAAGTGTGAGCGGGGCATGGTGAAGCGGACGAAGGGTTCTTCGGTGAATTCGTCGATGAGGTAGGCGAAGTCGATGAGCGGGTTGTCAGGGAGGTAGGGGCTGGTGCCGTGGAAGTATTCGCGGGGGGCGTCGATGCCATCGCCATCGCCGTCGGAATCGGAGTCGATTTGGTGGAATTCGAGGAAGGAGTTGAAGTCGGTGATGAGGGATTCGGGCATGAATTGGATGTTGATGAATTCGGAGGGTTGGGTGAAGACGGGGGTGAGGACAAAGGAGGAGGTGCTCATGGTGACGTCGGTGACGAGGACGGTGGGCGAGGAGGAAGAATTTTCGGTGATGTTGATTTGTCCGAGGCCGGCGAAAAGGCTTTGGTTGGTAGAGAAGGCGTATTGACTTGTGGTGATGACGCGAGGATAGGCGTAGTAGCTACCGCGGTCAGGGGTGAAGGAGGAGTTGGGTGCGAATTGGCGGCCGGCACTTGAGGGGTGAAAGAGGAGGCGGCCTTCCCAGGGGAGGCGGAGGGTGAGGAGGGAGCCGGGGGTGCCGGTGCCTTCGCTGCCAGCACCGATGGGCCAGGGGTGAAAGGAGGTGCTGTAGCCACTGATGAGGAGGCCTTTGTTGCTGGCTTCGATGGTGTGGAAGCTATCGGTGGAGGGGGCGGCATGAAGGGTGAAGCGGGAGACATCGAGGTTGGGGCTGACCATGGCGGTGAAGGCGGAGGCGCCGTTGCCCACGCCTCCGACGTTGGCGGCGTTGAAGATACCGGCTTGGCCGCAGATCCAGAGGTTGTCGTCGAACCAGGCCATGCTGCGGATGGTGTCGAAGACGGTTGTGCCGCCGTTGGGGAGGTTTTGGCCGGGGGCGGTTCCGATGAGTGCGGAGTCGATGAGGGTGCCATCGGGGTTGAGTTTGGTGAGGATCATGGAGGGGAGTTCGGAGAGAACGTTGGGAGTGGCCTGGCCGCCGACGTAGATGGCGCCGTCGGGGCCTTCGCTGATGGCGTGGTAGGTGAGGGTGGGGATGGAGGCGACGAGGGTGGACCAGAGGGGTTGACCGGTATCGCCGTCGATTTTGAGGATTTGACCGTTGGTGGTGATGTTGGCGAGTGGGTTTACGCCGGCAGGGAGGTCGGCAACGGTGTCGGCGGCGATGAGGATGTCGCCGTCGGCAGTGAGGCAGAGGGCACCGGGGTTGGAGGTGGTGGATTCGGTGGCGAGGGGTTGGAGGTGGTAGACTTTTGCCCAGAGGGGGTTGCCGGTGGCGTCGGTTTTGACGAGGATGGGGTGGAAGCCGGTGAGGCTTCCGCCGAGGGCTTGACCGAGGAGGACGTATTCGGTGGTGCCCGTGGTGGTTTCGCGGCGCAGGAAGTTGGAGGTTTTGAAGAGGATGGGGCCGCCAGCAGCGGGGAAGATGGATTGGTGCCAGAGAAGGTTGCCGGCGTCATCGAAGTTCGCGATGCGGAAGTTTGAGCGGTTGGAGCCGAGGAGGGTGAAGGAGTCGTCGGGGAGGGCGATGGCGGAGACCGGTGGCATTTGGGTGGTGGGGTCGATGGTCCAGAGGAGTTCGCCTTCGGGAGAGAGTTTGGCGAGGGTGCCGGTGAAGGCGTCGCCCTGGCCGGTGATGATGTCGCCGGAGAGGGGGAGCTGGGTGGCGAAGGCTTGGCCATTGACGCCGGAGGAGGTGGGGAGAAGGCTGCGTGCCCAGCGGGTTTCGGGATCGGCGAGGGGTAGAAAGGCGGGTTGAGG
The DNA here is from genome assembly GCA_039186735.1 of Verrucomicrobiota bacterium. Lineage (GTDB taxonomy): Bacteria > Verrucomicrobiota > Verrucomicrobiia > Verrucomicrobiales > Akkermansiaceae > Roseibacillus. The sequence goes on along the minus strand of JBCCZX010000013.1, from coordinate 14,588 downwards.
ATCGATGGAGAAAGTTGTGGGGCCGGGGGGGTTGAGGGGGCCATCGGCGGAGAGGTTGAAGAAGGATCTGGAGGCGATGGTTTGTTCGGCGTCGATGATTTGAATGAGTCCGATGAGGTCGAATTCGACGCCGGCAAAAGCGGAGAGGGTGGCGTCGGTGGACCACCAAGGGTCGGCGAGGGGGAGGAGTGCGAAGTCGGCTTGGGCTCGTGCGCCGAGGGTGGGGCCGGTGTTGGCGAAGCCTTGGCCGATGCCGATGAGGGCTTTGACTTCGCAGTCGAGCCAGGAGCTGGCGGTGATGCCGAGGGCTTCGTAGATGCCGGGGTCGGAGACTTGGAGGGGGATGGTGGTGATGTCGCCGTCGGTGAAGGGTGAGCCGTCGCGGATGCCGGCGGAGATGTCGGCGAGGAAGCCTCCGGTGATGGGGAGGGAGAGGCTGGTGGGGGCGTTGAGGATGGCACCGGCGGTGAGTTCGAGGCGGGGTTCGAAGGAGAATCCGGCGGGGAGTTGGAGGGAGAAGAGGGGGAGGTCGAGGAGGGTGGTTTCTTGTCCGGCGATGGGTTCCATGATGTTGTCGGCTTCTTCGCTGGTTTCTAACAGGAGGTTGCAGTCGGCACGCCAGCGAGCGCGGGTGATGAGGTTGCGGATGGAGGCGTTGCGCATGTCGAGTTCGACTTCGACGAGTTCGGGGCGGAAGCCGAAGGAGCCGGAGAAGAGGATACCGCCGGGGAGTTCGATTTGATTGAAGTGGAAGGGGATGGAGGCGGGGAAGAAGCCGGTGAGGCCGAGGTTGCTGGTGGTTTGGCGGGTTTCGGGGACGTTGGTGACACCCCAATTTTCGGGGTGGCCTTCGGGGGTGAGGGTGGTGGTGAGGGAGCCGTCTTTCATGACTTCGGGGAGGGTGAAGTCGTCTTCATGGGTGAGGACTCTGAATTCGGTACCGACGCGAACGATATCGGCGACGAGGATGGGGAGGTCGCGGTCGATGTTTTGAAGCCAGGAGATGAGGTCTTCGTTGATGGGGCCTTGGTCTTCTATCACGACGAGGCGAGGGAGTTGATAGTAGTCTTCCCATTCGATGATGGTTGTTCCGGATTCGAAGAGGGGGACGTAGTCGAAGAGGAGGCCGAGGGTGGGAGGAGTTTCGGTGGGAGGGACTTCGAGGTCTTCGGGGGTGAGCGGGCGGATCGGGTAGTTGAAGACGGGTTGTTCGATGCCGGAGGTTTGGAAGCGGGAGGTGTCGAGGATTTGGGAGCGAAGGGTGGGGGCGTCGGGGGTGGGGACTTGGACGAGAAGGACGCTGCCGAGTGGGGGGGTTCCGAGTTGGTTGGGGGCGAGGGAGAAGGAGGGGAGGTTGGTGAGGATTTCGAGGTTGGGTCCGCCGGTGGGTTGTTCGGTGAGGGTGAGATTGACTTCGGGCCAGGGGCAGGAGTAGAGGTTGCGGACAGAGGCGGTGACTTCGAGTTGGGTGAAGCCGTTGCCGAGGTCGACTTCGGAGAGGATTTGGGGATTTTCGACTTGGAGGATGCCTTCGCCGGAGAGTGAGGTCGTGATGTCGGGGTGGGTGTAGTTGCCGACGGGAGGGAGGGGAATGGACTGGGGTTCGGTGCCGACAGAGAGGCTCACCGCGAGTTTTGCTTTTGCGGAAGAGGTCACGATGGGATCAACGGTGGTGCCGCCGCAACCGAAGGAATAGATGCCGGGGTTCAAGATGGTTGAGAAGCTTCTGAGGTCTTGATCGTTGGGGTAGACGTAGATATTCCCGAGTGGGCCTTGTTGAGAGAGAGTGGCGCTGACGTTTGCGAAGTTCGAGAAGTCGAAGTCGAGGACGACGCTCACGGGTGAACCTGTGATTTCGAATGAGAATCCGGCGCCGCCGCTGAATTCCATGGTGGTGGTATCGACGGTCTCGGGTTTTAGTTGGCGGGCAGCGAGGTCTGCAGTGACGGAGGCGACGTAGTGGAGGTAATTGCCTTCATTGCGGACGACGAGGCTGCGACCGGAGACATAGCCGTCGATGCGCATGAGGTCTTCGGTTCCGTCGTTGACGACGAGATTTTCGATGCTGGAGGCGTTTGTGGGGCTAACGACGAAGTCCGAGTTTTGGTAGAGGGAGCCGTCGTCAGTGGCGACGGTGGCTTGTAGCTCGGCATCGCTGGTGATGGTGAGGGGGGTGATTTGGGAGAGGGAAGAAAGGGAGGTGGCGAGGAGGAGGGGGATTGGCAGGAGTGGTATCGGGTTCATTGGTTGAGAAGACGGTTGGGGTGAGCGGGCGTTTCGTGGGAAGTGGTATTTTTCGGGTTTTTGAAGGCGAGTGGGAGACTGGAAGGAGGGTTTGGTTGCCGAGTTGGTCGATGAAATTGGCTTGATTGGTCGGGGGTCTTGGGCGAAGAGACTGGACCAGTGCGGGGTGTGGCGCAGCTTGGTAGCGCGCGTCGTTCGGGACGACGAGGCCGCAGGTTCGAATCCTGTCACCCCGACCAGTTCTTAAATTATGGCGGAGCCGAAACTACTTGGAAAGTCGGAGAATGCGTTGCCTGCGGAGCCGTCGCGGGAGATTTTGGATCGGTTTGAGAACTGTCGTCCGGAGCGGAGGTATTGGATTCATTTGGATGCGCCGGAGTTTTCGTCGTTGTGTCCGGTGACGGGGCAGCCGGATTCGGCGCATTTGAGGATTCGTTATGTGCCTGGGAAGTGGTGTGTGGAGACGAAGTCGTTGAAGTTTTATTTGGCGTCGTGGCGGAACACGGCGGCGTTTAATGAGGAGGTGGTGAATACAATTTTGGATGATTTGGTGGCGGTGTGTGAGCCGGTGGAGATGGAGTTGGTGGGTGAATTTGGGGCGCGGGGGGGGATTTCGCTGACGGTGGAGACGCGTTATGAGGGTGCGGGGTGACAGAAGCGGCTGGAATGGGTTGATATTTAAGGTTTTTTTAGTTAATTTCGAGGGGTGCAAGAGCAGCCGATGATTGACGTCCAGACGGAGGAGCAGAAGAAGTCTGGATTGGCGAAGTTGTTTGGGTGTTTGGGGAAGTTGATTCCGATTGCGATTGTGGGTTGCGGGTTGTTGTTGATTGTGGCGTGGCTGGTGGTGGGAATTATTGGTTCGAAGGGTGATGCGGAGCGGGAGAAGGAGGAGATGGCGGCGGCTGAAGGGCAAGCGGGTGCGGAAGGTGAAGGAGGAGCGGGGCAGATGGGAGCAGGTGCGATGGCCGAGGAGATGGGGGCGAATATGACGGAGGAGGCGCGGGAGGAGGCGAAGGAGAAGTTGGCGCAGATGGCGGCGGAGGCGAAGGCGAATGGGGTGGCTGGGGATGGGGCCTCGGGGTCGGCGAATGAGGCGCAGTTTGCGATGCCAGAGGGGGGGAGTGATGAGGCGACAGTTACTTTTGAGGGGGTGGAGAATGGGGAGATTCCGAATGAGGAGTTGGCGGGGGCGTTGGCGAATGCGGAGGGGGGAGCGATGTCGGTGGAGGAGTTTGATTCGCGGGAAGGGGTTGTGGGGGGACGGGAGTTGGCGGGAGGAATCAGTGGGGCGACGGAGGCTTCGGTGGGGCAGAGTAGGAATTATATGATTTCGAAGGGTGATTTTGAGGCGGCGGGGAGTGATTTGAAGTATGAGATTATTTACAAGGAAGCGGGTGGGCAGGTGCATTATCGCTTCTTTTTGGTTCCGTTTGAGAGTCGGACGGATCAGTTATTTTTGCAGGGCAAGGGTTTGTTGAAGGTGCATTTTGCGGATGAGGGTGGGGAGATTGTGATTCCGAGTGGGACGCCGCATGAGATTGAGACGACGCAGTTTACGGCGTATGAGGCGAATGGAGCGATTCAGGGTTGGGTTTCGCGGGGGGCGATTCCGACGGAGGGCAAGAATATGCGGGATGTGGCGACGATTCGTTTTGGTTGGAGTTTTCAGCCGGAGTTGAGTGATTGGTTGAAAGAGGTGAAGAAAACGCGCTCGGAGTGACGTTAAAGGGGGCACTGATGAAGAGTGCGAACGTGATTTTGATGGCGGGGGTGGTATTTGCGGGGGCGAATTTGGGGGCGGAAGAGTGGGTGAGTTTGTTTAACGGGAAGGATTTATCGGGGTGGACGCCGAAGTTTCGCGGGTATGAGTTGGGGGAGAATCCGAAGAATACGTTTCGGGTGGAGGATGGGGTGTTGAAGGTGAGTTATGATGAGTATGAGGAGTGGGGTGCGATGTTCGGGCATTTGTTTTTTGAGAAGGAGTTTTCGCATTACAAGTTGCGGGTGGAGTATCGGTTTGTGGGGGAGCAGGTGGCAGGCGGGCCGAAGTGGGCGTGGCGCAATAACGGGGTGATGATTCATGGGCAGACGGCGGAGTCGATGAAGTTGGGGCAGGATTTTCCGCGGAGTATCGAGGTGCAGTTGTTGGGAGCGGAGGAGGGGCAAGAGCGGCAGACGGCGAATGTGTGTACGCCGGAGACGCAGGTGTTGATTGATGGGGAGGTGGACAAGAGGCATTGCATCAAGTCGGTGTCGAAGTCGTTTGCGGGTGATCAGTGGGTGAGCTTGGAGTTGGAGGTGCGGGGGAGTGAGAAGATTGTGCATCGGGTGAATGGGGAGGTGGTGTTTGAGTATGAGTATCCGCAGACGGACGAGGGGGAATTGATTGAGGGGGGGACGATTTCGTTGCAGGCGGAGAGTGCGCCGACGGAGTTTCGGAAGATTGAGATTCTGGAGTTGTCGTCTTCGGATTGAGAGAGGGATCGGACATTGCGTGGGTGGGGATTCGGGAGTAAAAGGCGGGCATGGCCTACGAGGATGAGGAGCGAGAGTGGGGACCCCTGATCTTGGTGGTGCTTCTCATTCTGGGTCTTGTGGGTGCGGGGCTTTGGTTGGTGAAGGGGAGTGCGGATGAGTTGCAGGCGAACCAGACTCTGCCGTCTGGTGTGCCGGTGAAGCCTTTACCGAAGGAGGAAGAGAAGGTGGAGGAGTTGGACTTGGGTTCAACCGGGGTGAGTGAGGAGACAGCGGAGGAGACTTTGGAGGCGGTGGGGGTGGCGGTGGATTTGAGTACGCCGGAGGGTGTTGCGCAGTTGATTGGGGAGGCGTTGGAGAGTGGGGATTTGGCGGGTGTGGATGGGGTGTTTGGGAATGCGCGCTTATCGGCAGTGGATTTGGCGAGTTTGCAGAGGCAGGCGGGAGCGGCAGGGTTGCGGTTGGCGCAGTTGCGGGAGGTGGGAGAGTTGGAGATTCAGCGGAAGAAGCGTTTTGCGTTGGAGTGGGAGTCGGGGCCGAGGCCGCTGTTTTTGGATATTGCGCGTGGCGAGAACGGGAAGTGGCAGTTGGATTCGTTGCGGATGCCCGATGAGCCAGCGTTGACGAGCGAGGAGCCAGATTCTGAGCCGGTGCTGGTCGCGGGTGATCCGCAGGTGGAGGCGGAGTTGACAGAGGGAGAGGGGGAGGAGGTTGTCGAGTCGGAGCCGAGTTTACCGGATTCGACGGTGCCGAAGTTGACGGATGATGCTTTGACGGTGAGCGATGCGTTTTTGTTGGCGGCTTTGGTGCAGGACTTCGGGGTGGCGAAGTCGTTGGTGGATACGAAGAAGGTGTCGGATGCGAAGATAGCGGCGTTGTGTATTATTTTTGAGGAGGCGAAGTATCAGCTCGATCCGAAGAAGCCGTTGCGGGCGATGTTTAACCGGGAGAACAATGCGGGATATCTTGCAAACGTTTTGACGGGTGAGGAGGGGAAGCCGGCGCAGTTTGGAATCAACTTGGCACGGAATTTGGAGAATGGCGGTTGGCAGGTGACGGAGATCAATCTGGATGCGTTGTTGGCGGATTATGCGAATCGGGTAGCGGGAGGGGATGTGTATTACACGCCTTTGGTGCCGAAGCCGTCGGGTGGGGATACGCTGGTGTTGTTTTTTGATTTCGATGAGGCGGAGTTGGCACCGCGGACGTTGCGGCAGTTGGAGATTGTGACGGATGTGTTGAAGACGGATGGGAGCCGGACGTTGACGATTGCCGGGCATGCGGATGCGTTGGGGAGTGATGAGTATAACCGGGAGCTATCGGCTCGACGGGCGGAGGCGGTGCGGGGGTTTTTGGCGGAGCGGGGGGTGAATCGGGAGCAGATTTTGACGCGGGCAGAGGGGGAGAGTCGGCCGAACCGGCCGAATGAGACGGAGACTGGTGAAGATAATCCGGATGGGCGGCGGGCGAACCGGCGGACGGAGATTTACTTGGATTTTTGATGAGGGGGCGGCATGCGCTGACGATTGGGGTGATTGCGCTGGCGGCAGTGTTTGTGGGGTATGCGATTTCGCAGGGGCCGGATGAGGGTCCGCCAGCGGTGCAGAGTTTGCGGACGTGGCAGGAGGCGGATGCGCCGGGCGGTTATGAGGTGGAGTTTGAGGATGGGCGACGGATTCCGCCGCGGGATCATCGGATGCATTTGTTTTCGGGGATTGATCGTTTTCGGATTCCCGTGGCGGATCGGTTTGATTATCCGATGGGCTCTGCGCATGGGGCGTTGACTTATGATGCGCAGTCATTTTGGGAGATGAATGAACGGCGTGGAGGTCGGCATACGGGCGATGATTTGAATGGAATCGGGGGAATGAATACGGATCTGGGTGATCCGGTTTATGCGGTAGCGAATGGTTTGGTGGTGTATGCCGGTGAGCCGAGCCGGGGGTGGGGGAAGACGATTGTGGTGGCGCACAAGTTGGAGGATGGGCGAATTTTGCAGTCGATGTATGCGCATCTGCATCGAATGAAAGTGGCGCTGGATATGGTGGTGGTGCGAGGGCAGGAGATAGGGGAGGTGGGGGGTGCGGATGGCATTTATCCGGCGCATTTGCATTTTGAGATGCATGAGGCGGACGGGTTGAGTTTGGGACGGGGGTATGTGATGCACCGGACCAATCGCTTGGACCCGACGGGGACGGTGGAGGCATTGCGCGGAGCTGAGGATTCGTCGGTGGGGCCGTCGATGGGAGCGTTGTTGCGGCGACTTGAGAGGGAAGAGGTGGGGTTTTAGGGGTTCCGTTGCCATTTGGTGACGAGGGCGACGGTCCATTGGAATTTGCGAGCTGTTTCGCGGATGAGGAAGGGTTCGTCGGTTTCGGAGAGGAGGTTGAAGTGGGGGGAAAGTTGAGATTTGAGCCAATCGAGGGTGGAGCCTTGGGGCCAGTTTTCGGGTGGGGTGAATTCGGCGAGCCAGGTGCAGGGGGTGGCGAGCACGAGTTCGCCGCCGGGCTTGAGGAGGGCGGGGAGGCGGTCGAGGAAGAGTTTGGGTTCGGTGAGACGGCAGATGAGGTTGGCGGCGAGGATGCGGTCAAAGGTCCCGAGGTCTTCGCGGAGGTGCATGGCGTCGCCTTGTTCGAAGGTGGAGCGGGAAGGGTCGAGATTCCCAGGAAGGGTGACGGAGAGGTCGGTGGTGAGGTGGGCTTCTTCGAGGCGGGGGATTTGGCGGGGGCCTTGTTTCATCTCTTCAGCGGCGTTGGCGAAGGCGTGGGAGTAGTCGATGCCGAGAACTTGGGAACAGTTCCGAGACATTTCGTAGGTGGAGCGGCCGACGGCGCATCCGATGTCGAGACCGCGGTCAACAGGGGTGTTGGAGAAGTGTTCGGCGACCCGGACCGGATAGTCGAGGGCTTCTTTGGGGCCGAAGTTCCAGGGGAGGATGTCTTCGGGTTTGGCGAAGTGGAAGAGGAGGTATTCGGCGAGGAGTTTGTCGGTTTCGTAGATGTTGCTCATTAGTGTCGGGGTGTCTCGCCAGTGGCGACGGCGGTTTCGTCGTAGAAGAAGTCGTCGGGATTGTGTTTGGGGACGGGGATGTTGAGGAGTTTGAGTTGGCCGATGGCGCGGTGGCGGCAGTGAGGTTTGATGAGGATGGCGGAGAGGGGTTTGACGGGGATGAGTTCGCCATCGAGTTCGAGGTGGCCTTTGCCTTCGAGGATTACGTAGATTTCGGCGGTTTGTTTGTGGTAGTGCGAGGTCGGTTCGTCTTTGACGTTGAGGAGGTGGACGGAGGCGGGGGCCTCGGGAAGGTCTGCGAAGCCGCGACGGGTGGTGCCGCAGCAGCAGTCGACGGGGGGGAGGTCGCCGAGTTCGACGGTTTGGTAGCGTTTCATCGGGTTAACTTCGATCTTTGAGTTGTTTGCGAAGTTGGGGCGGATTTTGGCGCATGTCGAGGATGGCGACTATGCGAACCCAATCTTCATCAAGATCGTAGTAGATGGAGTAGGGAAAGCGCTTGGCATTCATTTTGTGGAAGCCGTTTCTTTCGGGGTGATCTCCTGCATGTGATTCCAATGAGGCGAGTTCAGCAATCAAGCAGTCGCTGAAGTAGTCTCCTGCACCGACTTCGCAGGTTTCGTAGAAGTCCTTGGCCCGTTCGAGGTCTTCTCCGGCTTCGTCGAGAATGACGACTTGTCTCAAGAAGCCAGCTTTTTCTTGAGGTCTGCGAGAGTGAGATACTTTGCTTCGTTGGAAGTGATTCTCTTAGCGCGTTTCTTGAGTATGTCGTCGTGCCAATCGGGGGCATTGAATTGGTTGTCCTTGGAGAGAGACTCCCAGAGTGACTCCATGGTTTGGAGTTTTTCCGAGGTGGTCATTTGCTCAATTTCCAAGGCACTCACGCTCGCATAGTTTAATTTTAGGAGGAGAGGGCGTCGATGATGAATTTTGAGGGGCGGAAGTTTTCGATGATGACTTCCTGGCCGCCGTCTTTGTTCATGCGGACTTCCTTGACGTTGAAATTGGGGGTTTTGTGGGGGGCGAAGAGGATGTCGTCGTGGGTGGAGTTCTCGTGCTTTTTGAACATGTCGGGGATGATGTCGCCGCCGAGATGGTCGTCGCGACCGGTGGCGAGGTGGCAGGTGCCGAGGACTTTTTCGTCCTGGATGTCCTGGTAGGAGACGGGGAGGACCTGGGTGCCGAAACCGAGTTCGCCAAGGGTGCCGATCATGGGGTCGTCGGCGAGGCGTTGGTTGTGGTCGTCTATGGTGGCCTGGTTGCCTTCGATCAGGGTCGACTTGATGACGTTGCGATCGACGACGTCGAGGACGCCGAGGGTGCCGTCCTCGTATTTCATGGGGAATTTTCCGTTTGCGCTGCGAGGAACGTAGTAGATTTCGCCGGCGGGGAGGTTGGCGATATCAGGAGCGGTGCCTTGACAGAGACCATGTGACTTTTGGGCCTCTTGTTGTTCGAGGTCGAGGGAGGCGGTGAGGATGGTGCCGTCTTCGAGTTCGAAATCGATTTCGATGGAGTCGGCTTTGGTCATGGCGAGGCGAATTTTTTCGGCATCGGCGGAGACTTCTTCGTAATCGACGGCGAGGCCGGAGTTGAGGATGACGTCGTTCATGCCGTGCATGGTGGCACCTCGGAAGTTGTATTCCTTGCATTTGGCGGTGAGCGGGGCGGTGGCGGACCAAGTGGAGATGCAGAGGATGATGTCGTAATTGGGATAGATGTCGTTATCGAGGGAGAGTTGGTTGCCATCGGTGTCCCAGACTTCGTCTTTGAGGTCGAGGTTGGAGCCATAGGTGTAGCGGTAGGCGAACATTTCACCGCCGGTCATGCCGAGTTCGTCGAGAACGCCTTGTTTGAGGCCTTCGTAGAAGTGGTGGTAGGCGTTCTTTTGGACTTCGAATTCGGGGTGGGAGAGGAAGTTGAAATCCTTGATGAGTTCCTTTGGCTCTTCGAAGTCGGTGAGGATGCAGACTTTACAGCCTTGGGTGGGTTTGAAGACGGTGCCGAGAAGATTCGCGAGGTCAAAGGGTGGGAACTCGCGTTTTTCGGGGTTCAGAAGAATTTCTTCAGAAAGATAGGCGGGTAATTCCGCAACGTTTGAATTAGCCATAGCAGTCTGATCGTAGGGTCAAAGCAAGTCGGCGCAAGGGAAGTTTTCGAAACAAATTGTAACGCGAGGTGGTTGCATTGAAAGTTGCATTAACTTTCGGTGATGCCTTGTTCGCGCAGTTCTTCAAGGACGTGGGACATGTCGGGTTGTTCGTCCCAGACGGATTTGACGAACATGATGGGGGCTTCCTGGCGGACGGCGAGGGCAATGCAGTCGGAGGGGCGGGCGTCGGCATCGATGATTTTTTTCTCCATGATTTCGTTTTGGGCGGTGAGGTGGAGGTGGGCGTAGAAGACATCGTCTTCGACTTTGGAGATGACGACGTGGGTGACGGTGGCGCCGAAGGCTTCGAGGATTTGAACGAAGAGGTCGTGGGTGAGGGGGCGGGGAGGTTTTTGTCCGGAGAGGACGGCGTTGATGGAAGCGCCGATGGCGGGTTCGATGTAGAAGACGATCACTTTGTTGCCGTCGCCGAGGAAGACTGCGCAGCCGGCCTTGGTGGGCAGGAGGGCAATGGGTTCGACTTGGACGAGATCGACTTTCATTAGCGGGGTGGGTTGGTTGTTTGTGGACCAGGATGGATAGGATGAATAGGATTTTATTGTTTGAGGGGAGTTAGTGCTTTGCGTTGCGGGCGAGAAATTTTCGGGATTGGCGGACGTATTTTTCGGCCCAGGACTTGACGTCTTTTTGTTCGGCGAGAGAGAGGGTGCGGACGACTTTGGCGGGGGAGCCGAGGACGAGGGAGCCGGGGGGGATTTCGGTGCCGCCGGTGACGAGGGCGCCGGCGCCGATGATGGAGCGTTCTCCGATGACGGCGCCGTCGAGGATGATGGAGCCCATGCCGACGAGGACTTCGTCTTTGACGGTGGCAGCGTGGACGATGGCGGAGTGGCCGACGGTGACGAGTTCGCCGATGAGGCAGGGGTAGTCGTCGGCGAGGTGGAGGACGGCGTTGTCTTGGATATTGGAGCGGGGGCCGACGATGATTTCGTTGATGTCGCCGCGGAGGGTGGTGTTGTACCAGACGGAGGATTCGTCGCCGAGGGTGACGCGTCCGATGAGGTCGGCAGAGGAGGCGAGGAACACGTCTTTTCCGAGGGTGGGGAGGGTGTTTTCGTAGGGTTCGATGGCCATGAGGGGAAGTTAGGTGGGTGGGGAGGAAATGAAAATCCTCACTGGACGGAGAATCCGTTCGCGTGCACTAGTAGGAGGTTATCCCCCATGCGCACCTTAAATTGAGTGAAAGAGGCACTGATTGTTATTGGAATCCTGGTCTTTGCGGCGGCTTTTCGAGCTTGCCGGAAGAATTGGGCGAGAAAACTAGGGGCTTTGTTGTTTCTGATTTCTTCGTTTTTGGGGCTTTATTTCATTACGAACTGTGCGATGTGGGGGTCGGTTGGGGTGGTGGGCTGGTTTTTTCTGCCGTGGGTGGAGTTGTTGACGCGGGTGCGGCGGTTGAGGTTGCCGGTGCAGAATCGGCTGCGGCATAAAGAGCCGCCGGACGACGAATTTTTTCCGAATGCGTCGAAGGCGCTGGTGTCGATGGAAGATGCGCATTTTGATCATGTGGGGGATTCGGCGTGGAAGTGGGCGGGGATGGAGCAGTATTTCCGGATGTTTTGGAATGCGGAGGAGCGGGCGGTGGCGTCGGTGTGTTTGTGTGAGCAGGAGAATGTGGCTTTTGCGTTTATTTCGGTGACGACGCGCTGTGATTCGGGACGGACGTTTCGAACGACGAATTTTCCGTTTTCACCGACGTTGAAGAATCATCCGGATGTGGTGTGGAATCATGTGCCTTGTGAGAAAAACAGCTTTCAGCAGATTCTTGAGGATCATCGGAAATTTTTGGTGAAGAACAGGGTGACGGAGGATCAGTTGATGACGCCGGACCCGGATCATTTGGAGGATGAGATTGAGGCGGAGATGAGGGTGCAGATTGAGCATAATTTGGAGCATCGGATTATCGAGCTGACGGAGGATGGGCACTTCAAGTATTCGTGGAAGGGGTTGTTTTTTTTGTGGAAGCAGTTTGTGAAGGACATGGTGCGGTTGTGTTGAGACGGCGAAGGCTCGACTCGGTTGGGAAGCTTGGATAGGGAAGCGGGATGCGGATTTTGACGGGATTGCAGCCATCGGGGAAGTTGCACATTGGCAATTACTTCGGGGCGATGGAGCCGGCGGTGAAGTTGCAGGAGGAGGGGGAGGCGTTTTATTTTATTGCGGATTATCATGCGATGACATCGTCGAGTGATCCGGGGGCGTTGCGGGAGAATGTGCGGGAGTTGGCGGTGGATTTTTTGGCGTGTGGTTTGGATCCGGAGCGGGCGGTGTTTTTCCGGCAGTCGGATGTGCCGGAGGTGAATGAGCTGGCGTGGATTTTGTCGACGGTGTGTCCGATGGGGTTGTTAGAGCGTTGCCATTCCTACAAGGACAAGGTGGCGAAGGGGGTTTCGGCGAATCATGCTTTGTTTGCGTATCCGGTTTTGATGGCGGCGGACATTTTGCTTTATGATGCGAATTTGGTGCCGGTAGGGGATGACCAGAAGCAGCATTTGGAGGTGACGCGGGATTTGGTGGGAAAGGTGAATGAGGCGTATGGAGAGGGAACGTTGGTGTTACCGGAGCCACGGATTCGGGATGAGGTGGCGAAGGTGCCAGGTTTGGACGGGCAAAAGATGTCGAAGAGTTACAACAACACGATTCCGATTTTCGGGGCGCAGAAAAAGATGCGGAAGTTGGTGATGAAGATTGAGACCGATTCGACGCCAGTAGAGGAGCCGAAGCCGACGGAGGGGTCGATGATTCTGGATTTGTATCGTTTGTTTGCGAGTGAGGAAGAGCTGGCGCAGATGGTGGCGGATTTTGAGGCGGGGGGATTTGGTTATGGTGATTTGAAGCAGCGGTTGTTTGAGGGGTATTGGGATTATTTTGCACCGATGCGGGAGCGGCGAGAGGAGATTTTGGCGGATGAGGGGTTTGTGGACCGGGTTTTGGCGGAGGGAGCGGCGCGGGCGCGAGAGGAGGCAGACAAGGTTTTGCAAAGGGTTCGGGCGGCAGTCGGTCTCCGCTGAAATATCCTACTTGACGTCTGGGGAGAGTTCGCCATCGTGGGTCTTTAACCTTAGGGAGCAGTTGTGGAGAGCGAGTTGTTGCATACGGAGAAGATTTTGGCGGACCGGAAAACGTTTTTCTTGGATCTGAAAGAGAATGCGCGGGGACGTGTGGTGAAGATTACGGAAGATGTGGGCGGAAACCGCGACACGATTATGGTGCCTTGCGAGGTGCTCGGTGATTTCATCGCAGCTTTGAGCGATATCAAGGCGACGAGTGATTCCCGCTAAGTGCGGCGAGTCCTTTTCTCTTAGCTTGTTTGGCGTAGTCCTTCGTAGAGGACGATGCCGATGCTCGTGGAAAGATTGAGCGAGCGAATGGGTCCTTCGGACATGGGAATGCGCAGCTTTTGTGCGGGAGGGATGGTGTTTTGGAGTTCCGGGGAGAAGCCACGGGTTTCGGCGCCGAAGATGAGGTAGTCGCCGTCTTGGAAGGAGGCGTCCCAGAGGGGGTTTGAGCCTTTGGTGGTGAGGAACCATTTGCGGCTGGAGGTGGTGGCGGCGGTGAATTGGTCGAAGTGGTCCCAGACTTTGAGGTCGACGTGTTGCCAGTAGTCGAGACCGGCGCGGCGGACTTGTTTGTCGTCAAGGGAGAAGCCGAGGGGTTTGATGAGGTGGAGGCGGGAGCCGGTGGCGACGGCGAGGCGACCGGCGGCTCCGGCATTGTGGGGGATTTCGGGTTCGAGGAGGACGATGTGGAACATGGTGGAAAGTGAAACGGCGGACCTTGCGGTCCGCCGTTATCTTGAAGTCGATCAACTGATGGTTGAAATTTGCTAGTTGGCGGCGGTTTCTTCAGCCACGTTGACTCGGCGGCCGTCGCGGTCGAAGTAGACGTTGCCATCGATGAGGGAGAAGAGGGTGTGGTCTTTGCCGATGCCGACGTTTTTGCCGGGGTGCCATTTGGTGCCGCGCTGGCGGATGATGATGTTGCCGGCGATGACGGTTTCGCCGCCGAATTTTTTGACGCCGAGACGCTTGCTGCGTGAGTCACGTCCGTTCTTAACGGAGCCTTGTCCTTTTTTGTGAGCCATCGTTCGAAGAGGTTGGGATGAATTAAGCGTTGATGCCGGTGATTTCGAGTTTGGTGAGGTGGCGGCGGAAGCCTTTGGTTTTGTGGAAGCCTTTGCGGCGCTTGAATTTGAAGGCGACGCCCTTGGGTCCACGGAATTGGTCGACGACTTTGGCGGAGACGGAGGCGCCATCGACGATGGGGGTGCCGACTTTGATGGTTTTGCCGTCGTTGACCATGAGGACTTCTTCGAAGGTGGTGTCGGAGTCGACTTCGAGGTTGAGTTTTTCGACGTCGATGATGTCACCTTCCGAAACTCGGTATTGTTTTCCTCCGGTCTTGATTACTGCGTAGGCCATGGTGTCTCCTTGGTTTGAAATTCGGTTGCCTTGCGGTCGATGCGGTGGCATCGGGAAGAGGTGCTTCTCGCGAGGCGGGCGGGGAATTCATCACAGTGGGGTGGTGGCAGCAAGTTTTTTTGAAGTTTAGCGAGATGATTTTTCCCCGAGAATGCGAGAGTGTGGAGGATTTGTTGGGGGTTGGGGGTGAGTGGGGTGGTGAGGTGGAGGCGGGAGCGGTTTTGGCGTTGGTGGGGGATATGGGGGCAGGGAAGACGCATTTG
>JBCCZX010000012.1:0-30803 GCA_039186735.1 Verrucomicrobiota bacterium | reverse complement strand
CGGCAACCACGGCGGACTCGAAGAATACATCGGCAACAACGAAATCGTCGCCCGCGCCCGCGAACTCTATCGCGAAGCCGGCCACCGCCTCTCCCTCGACGACTGCACCCCCAAAACCCTCGCCGACTCCGCCAACAACGGCGACCCCATCGCCCTCTCCGTCTGGAATGGCATCGCCGAAAAACTCGCCTGCGCCCTCACCTCCACCGTCTTCCTCCTCAACCCCGAAGTCATCATCATCGGCGGCGGCGTCTCAAAAGCCGGCCCCCTCCTCTTCGAACCCCTCCAAGAAAAACTCTTCTCCCAAATTGGCGCCCCCTTCAAAGAACACCTCAAAATCATCCCCGCTCACTTCGGCAACGAAGCCGGCCTCCTCGGCGCTGCCACCCTTGCCCTCGACGAAATGACCTAAAAAGCCACCTCAGTAATCCTCCCGCTGACTCTCACACCACTCCAAACCCCGATGATACTCCGTCTCCTCGGGATCAGCTTCGCGCAAAAACTTCCACGACTCAATCGCCTCATCCAACAAGACCAACGGCTCCTCTTCCTCTACCCCCAGCGCCTCACTCGCTCGCGCCAAGTCACTACACAAATACCCCATCACCCGGTGCACCTGAATCGCCGTCGGCCGCACCGAAGCCCCGTCCAACAAACCCCGCAAAAGATAAAGCGCCTCCCGGCCATACTCCACTTCACCCTGCTCATTCCCCAACTGACCCTGCACCCCCGCCATCTGCCACTTCAACATCGCTTCCCGATACCTTCGCCACTGCTCCAAACGCTCATCACCTTGCTTCTCCTCAATCAACCGCAACGCCGCCGACAACTGCTCTTCCGCCTTCTCCGTCTGCCCCATCTCCCGCTCACACCCCGCCAAAACTGCCTGCAAAACCGCCACCGCCGTCCGCACATCCTCATGCGGAGGCTCATCCACCTGCGCCAAAGCCGCCTTCGCTATTTCCTCCGCACTCTGCAAATCCCCCGCCCCATAAGCGCGCTCTGCCAGCCCCACCGCCGCCACCACATACTCCTCCCGGAACCGCATCCTCAACTCCTCCGGCACACTCTCCTCTTCTAACAAACTGGCCAACTCGCGCACCACCCGCTCCCGAAACACATCCCCCACATCATCCCGGCCAGCACCCTCCGCCACCATCGCCGCCTCCAATCGAACTTCGCTCTGCACCAACGAAATCACTCCCGGATCAGCCGCCCTCAACTCCTCCAACTGCGGAAACAAACCACCATACTTGCGCAAAGCCTGATCACCCTTGCCCTCTCGCTCCCATCCACGGGCCTCCACCAAATCCAAAGCCACCATCAACCAACCTTCCAATCCCCCCCCCTCACGCTTCACCAGATTCCGCGCCATCTCCATCTCCGCCGTCGAAGCCGAACGCTGCTCCGATTCCAAATACAACAACTCCGTCAAACCCCGCGCTCCCAAATCGCTCACCTCGCCTCGCAACAGCGCCCGGGCCTCCCGAGTCTTCCCCTGCGCCACCGCCAACATCGCCCGCTCCTTCAACCATTGCCGGCGAAACACCTCGTTCCCCTCTGCCCCCTCCCCATCTAACAAACCGGCATAAATTCCATCCAAACGCTCCAAACGCTCCTCCCGACTCGTCACCCGCGGCACCACCGCCCCACCCTCTTCCAAAGCCCAATCTAACAACTCAGTCCGACTCGCCGACAAATGCTCAATCTCATTCGTCGCCAACGCCAACGCGGCAACCAAAGTCTCATTATCCCCCTGCACCCGATTCCGCTCCGTCACCGCCATCACCTCCAAACCCTTCGACAACTTCGCCGAACTCTCCGCCATCTTCACTTGCCCCTCCAACGAATGCTCCCGCATCTTCCAAATCGCCGTCAACGACGCACTCAACACCACACTCGCCGCCGCCCCCCACACCATCAACCGTTTCACGGCCTCTCCCCGCTTCAAATGCCCCGACATCACCTCCATATCCACATGATAACGCACCGTCACCAACTCCCGCTCCCAAACCTCACACAACTCCACCATATCCCGAAAACGCTCCCGCGGATCAATCGCCAAACAACGCTCCACAATCGAACGCAACACCGGCGAAACCTCCCCCGTCCACGTCACTTCGCCCTCCGCCTCCAACAAATCTGCCACCGCCCGCAAGTTCGCTTCCACCCCCTCCTTCGCCAGCACCCCCGGAACCGGAGCCACCCCCTCAAACTCCTCCCCACACCGCGGAAACCGCCCCTCCAACAAACGATACGCCAACACCCCAAACGCATAAACATCCCACCGATACCCCTCCTCCTTCATCAACCCCCTCGCATTCCGCAACTGCTCCGGCGGCATATACAACACCGCATCACTAAACCCACTCATCGCCTTGCCCGACTTCCACCCACAACCATAATCCCCCACCTGCACCCGACCCTCCTCCGTAATGTAAACATTCCCCGGCTTCAAATGCCCGTGCACCACCTGATTGCGATGCAACACCGCCAGCGCCGACGCCAAACACTTCACCAACGGCTCCGCCGTCTCCCTCCCCAAATACTCACCCAACCGCGCCTGCAAACAACTCGGCAAAAACCGCCCCTCAATCCAACTTCCCAACAACGGCGTCACCAACAACGGCCGCTTCAGATTAAACACCTTCAACCACACCGGCACCGGCCCGTGACCCTGCCCCTCATACCCTTCCAATCGCTCCAAACTCGCCCGCAAATAATCCACCTGACACACCCCCGCATCCAGCACCCGCACCGCCACCTCATTCCCCACCGGATCCTCTCCAGCCCACACCTCCCCAAAGACCCCCCTCCCAATGAAGTCCCCAATCTGATATCCCGGCAACGTCGGCTTCATGCGTTCTCAAAGCTCTCTTGAATGAAAAGCTTCCCGTAGAGTTACGGCACCGACCCTCACCGGTCAATTTTCCCGCAGTTCATCACCCCCGGCTTCTGTCATGAAAAACACCCCCCAAAATCCCCACCCAGCTTACCAAAACACCGCCCGCAACAAACACCGCCACACCACCCCCCGACTCACCTTCACTTTGCCAGCAAATTCCTCTCTCCCCGCTTCCCGCAACAACGCCAAAGTCTCCAACCCAATCAAAGCCGGCAACACCGTCGCCATCCTCGCCCGCCTCCCCCGCAACTCCCGCGCATACGCCAAGCCATCCCTCAAATAAGCCGCCGCCACCTCCAACCACTCCTCCCGCTCCGTCGGCAAATACCTCCGACCCCGCTCCTCATCTTCCCCCTCGTCCCGCTAAATATTCACCAACTGCAACCCCTTCCCATACCGCCGGCCCAACTCCCGCATCTCCTCCCGCGACTTCCTCGCAAATCCCTCCTCACAACCAAAACCCACCTCCGTCCAAAACTCCCCCACACATCCCGCCACCGCATAACAATACTCCTCCAACTCCTCTCCCCGCTCCAAACGCACAACCTCCCCCTCCGGAAACCGCTTCAAATCCCACAACTGCCCCCCCGAAATCCGCAACGCCACCTCCCGCACCTCCCTCCGCTTCCAAGCCTCCAACTCACCCCACCACTGCAACACTTCCCGAAACCGTCGCACCAACACCCGCTCCCCCTCGCTCAAACCCGCATCCTCCCCAATCCCCGCCAGCTTCCCCAGAAACCCTCCCTCTACCCCCGTCCGCAACACCTCCTGATACCGACCTAACAATTCCATCCGCTCACTCCGCGCCCCCCCGCAATCCGCAATCGTATCACTCAACCGCGCCAACAAATACCCCACACTCGTCGCATCCCGCATCCCCTCCGGCAATAAACGCAACGTCAAATAAAACGACCGCGACACATCACGCAAAACCTCCCTGCCCAACTCTTCCTTCAACACCCCGAACCTGCCCCACTCCCCCCCCACCGTCCAAAAAAATCCCTCCTCCAAATCCCGCCCATCCATCTCCTCCCGTCCCTCGCCAAAGCAATCCGCTCCCCATCCACCAACATCTCCTTGGCCACCAACGAAGCCTCTCCAACCACCCTGCGCAATCAGGATACTTCTTTCATTTTTGACAAAATTCCCTCTCGCCCTCAAGTTCTGCTGCGCACAAGCCAAATTGCATCACTGCGCAAACCTCTCCTCCCTCCCCCCATTCACCCTCCTTCCCAAGACCAAATCACCATTCCGCCTGCCAAATGCCCAAATCCCAAAAACGCGTAGGCCTCATGGTCGAATCCCTCCACGGATACGGCCCCCGCATCCTCGACGGCATCGCACGCTGGGTCCACACCCACTCCGGATGGCGCACCACCGTCTTCGATGGCGAACGCTCCGAACTCGCCAAACTCGTCGCCCAATGGGACGGCGACGGCATCATCTGCTCCATCACTGACCAAAATTTCCTCCGCGCCGCTCAATCCTGCCAAGCCCCCGTCGTCAACATCGCCGGCCGCTTCTTCGACAACTTTCCCGACTCAGTCGTCAGCGACGACAAAGCCTGCGGCCAACTCGCCGCCCAATACTACCTCGACCGTGGCTTCAAACACTTCGCCTTCGTCGGCCTCCACGACTCCACCTTCGCCACCGAACGCTCCGACGGATTCAAAGACACCCTCGCCCACCACGGCCACCCCGTCACCATCCTCAAAACCCCCCTCGGAAAAGAAAAAACCCTCGCCCAGTCCCTCCAAAAACTCCCCCTCCCCACCGCCCTCTTCTGCCCCTCCGACCGCCGCGCCGCCAGCGTCCTCGAAGCCTGCTACCAAGCCAATCTTCGCGTCCCCGAAGACATCGCCGTCCTCGGCATCGGCGACCACCTTCAACTCTGCGAACTCTGCCACCCCCCCCTCTCCAGCATCGACTGCAACATGGAACTCCGCGGTTACGAAGCCGCCGGACTCCTCTCCAAACTCATGTCCGGCGACATCTCACCCAGCCAACCCATTCGCATTCTCCCTACGAGCGTAATCACCCGCCGCTCCACCGACACCTTCGCCTTCGAAGACGAAGACCTCATCCGCGCCCTCCACTTCATCCACCACAACGCCCACCGCCCCATCAAGGTCAACGACGTCGTCGCCGCCACCTCCCTCTCCCGCCGCTCCCTCGAACAACGCTTCCGCTCCCAGTTCCACCAAAGCATCCACGACGAAATCTGGCGCGTGCACTTCGAACTCGCCAAAAAACTCCTCAGCACCACCGACCTCGGCCTCCAAGCCGTCGCCGAACGCTCCGGCTTCCGCTCCGCCTCCGCCCTCGCCAACCTCTTCAAACAAAACACCGGCCTCACCCCCCGCACCTACCGCGCCGAAAACCGCCGCTAAAAAAAAGACAGAGCGCAGAGCACCAGCTCCGCCCCACAGAATTTGGCAAATCACCTGCAATCCTCTGGAAAAACGACCATTTCATACCTGATGCTCTCATGCTAGAATCCGCATATGAGCCAGATCACTATCAACCCTGACATTTGCAACGGACGCCCCGTCATCGAGGGAACTCGGATCACAGCTCAGACAGTTCTCGACTTCCTTGCTGCCGGCGACTCTCGCCAAGATTTACTGGAAGCCTATCCTAGCCTCACCAACGAAGATATCGACGCCTGCCTCCGCTTCGCTTCCCGCCTCCTCTCTTCTCATTACACTCTGCAACCCGTCGCTTGAGTTTCATGCCTGGCTCATACAACGGCTTTCTCATTGACGAGAACATTCCTCAAAAACTAGGCCTCGATTCGCCCCTTCCCTTCTAACACGTGTCGAGTTTGGGAAAATCGCCCAGCGACACCGAAATCTGGCATCACGCACAGACAGAGAACCTCGTTATAATCACGAAAGATGCTGACTTTTCAGACCGCATCGCGCTCTCCGTCCCCCCGCCACGCGTCATTCATCTTCGTATCGGCAACCTGCGCCTCCGCCCCTTCCTAGAGTTTATCGCCAATATCTGGCCCCAAATCCTCGAACTTTTACCCGAACAAAAGCTCATTGCTGTTTACCACGATCGAGTCGAAGGAATTGGTGCATAAAAGCAGGGAAACACCTACCGCGCCGAAAACCGCCGCTAAAAAAAAGACGGAGCGCAGAGCACCAGCTCCGCCCCACTGCAAAGCGAAAAATCAACCCGGGAACCAATCCTCACTTCAACTGGTAATACCGCACCCAGTCCACCTTCATGCTCGTCCCATCAATTGCATCCGTTACCTGGCCCGCAATCCCATTCTTCAAGATCGCCAGACTCAGCAAAATATTCGTCTCACTATGATTCCATTCATTCGGGATACTCCGAATCAAACGCCCATTGAAATAAATGTCGTGCCGCTCCTCGTTCCACATCAAACCAAAGGTGTTCCAAGTCTTCGAAAAATCATTCCCCAGCGTCGAATCAAACTGCGCCACTTCCACCCACTTCCCTTCCCGAAACACCTCAATCCCGTGACGGTCTAACAGACCCTTCCATCGCTCGCCCTTGGTCCATCCATTCACGAACTGAACCGCACCCACTTCCACCTCTTTCCCAAAGTCCACTTCCAACCACTTCTCCCCCTCAATCGCCGAAAGCCAGGACGTCCCCACCTTCCCATCAATCGCATTCTCCGGTCGCGTCTTCACGCTCTCTCTCCGAATCCCCTCACTCGCCCTCACCCTCACCCCCTCCTGCGCCACCAAATTCCTCAAGCCCGAACCTGGCTTCCACTCACTCTCCTGCGGATAAGCCGCCTCTGACACCGGAAACACCCGGAATTCCTTCACAATCAACCGCGATCCATTCTCCACCCGCAAACGAACCTTCTCCGCCTTCACCCCCTCGCCAAACACCTCAGTGAAAATCGGCGACTTCGCCAACCCGAGATGATACGGCTTCGGATCGTCCCAATGCTTCTCTTTCCCATCCTCTTCCCAACGGTCCGTCCAATTGTGAATGTTCGTGTTGATCTCGTTCGGATAATGACCCTCATTAATGTCCAGTTCCACCCACTTGTGCTCTTTCGGCCTCCACCCCATTGGCATCAACCAGAAGGAATTGTTCGTCCCGTCCGCCCCTGCATACTTGTAACGAGCTTCATAGTAACCATACTTGAACCGCTTTTTCGTCCACAAACTCGCCGAGGTCCAATCCTGCCCCCCACGCGACTCCTTCCGGTTGGTCAAATAAAGGACTCCATCTTTCAAACTCGCGTTCTCCCGCCATCGGCTGCACAAAACAAAACTGTGCGAGGGACCATTCTGAAAGGTCCAATTCGTCTCCAACTCTTCCTCCGGATAATCAAACTCATCTTCCCACACCAACTTCCACTGCGAATAATCAAACACCTCTCCCATCCTCGCCAACGGCTCTTCCGGCCACTCCGAAGAATGAATCTCCCCCCGCTCGCTCCCGAACCCTACTCCCCCAGAAATCACCGCCATCAACACCGAAATCCTGCGTCTGTTCACACCCACACAACGTCCTTCACCACACCTCGCCTTTCAAAAATTGCGCATTGATTAAATTTATTTCATTTCTGTAACATCTCCCCTCAACAACCGTATTCCCGAATCCGCAGCCTAAGCCTCATGCACACCGTCGATTGGATCGTCCTCACCGTCTACCTCCTCGCCACTGTTTTTGTCGGGGTCTTTCTGGGACGTCTCGTCAAAAACTCATCCGACATGTTCGCCGCTGGCGGGCAGTCCCCGTGGTGGATGAGTGGCCTGAGCGCCTTCATGACCATGTTCTCCGCCAACACCTTCGTGGTCTGGGGAGGCATCGCCTACGAGCAAGGAGCCGTCGCAGTCATCATCAATCTCTGCTACGGCATTGCCGCCTTGCTCGCTGGTTACACCGTCGCCGGCAAGTGGCGCAAAATGGGTATCGCCACTCCCGCCGAATACGTCGACAAGCGCTTCGGTCGCTCCGCGCTCCATTTCTACACCTGGTTCATGATGGTCTTCCGCATCGTCGGAACCGGCGGCGCTCTCTACGCCATCGCCCGTCTCATTCTCGCCGTCATCGCGGGTGAAGACAGCGCGGCCAACGCTGCTCTCTCCAGCCCCCAACTCAACATCGCCATCCTCCTCTTCGCGCTCGTCGTCGTCGGCTACACCATGATCGGCGGACTCTGGGCGGTCCTGATGACCGATACCCTCCAGTTCATTATTCTCAACCTCGCCATCATCTTCGTCATTCCGCTCTCCCTCGCCGAAGTCGGCGGCATCAACGCCCTCTTCACCCAGACTCCGGAAGGATTCATGAATGTGACCTCGGAGAAATACAGCCTCCTCTTCCTCATCGGCTGGGTCGCCAT
This sequence comes from Verrucomicrobiota bacterium, assembly GCA_039186735.1. GTDB lineage: Bacteria > Verrucomicrobiota > Verrucomicrobiia > Verrucomicrobiales > Akkermansiaceae > Roseibacillus. The sequence continues at coordinate 22,548 of JBCCZX010000012.1, read as the reverse complement.
CCACTACTTCATGATCGGGGCCGAGTGGGCCTTTGTGCAACGAAACCTCTCCGTCCCCACTCCCAAGGACGCTCGCAAAAGCAACGTCCTCTTCGGACTCCTCTACCTCTTCAGCCCTTTCCTCTGGCTCCTTCCACCACTCCTCTGGCGCATTCAGCAACCCATCCCCGAAGGCGCTTCCCCCGAAGCCATCACCCAAATGTCCGAGACCGCCTACATCATGTCCTGCAAGGCCGTCCTCCCGGTGGGCATGCTCGGCCTCATGATCGCCGCCCTCTTCTCCGCCACCGCCAGCATGATCAGCTCGCAGCTGAACGTCTTCTCCGGCGTCCTCACCAAAAACATCTACGAACCCCTCGCCGGCAACCCCACCGAGAAACAGCTCGTCCGCATGGGCCGCATCTTCACCCTCATCCTCGGTCTCGTCATCGCCGGCATTGCCATCGCCACTCCCTACCTCGGCGGCGCGGCCAAACTGATCATCTCGGTCACCCAAATTATGGTCACCCCCCTCCTCGCACCTACCCTCTTTGCTCTCTTCTTCCGCAACCTCGGCATGTCTGCCATCTGGGCCACCGTCGGGCTTTGCTTCCCTCTCGGTCTCCTCACCAAATTCACCAGCGTGGGAGAAGGAACCATCATTGCCGACGGCACCTTCACGGGAGTCATCCTGCCCCTCCTCGTCATCGCCGCCCTTCTTCTGCTTCAGAAAAAAGAAGCTCCCGGCTGGAAGAAAATCCAAGACCTCTCCAAACAAGCCGAGGAATCCGACGAAGAACCCAGCTCCAGCGCCCTCCCTGCTCGCATCGTCGCCATCAGCCTTGCGGTTTGCTCGGCGACCTTCCTCATTCTCATTCCTTTCAATTCTGAAAATCAAGGCATGCTCGCCGGCTTCGGACTCACTCTCGCCGCCCTTGCCGCCTTTCTCTTTTACATTCTCCGTAAAACGACACCCACCTCATCCGAATGATCCACCAAGACGCCTCTTCTGAAGTTCGCGAAACCAAACTCGAAACCATCTCCTGCGACCTAGTCGTCATCGGCGGTGGCCTCGCAGGAACTTGCGCTGCCATCTCTGCCGCACGCCAAGGCATCCAAGTCACCCTCGTGCAAGACCGCCCCGTCCTCGGTGGCAATGCCTCCAGCGAAGTCCGCCTCTGGTCCCTCGGTGCCACTTCCCACATGGGCAACAACAACCGCTTCTCCCGCGAGGGCGGACTCGTCGACGAAATCCTCGTCGAGAACACTTTCCGCAACAAAGAAGGCAACGTCCTCATCTTTGACACCATTCTGTTAGAGAAGGTCAAAAACGAACCCAACATCCGCCTTCTCCTCAACACCGCCGCCCACACCGTCGAGAAGTTCGACCCAAACACCATCTCGCGCGTCCACGCTTTCTGCAGCCAAAACTCCACCCGCTACACCCTCGAAGCGCCTCTCTTCTGCGATGCTTCTGGCGACGGCATCGCCGCCTTCCAAGCCGGAGCTGCCTTCCGCATGGGCGCCGAAGACGGCAGCGAGTTCGACGAAGGCTTCGCTCCCGACGACAGCTACGGTGAACTCCTCGGCCACACCATCTACTTCTACAGCAAGGACCTCGGCAAACCCGTCTCCTACACTGCACCCGAATTCGCCCTCAAGGACATCACCCAGCTTCCGCGCTTCCGAAACATCGACGTCCACGACCACGGCTGCAAATTTTGGTGGCTCGAATACGGAGGCCGCCGCGACACCGTCCACGAAACCGAGGAAATCAAATGGGAGCTCTGGAAAGTGGTCTACGGCGTCTGGGACTACATCAAAAACTCCGGCAAGTTCCCCGAAGCCGAAACCATGACTCTCGAGTGGGTCGGCACCATCCCCGGCAAACGCGAAAGCCGCCGCTTCGAAGGCGACTACATGATTAGTCAGAAAGACGTCATTGACCAAATCGAGCACGACGACTCCATCGCTGCTGGAGGCTGGTCCCTCGACCTTCACCCTGCCGACGCCGTCTACAGCGAAAAGCCCGGCTGCAACCAATGGCACTCCAAGGGTGTCTACGGACTGCCCTACCGCAGTCACTACAGTCGCAACGTTTCCAACCTCTTCCTCGCAGGTCGCATCATCAGCGCCTCTCACGTCGCTTTTGGTTCTACGAGGGTGATCCTCACCTGCGCCCATGGGGGAGCCGCTGTCGGCGCTGCCGCCGCCCAATGCCTCCGCGAGCACAAGAAACCCGCCGACCTCCTCGAACCGGCTTCCCTCAAAACCCTTCAAAATACTCTCAACATCAGCGGTCAAAGCATCCCCGGCATCCCCATCGACGACCCCACCGACCTCGTCCAAACGGCCCAGCTCTCCGCCTCCTCCACCCTCGCCCTTGCGGAAATCCCCGCCGAAGACCAGTGGCTTCCGCTCGAATACCCCGTCGCCCAGCTTCTCCCCTTCGAAGCCGACACCCAGGTCAAAGTCACCGCCACCATCCGTGCCAAAAAAGACTCCACCGTGAAAGTCGCCCTACGCACCGCTGAGAAGCCCTACAACTACACCCCCGACCTCACTCTCGAAGAGCACGAAACCACCGTCACCGCCGGAACCCAAACCATCACTACCGAATTCACCCAAACTCTCGGCGGAGCGAAGTATGCCTTCCTCTGCTACTACGGAGACCCTGACGTCGAAATCCAGACTAGCGCCGTCCTCGCCACCGGACTCGTCACGGTGCAAAAGAAATTCAACAAAGCGGTCTCCAACCACGGCGAACAAATTCCACCCGAAGGAATCGGCATCGACCGCTTCGAGTTCTGGGCTCCCAACCGCCGACCTGCCGGTCAAAACCTCGCCCTCCAACTCGACCCGGCACTCCCAGCCTACAGTTTGGAGCACCTCAAAAACGGATACACCAAACCCTGGATCGCATCCAACGCCTGGGCTGCCGACCTTTCCGACGAAAACCCGAAAATCGACCTCGCTTGGGAATCCCCCCAGACCATTTCGAAGATCACCCTCTACTTCGACACCGACTACGACCACGCCATGGAAACCTCCCAGTGGGGTCACCCCGAGAACCTCATGCCTCACTGCGTTCGCAGCTACCGCATCCTCGATGAAAACGGCACCGTCCTCCACACCTGCGAAGCGAACCACCAGACCATCAACCGCATCCAACTCGACACCCCTGTCACCACTTCGAAACTCACCCTCGAAGTCGACCACCCCTCCGCCACCGTCCCCGCCGCCCTCTTCAAAATCTCATGCCACTAGAACTCTGGAGTGCGGCGAGAATCGCCGCTCTGGACTGCACCCTTCCACTAACAAAAACCCTTGCGTGCCCTCCCCATCACAAACTCGCTACCCCCTCTCACTACCTATCTAACTCCTCATCCAATCCAACGCTAACCAACGCGGCGATTCTCGCCGCACTCCAAATCTTAAAATCTCATGCTCACACTCATCATCTCTTTCTTGACCACCCTCTCCCTCGCCTCAACCGTCTTCGGAGCGGAACAAGCTGAGGAAGAACTGTCTCTGAATGGCGACTGGAAGTTCTACGCCATCTACGGCGAAGGCTCGAACTACATGAACATTCAGGAATCGGAGACGGACCTCGTCATCGATAACAAGGATCCGAATGTTGAGACGAAGGGAGCCTGGAGGAGCATGAAAGAAGGAGTGCGATTTTCGAAATTCTTCGGCGAGGACTATCAGCAGCACACCTTCACGCTGACGAGCCTCAAAGGAGGGAACAAAGAGGACGATTCCTACTTCCGGTTTTATCCCAAGTTCGAGAAGTCAGGCTACTACGAGGCCTTCACCTTCTATCCTTTCGGGTCTCACTTGACCGCCCAGTATAACATTAAGCACGCCGGAGGAGTCACCACCAAGTATGTGAGCCAACGCGTCTTTTGCAACGAGTGGAACAGCCTGGGCATCTACCGCTTCGATAAGGATCAGGAAAACTATGTCGAGCTCACCGCGATCGTCAGCGGGGCCGTTGCGGCAGACGCGGTGATGTTTCGGGGAATCTCCGAAGAAAAGTATCTCCAGGCCAAGCAGGAGCCGGATCAGGTCTATCGTCGCGATTTTGATGATGCGAACTGGCACGATTTGGAAGTTCCCGGGCACTGGGGCATGCTGAATGAGTTTTCAAACTACACCGGCAAGGCTTGGTATCGAAAGACTGTCGAGCTTCCTGATGATTGGAAGAAGCAACCCGACGAGAGATATTATTTGAAGTTCGGCGGGGTCTATCACCTGTCCTCCGTTTACCTGAACGGGAAGTTGATCGGCAAGCAACGAGGCGGTTTCACCCCCTTCGAGTTTGATGTCACCGACGCCTTGGACTTTGAGGGAGAAAACGTGCTCGCGGTTCAAGTCGATAACAGCGCAGTCGTTGGTGCGACCTGGAACTGGGGCGGCATCATTCGGGATGTGACGCTCACGAAAAATCAGGACGTCCGCATCGACTACCAATACATTCACGCGGACCCCGACCTCACAACTGGAGCTGCAAAACTGACGCTCAAGGTGCGGGTTGAGAACAATTCTTCCGAAGCGAGGACCATCAAGGTCGATTCCCGAATCAAGGACGGCGAGGAGATTACGGCTTTGAAAGGCTCCATTCAAATGGAGCCGGACTCGCAGGATGATGTGGTGTTAGAAACTGCGCTGGAGCCTTCCTTGGTTGAACTCTGGCACTTTGATCACCCAAAGCTGTATCAAATCGAGACCTCGATTTCCGAAGGTGAAAGACTCCTGAACCGCAAAGACGATCACTTCGGCATCCGAAAAGTGGAACTCACCGATTCCCAGATGCTCCTAAATGGCGAACCTGTGCGCTTGGCTGGATACAACCGAGTGAGCGAGCACCGCTACTGGGGCTCATCCGAGCCGCTGCATGTGTTGGAAGAAGACGTCGATCTCATGAAAGAAGCCGGGGCCAACTTCATGCGCATCATGCACGGAACGCAGGACAAAAAACTCTTCGACGTCTGCGACCGAAAAGGAATTCTGATCTTCGAGGAAGCGAATGTGCGGGACTTGGATAACGATGAGTTTCGCGCCAACTACTATCCTGTTGCTCAGTTGGAAAAAGAGAAGGGAATCACTCTCAACCCGGAGGAAGAGGAAATTCTCATCCTCGACGAACCCTACGTGAAGCTTCGGGATGAGCATGGCGTTGAGGTCACCGAGAAGAATTACTTCCTTTCGAAATACTGGCTCAAGGGAATGATCGAGCGCGACCTCAACCATCCCTGCATCATCGGCTGGAGTGTCGGCAACGAGCTGAACAACCACTTTGAATACGGGAAGGCAGCCATGGCCTACGTGAAGGAAGAGCTCGACCCCTATCGCCTAGTCACCTGCGTGAGCAACTCCGGACAAAAGGAAGAATACACCCCCGAAACGGACCCGAATACCTTCGTCGACCTCATCATGCACAACATGTATCGCTGGCAGGGTGAACCGCAGGAAATCTTGAACACGCTCCGGACGAAGTGGCCGGACAAGCCCGTCTTCATCTCCGAGTTTGGATTCGATCCCTTCCCCTCGACCGCTCTCGATGGCGATAAGGAAATTTTCTCCGAGTGGACGAATCACTTCCGCGACAAGAACGAGTTCGTGGTTGGGACCTCGATGTGGACCTTCAATGATTACCGCAGCGCCTACGCCGGGACCACCGCCGAGGAAAATCGAGTTTGGGGAGTGATCAATTCCTGGAGGCAGAAGCGGCGTTTGTTCGATCGAATCAAGAGAGAGCATGCCCCGGTGAAGGGAATTGAAGTGAGCAATATCGATTTCGAAGCGGGAACCGCCGATGTCCGAATGCCGGTTCGTGGCGAGCGGGATTACCCGAGCCATGCCATGCACGGTTACAAGCTGCGCTACCAGTTTACGAACAAGGAAGGGAAAGTGACTTCCAGCGATACCATTGACCTGCCGGACATCAAGCCGAGCGACGGCGAGTGGAGTGGTTCCATCAAGTGGGAGGGCGATCATTCGGATGCCTTGGACCTTACGTTGAGTCTCATCGCGCCCACCCAATACTCGCGACTCGACAAGACGATCTCATTTCAAAACGCACTCACTCCAGAGATTTCAGAAATCCTTCCTGGCAAGAATTCGGTCAGAGTTCTCTTCGAAGCCGTGCCCAATGCCACCGAATACTTTGTGACCTACGAAGGCCCAGATGGCGAAGTTCACGAATCCTACAAAACCATCGAGAATCGCATCGACGTGGAAGGTTTAGAAGAAGGCAAGAGTTACACCTTCAGCTTGTTCGCCATAAACGACAAGGGAAACAGCAAGCCCTCCAAAGTGGTTAAGGCGACGGCCGGGCAAAACGAACTTCCTCCCATCATCTGGGACTCCTTCATCACAGGCGATAAGCTCGTGATCGGTTATTCCAGCGACTTTGACGACGGCGACTACACCGTGAAATACGGGACCTCCCAAGACGACTTGAACCTAGAATTTGTCTCCAATGTGAGAGGCATGGTTTCCATCGATTTGGAAGGCCAGGACGAAGTCTTCTTCAAGATGAAGCGCGGCGTTGAGTCCGGGGAAAGCCACTGGTCGGAAACCGTCAAAGCAACCCGGCGTTAACAAGATGCCATCGCAATTCACTCATCTCCTAATTTAATATCTATGAAAACACTCGCACTCCTCCTTCTCACCACCCTCTCCCTCGTAGCCTCGGAAACTGGTCAATGGACCCAATCCCTCGACGGTGAATGGCGTTTCACCAAAGTCTTCAACCCCAGCGAAGACGACTGGTCCCCCATCCACGTTCCCGGCAACTGGGACTCCACCGAAGAACACAAGGACCACCGTGGCATCGGTTGGTACCAACGTGAATTCACCCCCGAAGAATCCCTTCAAGACAAACCTCTCCGCCTCCGCTTCGAAGCGGTCTATCACGAAGCCGAAGTCTTCTTGAACGGCGAACGCCTCGGCTCCCACATCGGCGGCTACACCCCCTTCGAATTCGACGTCACCGAGAAAGTCATCTTCAACCAACCCAATATCCTCACCGTCCGCGCCGACAACACTTACCAACGCGGTGCCTGGTGGCCGTGGGGCGGAATCAGCCGCAGCGTCAACCTCATCGCCAACAATCCTCTCCGCCTCGTCTGGCAACACATCCGCACCGAACCCGATCTCGAAGCCGGCACTGCTGAAGTCTTCGTTAAATACCGCATCGAAAACAAAACCGACGCCGAAGCCATCACCCTTCTCAACTCCACCCTCCCCGGCGAATCCGAGCCCCGCCTCAAGACCTGGGTCAAAGTCGAGCCGAACAGTACCAAGGACCGCGAAGTCAGCTTCACTCTTTCCAAAGACGAAGTCCGCCTCTGGCACTTCGACTTCCCCGAGCTCTACACCCTCAACACCGAACTCCTCCTCGAAGGTAAACTCCAACACGCCATCAGCGACCGCTTCGGTATCCGAAAAATCGAAGTCACCCCCACCTCCTTCCTCCTCAATGGCGAATCCGTCCGCCTCGTCGGCTTCAACCGCGTCTCTGACGACCACGGTCCCGCCGGCAACACCGAACCCCTCGAACTCCTCCGCAAGGACATCGACCTCATGAAACAAGCGGGCTGCAACATGACCCGTATCATGCACTACCCCCAGCATCCCGACCTCCTTCGCCTCTGCGACGAAAAAGGCATCCTCCTCATCTGCGAAATCCCCGTCTGGCAACACGACCCCCAAATCATCCGCGACAATCCCATCACCAAGCAGTGGCTCACCGAGATGATTCACCGTGACTACAACTACCCTTCCATCATCGGCTGGAGCGTCGGCAACGAAATGTATGACTTCTACCCCTACGCCATCGGCATGATGGACTTCATCCGCGAGGAACTTGATCCCCACCGTCTGGTCTCTTATGTCAGCCACCTCGCCTTCCAAAAACAGGGTGCCGACGAACCCATCAACGAAACCGACATCGCCCTCATCAACTTCTACAACAACTGGGCCGGATTTACCGATATCGTGTCCGAACGCTGGCCCGACCGCGCCATCTTCGTCTCCGAATTTGGCCACAAACAGGAGAAACCCAACGGTCACTTCATGGATGGCTTTGAAGAAATGTGGCACGAACTCACCACCGACCGCCCCCGCCTCGTCGGAGTCTCCCTCTGGACCTTCAACGACTATCGCAGCGACTACAAAGGCACTCCCGAACATGGCTACCGCACCTGGGGCGTCGTTGACGAAAAGCGCAACCTCAAGCCTTGCTACTACACTATTCGTAAACTCTACAGCCCCCTCCAAGTTCTTAAGGTCGAAAACGGCACCCTCACCGTCCAAACCCGCCAACCCACCCAAACCCCTTCCTACCCCCTTCGCGGTTACATCGTCTCATGGGAATATGAAGGCTCCTCAGGCTATGTCGAACTTCCGGACCTCAACCCCGGCGACGATGCTTGGACGACAATCCTCCCCCAAGAAGCCGGCCTTGACCCCACCCTCCACCTCATCTCCCCCCTCGGCTACAAAATCGACGACAACATCGAGCGCTAGCAACTGGAGAGGCGACCTTTACTGTCGCCCCCACCGCAATCGGCCTTGGAGTGCGCCGAGTCATCGGCGCTTTCGTCACCGAGCCTCAGTCACCTATCTACGCAATTGGCACGCGGCCACCGCGATCCATTCTCACACCCTCAAAATTTCTCACCCCATCAGATAAGCCCGCGAATTGAGGCTCGTATCCTTGCCCAAGCGCATCATGATTTGATGCTCGCTAAGCACACCTTGAAGAATTCATGAACAAATCGATTCTATCGTTATCAACCTTCGCCCTGGCGGCGCTCATGCCTGCAAGCGCTGAGGAAAACAATGCCAACGCCCCGACTCAACGCTACGAAGCAGACTGGGACTCGCTCTCTGCGGTCAACGAGCAACCGGATTGGTTTCAAGATGCCAAGTTGGGGATTTACGCGCACTGGGGACCGGTATCGACCGCCAACATCGGTATGAAACGTGGTGTCGGCTGGTACGGGCTGAACCTCTACATGGACAAAGTCTACGACTGGAAGACCGGCAAAATCCGCACAAACGCGAAGAATCCCGACGGCTCTCCCTCAGGCGCGTTCACCCACCATGTGGAAGCTCACGGGCACCCCTCTGAAGTGGGATACAAGGACATCATCCCCAATTTCAAACCCACCGCCTTCGAAGCCAAAGAATGGGCCGAACTCTTTGCCGCTTCTGGTGCCAAGTTCGCTGGACCCGTTGCCATTCACCACGACAACTTTGCGATGTGGGACAGCGAGGTCACCCGCTGGAACGTGAAGGACATGATGGGCATCGATGTCACCGGCGAATTGAAAACTGCCATCGAAGCGGAAGGAATGAAGTTCATCACCTCCTTCCACCACGCCTTCACCTGGGTCTACTACGCCAACGCCTACAAGTTTGATGCCACCGTAGAGACCTCCGACCTCTACACCGATCAGCACGAGCTCACCGACTTCAAGCCCACCAAGCGCTTCCACGACCGCTGGTATGCCAAGCTCAAGGAAGTCGTCGACAAGTATGAACCCGACGTCGTTTGGTTCGACTGGTGGGTGGAAGAACTCGATGAGGACTACCGCAAAAAATTCATCGCCTACTACTACAACAAGGCTCTCGAATGGGACAAAGAAGTGGTTATCAGTTACAAGAACACCTCCTTCCCGGAAACCGTCGGCGTTCACGACTACGAGCGCGGCCGCCCCAACAAGCTGAAGGAGAAATTCTGGATGACCGACACCTCGCCCGGTGCCTGGTTCTTCCGCCAAAACGCAAAGTTCGTCGAGCCCAACGAGATCGTCGACATCTTGATCGACATCGTCTCCAAGAACGGTCTCATGCTCTTGAATGTTCCGCCCGACCCAGATGGCTCCATCCCGCAAGTCATGAAGGACATGCTGTTAGAGTTGGGGGGATGGTTGGACATCAACGGTGAAGGCATTTACGGCACCCGCCCATGGCGCGTCTTTGGCGAAGGCCCGACCCGCATTCGTGGCGGAGGACACAAAATCGAGAAGCAGAAAATCGAATACACCGAAAAGGACATTCGATTCACCCGGAAAGGGGACGACACCCTCTACGTGATCGTGATGGACAAGCCGGAGAGCGACATTGTCGTCAAAACTCTCAGCACTGACCTTAGTGTCCTGGATGCAAAAATCGAGAGCATTTCCCTTCTCGGCAGTGACGAGAAGGTGGAGTGGACCTTGGATGGCGAAGGATTGAAGATCCAAAAACCGACCAACATCCCGAACGACTTTGCGCTGACCTACAAGCTGAACCTCTTGAATGAGAAAGAGCACGGCATCGGCGGCGAGGACGACCCAACCTAGTCGCTCGCGAGGAATTTTCCGACCACCTTGGAAACTTGGTGGTCTCTCATTCCTTTGCGGAAAAGTTTCCCCTAACACAGCTCCTACCACCAAAGCCTCGGCGAGGGTTGGACCTTCGCGCCACGTTTGCTAGAACCCCCGCGTGTCAGCGTCCCTCGGCCTCTACATCCACTTGCCGTTCTGTCACAAGATCTGCCCCTACTGCTCGTTCTACAAACACACCCCCGGCGGCACCGACTTCACCCGCTTCATCAACGCTCTACTGGCTGAAGCTCGCTTCCACGCAGAGAGACTCAACCACCCATCCATCAGAACCGTCTACCTCGGCGGCGGCACGCCCTCCCTCCTCTCCGAGAAACACCTCACCCACCTCTTCACCGGTCTCGGCGAAATCTTCGATCTCTCCCACGTCCTCGAAATCGACCTCGAAGCCAACCCCATGACCTTCGGGCTCAGCAAGGCCCAACTCTTCCGCGAACTCGGCGTCACCCGCGTCTCCCTTGGCATCCAATCGTTCCAACCGGACGAACTCCAAGCCCTCGGCCGCGACCACACTCCCGAGCAAGCCGCCGAATCCTTCCAGCTCCTCCGCGAAGCCAACATCCCCTCCTGCAACCTCGACCTCATGTTCTCCGTTCCCCACCAAACGGTGGGCTCCTGGGCGGACACTCTCGACCAAGCTCTCGCTCTCAAACCCGATCACATCTCCTGTTACAACCTCACCTACGAAGAGGATACCCCTTACTTCGACTCCTTCACCAAAGGCGAACTCATCGACGACCCCGACCTCAACGCCAACCTCTTCACCCTCGCCCACGAAAAAATCACCACTGCCAAATTTAACCACTACGAAACCAGTAATTACGCAAGGAGCGCGGAGCACCAGCTGCGAAAAAATAGCAATAGAGACCACCGTTCCTTACACAACATCTCCTACTGGCAGGGCCTCCCCTACCTCGGCCTCGGTCCCTCCGCAGTCTCCACACTTCCCTCAAAGTCTTCCGCCCATCATTCCACCCGCCACCGCAACACCCCCGACACCCCGAAATATCTCTCCCAGATCGAAATCACCGGCCATGCCATGACCGAAATCGAGCACCTCACCGACGAACAATGGCAACTCGAGCGCCTCGCCCTCCTTCTCCGAACCAACACCGGCCTCCCGCTCAACTACCTCCCAAAAAATGCACACGCCAACTCTTTAATTCAACAAAACCTCGCCACCCTCACACCCACCCACCTCATCCTCACTCCTGAAGGCTCCCTCCACGTCGATACCATCGCCGCGCAACTCGCCTAACCTGAATTCTGCCCACGTTGCCAACTCCACCTCACCCCGCATCATCACCAAGCTGATGTATTCCTGCATCAAAGCCACACGCACAGCTAAACCAATAAGAATCAATAAGCTAAATCCTAAAAATTCCTTCGCAGGCTTGTGCAGTTTCTGCTATCTCCACCATCCCCTGTATGACAATCTCTCAAACGCACCTGATTCTTTCGAGTTTCCTCCTCGCCACACTCTCGGCCCAAGTCTACGTCGATCCTACTGCCACGGGCTTGAACAACGGTAGCTCATGGAGCGATGCCTACAACAATCTCACCGAAGCGATAGCCTTTTCCGGGAACAATGCGGAAATCCACATCGCAGAAGGCATCTACTATCCCGATGAATTCCAAGGAGGAATCAACAACAATGAGAACGAACACTTCCAGATTTTCGATAAACAGACCCTCATCGGGGGCTTTCCTTCTGGTGGTTCGACTCTGTCGCAACGCCGGCCTGACCTCTACCAGACGATCCTCTCCGGGGACTTGGAGCAAAACGATGTCCCCGGTTCTTTAGTCGGAACCAATGCCTTTGCCGTGGTTAAAAATCGCTCGGGAGCTGGCACAATCACCTTGGAAGGGCTCATCATTCAGGGCGGTGTCACTGGTATCGATTTCGATGGTGATGCCGATGATGTTCTAATTCGCGGCTGTGTGATTCGCGGCAATGGCCCCGCCGATTCCGACACCGATCCAAGCGGAAGCAACTACGGGGGCTACTCTTTCGCAGGCAGTAACACCGATCTCGTGAATTGCGTGATCTCCGGCAATGTCGGCCGGATTGCGGGCGGAGGCACTCTTGCAGCCAACGGCTTTTTTCTCAACTGCACCTTCAACGGGAATCGGGGCGGCAGCTTCAGCTGTGATGCCACCCCGAGCGAAATCACTCAGGGATGTCTCATCTGGAATCAGCGTCCCGGATTTCCCTCGGGACTAAATGGCAGCAACACCAACCTCACTTTCGGAGATACCGATGGCAGTGGCAACCTGTTAGACCCTCGCTTTTGGCAGGAAGTCGATTGGGAGCGCGCTCCCACCACGGAGGGGCTGCTCCGTCCAGGCTTGGAGTCCGACGCCATTAACAATGCACCCTTAGACCCACTGCACGATGGCCGCGATGCCGGCAACGGAGGACGTGTCTTCGGAACAAGTCCGGACATCGGAGCCTACGAATGGCGAGGCGTGCGCTACGTCGACGCCAGCGCGACGGGTTTTGAAACCGGAGTCACTTGGGCAAATGCCTACACCAATCTCCAGGATGCGTTGGGCGTAGGATCACCGGGACGCACCATAGTCGTGGCCCAAGGTAGCTACTATCCAGACCGTGGTTCCGCTGTCACCCTGGGCGACCAGTCTGCGACCTTCACTTTGGACCAAGTTCAACTCTTAGGCGGTTTTCCCCCGGGAGGTGGTTTGCTAAAAACTCGGGATCTTTCGGGCTCCTCAATCCTCACTGGGGACCTCACCGGCGACGATGGGGGCCAAGAACCAAAGTCCAATAATACCTACAAAGTGGTCACCTTGCCGGAGAAAAGCTTCAGCGCGATAGACGGCTTCACCATCGAGCGCGGTAACACTGCCGACCTCACCGACAAACCCCACGGAGCGGGCATCTTCTCGATCGGGGAACACCAGCTCGTGCTCAAGAATGGAAGCCTGCGCCGCAATCACGCTGATGGCAGCGGCGCGGTAGGTGGCGGGCTATCGATGGTCAACGGAAGTCTGACGGCCGAAAAAATGAACGTTTCCCTCAATCAGGCCAATACCAATGGGGGGGCTATTTATCTCGAAAACAGCGAAGCCTATTTCGACCGGATTGACTTCGTGGACAACACCGCCCTCCTCAATGGAGCGGGCATCTTTGCTGATGAGTGCCAGACCGTGCTCGCCGATTGCTCCCTAAACGACAACGTCAGTCAACGTAGCGGAGGCGGATTCTATGGTCTCGATGGGATGCTCATTGCCGAGGATCTCAACGTCTGGGGTAACACCGCCGACCGCAATGCAGGAGGCCTCGCCTTGGTGGGCACTGATCTGGACGGCCTCTTCCTGGATGTGCGGGGGAACTCGGCGGTCATGGATGGAGGAGGTCTCTGGATGCGTAGCCAAACTGTCCGAATCGAAACGACCCTGGTCAGTGGCAACACATGCGGAGACGATGGTGCTGGCATCTATGACCTCGAGACCAGCCCCGATCTTATCAATCTTACCCTCCACGGCAACAATGCTGGCGATGACGGAGGTGGCTTGTATTCCCGTGACTCCTCGCCGCAGCTCAAGAACTGCCTCGTAGCCGGAAATGAAGCGAGTAACTCCACAACCTCCGCTGCCGCCTCGGCAACCATTCTTGGAACCAGCTTTCCAGATTACCAATCCTGCTACCTGGAAAATATCGATCTCAGCGGAACAGGCACCAATAACTACGATGGGAACGATAGTTTCCTCACCCCCTCCTTCCGCTCCCCGGTCGATCCGTCGACGGCCCCCACGACCAGTGGCGATGCCCGCCAACGCCATCCCTCGGTAGCGATTAACGGGGGCGACATTTCCGAGCTCCGAGATCCCCGGGACCTCGACGGCCGCGATCGCGCCCTTGATTCCCTCCTGCAGAGTCTTCTCCCGAACTATTTGCAGCGCATCGATCTGGGAGCTTACGAAATCGGACTCAAATTAGCCTCAGATGGCTCACGAACAAATTATGACCTACTCATAGGGCAAGGCTCTCTCGAATTTCCTGCCGGTACATCGTATGATCTCCCCAGCCACGCTAGCCTAATCACCCCGGATTATCTGGATGGTTCCGCCAGCGGCTGGCCGAAGCCAAGCACTCCGTTAGCCGAACTCGATAACACCGACTACACCATCACCAACGCAGACTCTTCATCTCCTGCACTTCGCCTTTTTGGGGACAATTTCGTGGCTGGTGTGAGGGTCATCGGCGCAACTGCTAGCTCGCCCGTAACAGACCTCGCTTCCTTCCAAGGCGCGGTGCAATCGTCCGGAACAGAACCCGTAACTCTCCTTGGATGCACGATCGCAGGCGGACTCCGCTTGGAAAATCTTGCAGCGACAATTTCCCACACGAGCTTCGAGGACTCGCTTGAACCAGCCTATTTCCTGAACAACCCCAGCCTCACCGCGATCAATTGTTCCGTTGAGCAGGGTCAGTTCTCTCTCTCTGGAGTGGCGGATGCCCGCTTGGAGGGCTGCGCATTTTACGACCCCCGGGAAGGCTCAGAACAATTTCTCACCTCCCAAGAGCAGACCTACCTTGTCAACGACGACTCTCTTACCGAAGTTGTGAACAGCAGTCTCCTCTACAATTCAAGTCTCAACCCAGTACCTCGCGTTGAGAATCGAAATGGCGGAACCTTAGCTTTCATCAACACCCTCATCTGGCAAACAAGTCCCCACTTCGCAGGCGAGGGCACCCTCTTGAGCTCGGATGGTTCCTCGACGGAGACCTTTCAGCACAGCCTCTTTTGGGGCCTCGATTTGAGCACTCAAGGCATCGGAAACCTCGATGGCTCGGACGCCACTCTCGACCTCAGCTTCATCTTCTTCGACAGCCCGCAATTGAGAGGTGACTCTCCACTCGTCAATGCCGGACTGGCTGGCCAAGCACAGAGCACAACCGATCTGGTTTCCAGACCTCGCGTGTCGGGAGACGCCATTGATATCGGAGCCTTTGAAACACAACTCGTGCACATCGATCCCACCGCAACCGGGGCCAATGATGGCACCTCGTGGGCCGATGCTTACACTGGCACCTCTATGCTCTCTCTCTCTTTCGAAGAACGTAGCGAATCCACCCTGCTCTTCGCCGAAGGGCGCTATCGCGGCTTCGCGGGCAACTATGAGGCCGAGTTTCTCAAGGTTTATCCCAATGCTCTCTCGCTGAAAGACGCGACCATTCTGGGTGGCTTCCCTGCTGGAGGTTCCAGCATTCCGTTACGCGCTCCTCAAAGCGAGCTTACCATTTTTACCGGAGAATTGACTCCTGCAGATGACGATGACTTCAGCTACAACGACAACATTGAGCTCTTGGTTGGCACCACCGGAATGAGCCACATCGAAGGGATCATCTTCACCGGAGCCCGTGAACACGGCCTCCGGGTCGCCGATTCAGCCACGGTGGAGAACTGCCATTTCATCAAGAATCGCTCCACCACTTCCACCAGCCCCCTCGAACCCGTCGTCCGACAGATCGAGGGCGGGGCAGCCATCTTCGTAACGGCATACGGAAGCGGCAGTAATTCGCTGACTCTTCGCTCCTGCACCTTTTTCGAGAACGAGGACGTCCAGACGGATCCATCCAAGTTCCCGCTCGGGGGTGCCAGTTGTGTCGCCCAAAATAGCTTTTCCGGTGACGTCACCGAGACTCTCGCTTTTACCCTCGACGCCGAAGACTGTCTTTTCGTAAACAACAAAGCCTACCGCTCAACAACCTCTCTGGGCGGACGAGGCGGCGCGGTCGGCTTTCGCTCTCTGACCTCTTCAGGGATTCACTTTTTCCGGGCCATCTTTCGTCGTTGTCAGTTCAAAGGCAATCAGGCGGGTGACCTTGGCGGAGCGGTGTGTGGCAGCAACGGCTTCCAACTCGGTTTTGAGAATTGCAGCTTTTCGGGGAATTATTCGAACAATGAAGCTGGAGCTATCTACTCACCGTCGCGGTTTTCCCGCCAACTTAATTTTGGCGGTCCTCCCGATTTCTTATTTTTTGGGAACGCGACTGTGTCAGTCGTAAACAGCAGCTTTCAGGGAAATCAGGCTCGCTTTCGCATCAGTGTGATGAGTGGCCTCTTCCGAATCATTAACACCGTGGTCTGGGAAAACCGGGTGATTGATCCAATCAGCGATCCTTTCAGACCAGTTCAAGACGGCGCCATCGATGGCAACGATGGAACAAATCAAAGCACCTATTTTCATAGCCTCATCGAAGGAGTCGATCTGCTTACTGAGCCTAGCAACGGAAATCTTGATGGCACCGACTCCTCTAATAATCCCCGCTTCTACGCCCCGGTGATCTATGCCGAACGAGGGGTCGCCGCCGGACTTTTGCAACCAACCTCTAACGCTCTCCTGAACCGTGGAGCGACCAACTACACGTCATCAGCCTTCTCACCGCTCGATGCCAGCGACAGCGATATCTCTGGAGACCCACGCATTCAGGGGGCCGCCATCGACATTGGAGCTTACGAGGGAACCCGCGCTGCCTTCCCGGGGGGAGCCGAACAGGCCCTCTGGGAAAGTGATACCGACGGCGATGGTGCTAGCTACGGGGAAGAGATCGCATGGGGTACTAACCCGAATGCATTTGATTCACAAGATGCCCGTTTCTTCCGGGCAGAACCAGAATTCTCCTTCCAGGGAACCCTTCAGAGCGGCGACGTGAGCTTCGGAGTCAACCCGAACAACGTCCCAACTGGCACCCTTTGGGTCGCCTCGCAAAGTCAGGATTTAGGACAAACCGGCTGGCGACCTTTCTTCATCTGGGACGGCAGCGACTTCCTCCTTGACGAAGGTAACGCAAGCATCGGAAGCAACAACATTGCCACCATGAGCCCTCGTTTACTGCTCACCTCCGATAACGGAGGCGTCCAGCAAGCCCCCAAAGTGTTCTATCGCTTCGAAGCCCTCCGCCTCCCACCAGAGAGCTTCCCCACCGATTGTCTGCATCCCTAAAACAGCTGTAAGGATTCCACTCGAATACCTACCCAAAGACCTACCCAAAGATTTTGACCTGAAGCTCAGGTCTCTACCAATACAACTCCCCAGCGCTATACCCACTCACCTCGTAGCCCAACTCGCAAAGGCGACCTCTACATCGACGCCATTGCAACCCAACTTGCCTAACCTTGACTCTGCCCCACGGCCTCAACCTCCAATGACTCTTCATTCCGCTCTTGATAAGAATACGCCTCCTGAATCCCCTCTCCAATTTTCATCAAACCCAATTGAACCTCATCTAAGAACTGGTGCAAATCCCCTTCAATCGTTCCTCCATACGCCAACAAATCCAGCTCCGCCGCCAGCCGACCACATGCGCGCTCTGCCTCATTGCTATGCAAGCCCCGCTGCGTTCCCGACAAATTGTGCAAAACCTCATTAATCCGGGTCACACAATGCCGGATCGAACGCGGAAAGGTATTACTCAACACCAAAGTCCGCACCGCTCGCGGCCAATCAGGCTCCGTACTCCCAAAACCCCGCTGCGACTGCGCACCACACCCCCGCATAATGGCCAACCAAACATACGGCTCAAACGCGCGCGCCGCTTCACTCCCTCCTGATGGCATAAAGGATTTCAAATCTAACACCCGCGAAGTCTGGTCCGCCCGCTCCATCTTCATCCCCAACTTCAAAAAACACCACGCTTCACCCCTCTCTAACACCTCATCTGCCAACCCTCGAAAATGCAAGCACGCCTGCCGCACCCGCATGCCCGTCTCGACTACACTCGCCACATCACCCCCGGTTATCGACACCTCCCGACACCACAAATACACATCATTCAATACCTCCCAAAATTCACTCCCCAACTGATCACGCACCATCCGCGCATTCTGCCGAGCCATCGTCAAACAAGACAACACCGACCCGGAATTCTCCCGACTCAACAGCAAAAAGCGAATCAACTCTTCCGCTGTATGCTCTTGCCCCTCCAGCTCTTCCTCCAAACCATACACCTTCACAATCGGCAAAAAAAAGGCCTCCGCGTCACTCAACTCGGAATGCTGGACATCCAACGCCAACTGCTCCGTCTCCTCAACCAAACGCGCCAACCCCTCAGCCCGCTCAAGATAGCGTCCCATCCCCATCAACGACTCTGCAACTCGAGATAACATAAAACGAATTTCCTAGTAGAGAACCCAAGTATCCTTGCTACCTCCACCCTGTGACGAATTCACCACAATCGACCCCTCTTTTAATGCCACCCGTGTCAAGCCCCCTGGAATCACCCGCGTCTGTTCGCCCCGTAAAATATACGGCCGCAAATCAATATGCCTTGGCCCTATCTCGCCTTCACAAAACGTCGGATGCGTCGACAACGAAATCATCGGCTGCGCAATATAGTTTCTTGGGTCAGCTTTGATCGCACCTGCAAACTTTTCAATCTCTGCTCGACTCGCCTTCGGGCCCACTAACATTCCATAACCCCCGGATTCATTCGCCGCCTTCACCACCAACTGGTCTAAATTCTCAAGAATGTGGTCGAGCTCCTTTGGTTCACTGGCCAAATACGTCTCCACATTCGGTAAAATCGGCTCCTCGCCCAAATAGTAGCGAATCATGTCGGGCACGAACTTGTAAGTCACCTTGTCATCCGCCACTCCCGTCCCCACCGCATTGGCCAAAGCCACATTCCCTGCCCGATAGGCTCTCATCAACCCCCTCACTCCCAACAGAGAGTCCTCCCGAAACACCTCTGGATCCAAAAAATCATCATCCACCCGTCGATAAATCACATCCACTGGTTTCAAACCTCGGGTAGTCTTCATGAAAACATAGTCATCAATCACCACCAGATCCTGACCCTCCACAATTTCAATCCCCATTCGACTGGCCAGAAACGAATGCTCAAAATACGCGCTATTATAAACTCCAGGCGTCAAAAGCACACAAACCGGATCACGATCACTCGGACTCTGCAGACACTCCAAGGTCTCTAACAATAAATCCGGATACGCATCCACCGCTCGCACCCCGGTTTCGAAAAACAACGACGGGTAAACTTTCTTCATCGCGGCTCGATTTTCTAACAAGTAGCTGACTCCAGACGGCGACCGACAGTTATCCTCAAGCACCAGATAAGTCCCGTCGACATCCCGAATCAAATCCGTCCCGCAAATGTGAACGTAGGTATCGTTCGGCACCTTCACCTCCCGAAACTCGGGCCGGTAATGCTTCGCCGACAAAACCACTTCCTCCGGCACCACCTTGTCCTTGATGATCTTTTGATCGAAATAAACATCCTTAAGAAAACAGTTCAGCGCTTCAATCCGCTGAACTAATCCCTTTTCCAACTTCTCCCACTCCTGCCCCGGAATCACCCTCGGAACCGGATCAAACGGAAAGATCCGCTCCGTTCCCTCCCCGTCCCCATAGACGGTAAACGTCACCCCCTGCCTCAAAAACGCCAGACTCAAGGTCCGCTGAATCGTCGTGAATTCCTCCGCCGTCACCCCACCCAATCTCTCGAGAACCTTCGCATAATGGGCCCTCACCTCCCCTTTTCCATCTACCGCTTCATCAAAAGTGGCAGCAGGTCGGTATTGGTCAAACAGCATATTTTGACTATGGTCCGCCAGCCGCTCTTGAAAAGGCTGCCTTACTGCATCTCGAACAATTTGGCTCATAATCGGCTATACCTAAATCACCACCCAAGCACACCCCACGCCATGTCCATTCATTGCTCGCTGCATCACGTCACTTCCTACAAATACGAGAAACCAGTCACTCTCGGCCCCCAGGTTGTTCGCCTCCGCCCTGCCGCCCACTCCCGCACGCCCATTCCATCCTACTCCCTCAAGGTCACACCCGAAAAACACTTCCTGAACTGGCAACAGGATCCGCAGGGCAACTACCTGGCGCGCCTCGTTTTCCCCGAGCCGGTTCGCGAGCTTACCCTTGAGGTCGACCTCATCGCCGACCTCTCTCCCATCAACCCCTTCGACTTCTTCCTCGAAGAAGAAGCGAACACCTACCCTTTCACCTACCCTCCCGAACTCCTCGACGATCTACGCTCCTACCGCGACCGCACCAGCGGCGGCAAACTCTTCGACGACTTTCTAGCTTCCATCCCCATCAAAGACGGCATGCTCATGAACGACTTCATGATGGTCGTCAACCAGGCGGTCCACGACGCGGTCTCTTACACAATCCGCATGGAACCTGGCGTTCAGACTCCTCACGAAACGCTCGAAAAAGGCAAAGGCTCCTGCCGCGACTCGGCCTGGCTCCTCGTGCACGTGATGCGTCGCCTCGGCATCGCTGCTCGATTCTGCTCCGGCTACATCATTCAGCTCAAAGCCGATCAAAAGCCCATCGACGACGGTCCTTCCGGGCCCGAGGAGGACTTCACCGACCTCCACGCTTGGACCGAAATCTATCTTCCCGGCGCGGGCTGGGTCGGACTGGATCCTACCTCCGGTCTCCTCGCTGGCGAAGGCCACATTCCTCTCTGCGGCTCCGCCGATTTCGTCAATGCCGCTCCCCTTTCTGGCTCCATCGTCACCACCGAAGAAGTCGACTGTGAATTCGAGTTCGACATGGAGATCAAGCGCATCATGGAGACCCCGCGCACCACTCTCCCCTACACCCCCGAGCAATCCGAAGCCATCGAAGCCCTTGGCTACGAGCTCGACAAAAAACTCAGAACAAAAGACATCCGCCTCACCATGGGTGGCGAGCCGACCTTCGTGTCCGCCACCGAAATGGAAGCTGACGAGTGGAACACCGAGGCCCTCGGCGAAACCAAGGAAAAATACGCTGACCTCCTTCTTCGTCGTCTTTACGACAAGTTCTCTCCTGGTGGCTTCCTCTTCCACGGCCAGGGCAAGTGGTATCCCGGTGAACAACTTCCCCGCTGGGCTTACTCCTCCTACTGGCGCGAGGACGGTCAATCCATCTGGACCAACCCCGATCTCTTCGCCCGCCAAGAAGTCGATTACGGGTTCTCTAGTAAAGAATCAGACGCTTTCTCCCAGCTTCTCGCCAAAAACCTCGGTCTCCCCACCGACTACATCCGTGCGGGCTACGAGGACATCTACTACTACCTCTGGAAAGAGCGCCGCCTTCCCATGAACGTCACCGTCAAGGACCCGCGCCTCCATGACGAACTTGAACGCGAACGCATCGCCAAGATTTTCGATGAAGGACTCGGCACCGAGGTCGGCCATCTCCTTCCTCTCGCGCGTGGACTTCATCCCGACGAATGGCTTACCGGTCCTTGGTTCCTCGGCAGCGAAGAAATGTTTCTCGCTCCCGGCAACCACCCCATGGGCTATCGCCTTCCCATCGACGGACTCCCCTGGGCCAAACTTGAGGACCAGCCCTACCTCGAACCCTACGACCCCGCCATCCCGCGCCAGCCCTTCCCGCGCGAACGCCTCGTCCCACCGCCTCTGCAAGGCAGCTCCATCGTCATGCAAAACCCGCACGACGAATTCGAATCCTTTGAAGAACTCGAGGCCCGCCTTGCCGGCGAAGCTGAAGAACGCAGGAAGCGCCGCGATAAAATTATCGCCGAGCTCAAAGAGCGCCAACAAACCGCCGTCCTCACTCCCCCGGAACAAGGCCAATCAGCCAGATCCCAAATCCGCACCGGCCTCGTGGTCGAGCCTCGCGAGGGCCGCCTCAACGTCTTCATGCCTCCCCTTGTCCAAGCTGAAGACTACCTCGAACTCGTTGCTGCTGTGGAAGAAACCGCCAAGGAACTCGGCACTCCCGTTCGTCTCGAAGGCTACAAACCACCCTCCGATCCCCGCCTCAACTCCTTCTCCGTCACCCCCGACCCCGGAGTCATCGAGGTCAACATCCACCCCTCGAAAACCTGGCAAGAGATCGTCGATAAAACCAAGATTCTCTACGATGAAGCCCGCCACTGCGGCCTCGGCACCGAAAAGTATCTCCAGGACGGTCGCCACTCAGGCACCGGAGGCGGCAACCACATCGTCATCGGAGGCGAGTCCCCTCTCGACTCCCCCTTCCTCCGTCGCCCGGACCTCCTCCGCTCCCTCATCTCCTACTTCAACAATCACCCCTCACTCTCCTACCTCTTCTCCGGCACCTTCATCGGTCCCACTTCGCAAGCTCCTCGTCTCGACGAAGCTCGCTCTGACGCACTCTACGAACTCGAAACCGCCTTCAGCTCGCT
>JBCCZX010000011.1:0-31226 GCA_039186735.1 Verrucomicrobiota bacterium | reverse complement strand
GAGAGTTTCTGGGAGGGTGCGGGCGGGCCAAGGGACTTCGGCGGGGGTGGGGTTGTTTCCGGTGGTCCATTGGTAGTCGCGGATTTGGGAGCGGGGGCCGAGTTGGCCGGTGGGAGCGAGGGGGCGAATGAAGAAGCGGTAGTTGCGGCCGGGGGAGACAGGGATGGTGAGGGAGTATTTGCCTGGGTCGGCGGGGTTGCTGAGGGAGCCGTTGATTCGTCCGGTGAGGTAGGGTTGGAAGAAGTCGCCGTCGATGAGGATGCCGGGAACGGAGACCGAAGAGGTGGTGGGATTGCCGGGAGGGTTGGAGGCGACGGAGGCGTTGATGGTGGGGGTGGTGAGGCTGGAGCCGTAGTCAGTGGGAGAGCGGCTGAATCCGTCGGCGATGTAGAGATAGAAGGCGTCTACGCCATCGGGGGGAGAGAACCAGCTGATGGTGGCGGTGGTGTTGCCGGGGTTGAGGTGGTTGGTGTTGTCGCTGGCGGAGGTGATGTCGGTGATGAGCGGGGGGACCAAGTTGACGCGCGGGGAGGTTTGGATGCAGCCGAGGCTAGTGAGGGGGCTGGGGTTTCCGTGGCGGTCGAAGGTTTGAAGGAAGTAGCAGATTTCGGCGGAGTTGGCGGGGAGGTCGACGTCGTTGAGAGTGATGGGGACGGAGGGGCTGACGGGAAAGGTGTTGTCGGTGCCTTGTTCGACGAGGAGGAGGGGGCCGCCGTCGATGCGTTTGTAGAGTTTGAATTCACGGGCGGGTTCTTCGAAGAGGAAGTTGATTTGGATGGGGTTGAGGTCGCCATCGTTTGGTCCGCCGGTGATGACGGGGTCGTGAATGCGGTCACCGCCGCCGGTGTTGTTGGTGATGGTTTTGGTGAAAGCGATTTGGTCGACGGTGAGCGCGAAGGTGCGCATGTTGCTGATACCAGGGGTTTCGTAGTAAGAGAGGGGTTGTTTCGAGGTGATGGATTTTCCGCGAGAATCGGTGATGGTGAGGAGGAGTGCTTCGTCGTCCCATTCATCGCGGGGGATGTGGGCGCCGAGGTAGACGATGCCGGCATCGGCGTCATCGAAATTGGCGGTGGCGAGGAGGCGAATGGTGGGGGTTTCACCGGGGCCGGGGATGTTGCAGAGGGAAAGGGTGGCGGTTTTGATTTCGGGAGACTGGCGTTGGATGGCGGCGAGGGCGGCGGCGGTGTTGCTGGTTTGTTGGCCGGAGAAGAAGTCTGCAAGAGAGGGGCTAAACGGGTCGTTGGAGGTGGTGAAGCTGGTGAATTGCGGGCAATACTGGGAGAGATTGAGGGTGGTCATGGAGGAGGCGGGAGGACCGGTGCGGTCGCGGAGGACGCCGTAGGCCGGTGCGCTGTCGCCACTGGAGAGATTGCCGGCGGCGGTGGCTTGGATGGCACGGACGGTGTACCAGACGGTTTTGCCTTCGTCGTTGGCAAAGGTGGGGGAGGAGGGGCCTGCGTTGTCGGTGACGGAGAGGCGTTGGCGGAGGGTTGGGTCGCCAAGGATGATGACTTGGTTGAGTTTGGTGCCGGTGGCACCGTTGTGGCCGTGGATGGAGCGGACGTCGTCCCAACGGTAAATCTCGTAGGTGGTGGGAGGGTCGAGGGCTACGTTGCGGGCGGGTTCCCAGGAGATTTTGAAGCGTTGCGTGCTGGTGGGGTCTGATGAATTGAATGCGTTTTCGACGCGGACCTTGATGGGGGCGGAGGGGGGCATGCGGTCAGCGATGGTGACGTAGAGTGGCTGGGAGAGTTGCCCGGGGCGGCCGATGAGGTCGGCGGCGGCTACGTAGTAGTAGTAGTTCGAGCCGTCGGCGAAGCTGGAACCGCCTTCGAAGGCGTTGTTGTTGTCGAGGATGAAGGCGTCGGTGAGGTTGCCGGTGAGGATGGGGAATTCGTTGACGCGGACAGCCTCGGGGTTGTTGGCGACGAGGGTGAGAATCTCGTTGGGGGAGGGAGGGGTGGCGTCCCAATTGTTGCCCTCGGCGAATGTTTCTTCGAGGCGGTAGAGGTGGTAGCCGTAGGTCAGCGGGGTGAGGCGAGCGAGGGCGTCCGGGGTGTCCCAACGGAACTTGGCGCTGAGGTGGTTTTTGGGGGATTGGGTGAGGGTGTTGCCTTGGTCGTCTTTTTCGAGGACTTCGGTGAGGTTGGTGGGGGCGGGGATGGTGAGGGCTTGATCGGTGTTGAGTTGGACGCGCCCGATGGGTTGGCCGTTGGAACGGAATTCAAAGACGGAGACATCTCCGGCGGGGATGGGATGGATGAAGGTAGTGCCGAGGCAGAGACCGAGGAGGGGTTGGGTGCGGGAGAGGAAGATGATGCGTTCGAGGACGGCGGGGTCGTTTTGGGCGACTTGGAGAAGGCCGGAGAGTTTTTCGGCGAGGCCGAGGGAGTTGGGGAGGATGGAGGCGAAGAGCTCGTTGAGGGTTTCGTCAAGAGGGTCTTTTTGGTCTTCGAGGAAATTCGTTGTGACGTTGGTGAGGATGTCGTCGATGATGGCGGCACGGGTTTGGAGGGTCATGGTGCCGACTTCGGTGAAGGTGCCGGTGTTTTCGAAGTGGACGGTGCAGGGTCTGAGAAGTTGTGTAGGGTCCTCAGATTGACGGAGGAGGAAGGCGTAGGTGGTGCCGTTGTCTTCGAAGAAGGTGCCGGAGAAGAATTCGAAATTGTCCTCGGGGTTTGCCGCGAGGGGAAGGATGAGGAGAAGAAGAAGTGAGAAGAGTTTCATTGCTGGGAGAGAATTGGGTTTGGGGTTTAGAAGTCGTAGTCCCATTGCCCGTCGCTGAAGGTGACTTCGACATCTTCATCGAATCCGACCGAAAGGGGGTCTTTGCCGACTTCGCCGAAGACGCGGCCGCGGCCGAAGAAGTTGAATTGGTTGCCGACTTTGGAGCCGATGAGTTTGAGGTCGCCGCCGATGGTGACAGCGCAGAGGGCTTTGCCGGTGACGCCCATTTTCATGATGCCGCCGATGGTGGGGCCTTCGGAGAAAACAAAGACGCCGCCGCCGGCATTGGCTTGGAGGCTGAAGAGGCAGGAGGCACCGACGATGGGGATTTGAGCTTCTCCGTAGGTGTAGATGCCGGTGAAGGGAGGATCGCCGACGACGGAACCCACATCGGGGTCGGCGATGAGGAGGGGATCGAGGGTGCAGGCGCGGCCAAAGAAGACTCCGCCGGCCATGGTGTATTGGTCGAAAGTGAAGCCGACGCGAGCGGCGAGGTAGTTTTCGTCGAGGCCGAAGGCGGCGGCGGCACCGAGTTCGAAGATGGTGACGGCTTCGACGGTGATTTCGCCTTCGGTCATTTCGAGGGAGCCGCCCATGCCACGGAGGGGGAAGCCGCCATCGGTATCGAAGGAGAATTTGCAGCCGACATCGAAGCGAAGGTCGGAGGTGAGGAAGCGAACGGGGATGTTGTTGGCACCGAGTTTGACTTCGGCGGCGTAGGCATTGGGGTCGTTCAGTTCGTAGGAGCAGCCGCCATCGCCCTGAGAGTCGAGCTGATTGATTTCGATGTAGCCGCTAAACTCGAAGGGATCGGGCATCTTGAGTTGCATGGCGGCATCGAGGCGGAGTGTGCGGAGGGCGTCGCCGTTGATGATGGCGTGGCCGTCGAGGTTGCCGGTGGCGGCGACGCTATCAAGATCGTCGAGCATGCCGTCGAGCTCCTCTTGGACCTGGGGAAGGGTGTCGGCGATGATGCCAACGATGATTTTGTTCACTTCGGCGAAGAGGGAGGAGATGGCTTCGTTGGCGGTAGCTTCGAGGTCTTGCACGTATTGTTTGAGGGTGACTTGGATGTCGGCAATGAGCTCGGAGGCGTTGAAGCGGTCGCGGATTTCCTGGCGAATGCGGGCTTTGAGTTCTTCGGCATCGAGTTCGGGGATGCGGACTTCGCTGAGGTAGGCGAGGAGTTCGGTTTTGGCTTCGGCGAGGAAGGTATTGATTTCGGCGACAGCGTCGGCGAACTGGGCTTGAAGGTCTTGAGCAAGGCCGAGACCGGCTTGGAGTTCGGTGCGGATGTCGCCGATGGTGTTGTGGATTTCCATGAGGACGAGTTTGACGTCTTCGATGGTGGGGCGGGCTTCTTCGAGCAAGGCGTCGAGTTCATCGCCGACGGCTTCGAGAATGGAGCCGGAGAGGGCGTTGAGTCCGGCAGCGGCTTCGCCGCCAAGTTCGTCAATGAGGTCGGCAATGAGAGCACGGAGGAGGTCGTAGCCGAGCCCGTCTTGATCGGCGAAGACTCCTTCGGCAACGTCGCCACCGATATCGAAAGCGTCCTCGGGAACGGTGAGATGAGGGGCGATGGCGTCGAGGTATTGGTCGAGATCTCCGGGGTCGGAGGGGATGGAGCCGATGAGGGAGCGAATGGCGAGTTGGGAGCGAGCGAGGGTGAGATCGACTTCGTCGAGAAGGTTGACGGCGTTGGCGGAGGAGTCGACGAGTTCGGTGAGAAAGGTGTTGATGGAGCCGGTGGTTTGGCAAAGCTCATCGTCGAGAATGGTTTGGATGGTGTTGAGGTTCTCGTTGGCGTTGAGGATTTGAGTGGCGAGGTTGTCGATGGGGGTGTTGATGAGGACGAAGGTGTCGTTGAAGAGTTGGTCGAGACGGTCGTTGGCGAGTTCGGCAAGGCTATCGATGCCGTCGGTGAGGTAGTCGGAGAGGGCGGCGGTGGAGTGCTCGATGAGGATCGCTTCGAGGCCGGAAAGGTCGAGGACGGTGGAAGCGAGGTTCTCGAGGTTGACTTCGGGGATGTCGAGGGAGGCATTGAGGTCGGCCCCAAAGTCGATTTCGGCGATCTCGGGGGACATGTAGGCGAGGTTGTGTTCGGCGCTGACGACCATGAGGTCGGTAGTGACGGGGCTTTCGGCCATGAAGGTGCGGGTGGTGGTGTTCCATTCGAGGGGGTAGTCGAAGGGAACGATGTCGAGCCAGTCTTGGAGGGCGCGGGGGCGATGGATGGGGTTGAGGAGGTCGCGGTAGTCTTGAAGGGTGACCGGGGTGGAGCGGTGGGCGAGGTCGAACTGAGAATCGGTGAAAGGGTTGAAGCCATCACCGTCGTTGAAGCCAGCCATCATGTGGATAACGTCGCTGGAGTTGTTTTGGCGGGCACCGGTCTGGAGGTGGACTTGGAGGTCTTCGAAGAAGGGGACATCTAGTAGACCAGCGAGGTTGAGGGTGCCGACAGCGAGCGAGGAGGTGAGGGGTTCGTCGGAGGCGTTGAGCCAGGCGTGGTGGAGGGAGGTGAAGTTGTAGGCTTCGTCGCGTGGGCCGTTGATTTGGAAGATGTTGGGAAGGACGAAGCGCGAGTCGATGTCGTCGAGGATGGCGTCGGCAGCAGTGATGAGGGTGCCATCAGGTTCGATGCCGAGAAGGCCGTGCAAGGGGTCGGTGATGTTGGAGGCGTAGCCGCGGGTGGCGACGACAGCTTTGGCAGTGGAGGGGTCGCAGGCGGAGCCGGAAGCGGTTTGGAAGTCGAGACCGAGGAGGTCGATATCGGCTGCCCAGTAAGTGAGGGTTTGGCTAGCGGTTCCGGAGGCGGGGGGAGTGTCGGCGGGGAGTCCGAGGCAGTCGAAGCGGAGGGAGTCGAATTGGTAGGTGAAGTCGCTGGGGAGCGGGAAGTCGATGGAGCCGGAAGTGGTGGATTCGTGAATTTCGTTGCTGAGGAAGGAGAGGCCGAAGTTGGTGATGTCGAATGGGTAGGCCGAGATGTTGATGGGAGAGGGGAAGGTGCCGGAGTCGGCCTCGTGGATGCCGGAGGTGCCTGAGTAGCGGAGGTAGTATTTTGAGCGGCTGCGGAGGGGGAAGGCAGAGGTGGTATTGCCGCCGAGGGTGGCGGTGGCGGTGGGGGCGGATTCGGTGGAAGCGCGGTAGTTGATTCCGGGGTAATCGGCGAGGCCATCGAGGTAGTCTTGGGTGCCGGGGCGATGCATCGATACGGTAGGGAGATTGAACCCGGAATTGAGGAGGATGGCGGGGCCAAGTTCGGCTTCGCTGATACTAGAAGAATCGTAAAAGTGACCGGCCATGCAGAATTGCCCGGTGGTGGTGAAGGCAGAAGTCTGGTGGGTGAAGGTGTCGGTGGTTGATGAGAGAGCGTCGAGGTAGGAGAGTTGGATATCGCGGCGGGTGCCGGCGGCGGCGATGGGGGTTCCTGTGGCCCAGAGGCCGCCATCGGGGGTGAGGAAGGTTTGGCCGCTGGTTGGTGAGAGCCAGTGGGTGTTGTTGCCGATGGTTCCGCAGCCGACGGGGGCGAGGGATTCGCAATCGCGGGCGTAGGGGGTGAGGAGGCGGAAGGTGTTTGGGAGGATGCTGGCGATGGTGGGGAGGTCGTCGTTGAGGGCGAGGGTGCCGAGGTTGTTCCAATCGACGGTGGCATTGTAGGGGAAGTGGGCGAGGAATTGGGAGGCGGGGAGTTCGAGATTTCCGGAGATGCGGGCGGAGTTGTTGGTGGTATCGGCGGTGTAGCGTGGGGTGCCGATACCTTCACGGACGTTTTTGTAGAGGAGTTCGTTGGAACGGAGGGCGCGGTCGTCGCTGGTGAGATTTGAGGAAGCGGCGAGGGCGTCGATTTCGGTGCGGCGAAGGTAGAGGATGCGGTCGACTCCGGCAGCAGCAGCGCCGGGCTGGAGTTCGCCGGTGGTGCGGTTCCAGGTGATGTTGGTGCAGGTGACGGCGAGGGGTTTTGACTCTTCGACAAAGCCGATGTGGTCTTCGCCCGCGGGGATGATTGGGGTGAAGGTGACGGTGGCGGCGGGATTTAGATTGGCATCGAGAAGATTGCTGTTTGAGACGAGTTCGTTTTCGAAGATGCGAGCAGGTGGTTCGGCGGAGTCGCCGAAGTAATAGCCGAGTCCGGCGGGAAGGGTGAGGCGGATGCGAGATTGGAGTTGGGTGCCGCCGTTGTAGATCATCAATTCGCGTTGGAAGTTGAAGCCATCGGCGGAGCCGGCAATGGGATCGGTGGAGGGGGAGACCTCGATGGAGTTGACGCTGGAGACTTCCATGTGGCCGTCTTCGAAGAGGTCGAAGGTCATGTTGAGAGCAGAGGAGAGGGAGAGGTCGGGGCGGGAGGTGATGAAGCCGTCGAGGATGCGGTTGGAGAAGGTGATGGAGGTGAGGTCGGCGGTGAAGGAGAGGGAGGGATCGGTGAGGAGGTCGGTGATGGTCGCGGCGGGGGTGAGGTTGGTGACTTCTCCGTTCATGTGGAGGAGTTGTTGAGCGGGGCCGGTGGTGCTGCCGTCGGTGCGGGTGCCTGAGCCTTCAGTGTGAGAGATGGTGACGAAGGGGTAGAAGGCTTTGGTGACGGACTGGATTTGAGCGATGGGCTCGAACTCGAAGCTGAGACTGACAGTGCGGGTGGCGGGGACTTTGAGGCTGCCAGAGGTGACGAATTGGTCGACGAAGATGCCGGGGCCATGGAAGGAGTCGTTGAGGGGAATGTTGGTGTTGAGGGTGTTGATGTTCATCCCGTAGTTGAGTTGGGTGAATACGAGGTCGTTGCTAGGCGTCGCGTTTTGGAAGCCGTCGTAGCGGTGGAAGGTGACGTTGAGGGTGGCAGTGAATGAACGTTCGGCCAAAGTGGCGGCGGACTGAAGAGCGGAGCGTTTGTTCCACTGAAGGCTGTTGATGGTGATGAGGGCGTTGACTTCGGAGTCGGAGTTGGCGGTGTTGGTGAAGTGGTAGAAGCGTCGGGGGGTGGTCTCGGTGGTGAGCACGGTGAAGAATTTTCCGGTGGAAGGGTCCTGGGCTTCGACGATTTGGCGGATGCGGTAGTCGGTGTTGGGGGCGAGGGTTTCGGCGGGGAGGATATTGGGTCCGAAATTGATGTTGGAGGGGGTGCCGGGGGTGAGGTTGATGGGGAAGGTTCCGACGTTCCAGGTGGTGGAGTTGCCGGAACCGGTGTTGAGGAGGACTTTGGCGTTGGTGCTGGAGAGCATCTCGTAGGAGATGCGGTAAGTGACGGTTTGGGCGGGTTGGCCGGAGTTGAGTTGGGTGGAGAAGGTGCCACTGGTGGCAATGGTGTCGCGGTCGTAACCAGCGGCGGCATTGCTGGCATCGGAGGCGATGACATAGTCGCCAGAGTCTACTGTGAAACCCGTTACAGATTCGGTGGCGGGGTGTTGAGCGAGAAGAGATTGAAGTCCGCAGAGGGCAGGAAAGAGTAACTTTCGCAGGAATTCCATTGCGCTAAGTAGGTAGCGAAAAGGGGGCAAGAGTCTAACTCGAAATGATGAAAAACTGGGGGGTTGTGAATGGGAATGAAGCTACTGGTTTGGGGCGAGGAGTTGGGAGAGGGTTTCGTCGTCGGGGACGCCGGTGGAGGCGGCGGAGAGAATGGAGTCGGCGAGGTGGGCTTTGGATTGCTGGAGGCGGTGGATGCGGTCTTCGACAGTGTTGGTGCAGAGGAGTTTATGAACGAAGACGGGTTTGGTTTGGCCGATGCGGTAGGCGCGATCAGTGGCTTGGGCTTCGGCAGCGGGATTCCACCAGGGGTCGTAGTGGATGACGGTGTCGGCGGCGGTGAGGTTGAGGCCGGTGCCGCCGGCTTTGAGGGAGATTAAGAAGATTGGATATTCGCCGGATTGGAATTGTTCGACGAGCTGGCCACGATTTTGGGAGGCGCCGGTTAGCTTGAGATACTTGACTTCTCGTAGTTGGAGTTGCTGCTCGATGAGCTGGAGCATGGTGGTGAACTGGGAGAAGAGGAGGATGCGGCGATTTTCGGCGAAGAGGGTTTCGAGGAGTTCGAAGAGGTAAGTGAGTTTGGCGGAAGCTTCTAGTCTGTGAGTTTGCGGTTTGCTAGGGTTTGGTGAGGAGTTTGCTTCGCTTTGCGAAGGAGGGTGTTTTGAATCTTCTGGCAAGATGCCAGAAGAGGCACCCTGGAAGGGTGCGCTACCCATGAGTTGAGGGTGGCAGCAGATTTGGCGGAGCTTGAGGAGGGCGTCGAGGATGGTGATCTTGGCTTGGGCGATTCCGCGTTCGGCGATGGCGTCGCGGACGCGTTTGTCCATGGTGACGCGGACGGATTCGTAGAGGTCTTTTTGTTGGGTGGTCAGTTCGACGGGGTGAACGAGGAGGGTTTTGGGCGGAAGGTCCTTGGCTACTTCGTCCTTCGTGCGGCGGAGGATGAGGGGGGAGAGGCGGGTGCGGAGGGAGTCGCGGCGCTCGGCGTTGTCTTCCTTTTCGATGGGGGTTTGGTAGCGGGTGCGGAAGGCGGAGAGGTCGCCGAGGAAGCCGGGGATGAGGAAGTGGAAGAGTGACCAGAGTTCAGTGAGATTGTTTTCGACGGGGGTGCCGGAGAGGCAGAGGCGGTGGCGGGCTTTGAGTTGGCGGGCGGCTTGGGAGACTTTGGCGTCGGGGTTTTTGATGTGTTGGGCTTCGTCGAGGATCGCGAACTGGAAGTCGTATTTCTTGAGGTGCTCGATGTCGCGCTGGAGGAGAGCGAAGGAGGTGAGGACGAGGTCGGCGTGAGGGATGGCGGGGAAGGATTTGCGGCGTTTGGGTCCGGAGAGGGTGAGGACGGTGAGGGAGGGGGTGAACTTTTTGGCTTCGGCGGCCCAGTTGGGGACGACGGAGGTGGGGCAAATGACGAGTGAGGGCGCTGTCGGGCTGGTTTTGTTGGCGAGGAGGAGGGTGAGGGTTTGGACGGTTTTGCCGAGGCCCATGTCGTCAGCGAGAACACCGTGGAGGTCGTTGGTGGCGAGGGCGGCCATCCATTCGTACCCGGCTTGCTGGTAGGGTCGAAGGGTGGCTTGGAGGCCTTCAGGTGGTGCTTGGGGAGTGGAGGCTTTGCGTTCGCGAAGGTTTTGGCGGAGTTTTTTGAGGGCGGGAGAAGAGGTTTTGAGCTCGAGGGTCTCGGCGATTTGGGCGGCGTCGAGGGGGTGGAGAGGGGCTTCGGGGTCGAGGACGACGGCGAGGTGGTTGAGGACTTGGCGGAGGCGGTCGACAGGGAGGTGGAGGGCGGAACCGTTGGGGAGGTGGACGAGGT
Source organism: Verrucomicrobiota bacterium (assembly GCA_039186735.1). Taxonomy (GTDB): domain Bacteria; phylum Verrucomicrobiota; class Verrucomicrobiia; order Verrucomicrobiales; family Akkermansiaceae; genus Roseibacillus. The sequence goes on along the minus strand of JBCCZX010000011.1, from coordinate 21,232 downwards.
GGCGGGCGTCGGGGGCTTTGGTGGCGAGTTGCTCAAGGGTGTCGTCTTGGAGAAGTCTGAGGAGAATGGGGAGAAGGTCGAACTGCTGTCCGTCGACATCGAAGCCGACGGACAGGGTGAACCAGCCGCCGGGAGTTTCGTCGAGCGAGGCATCGAGTTCGCTACTGTCGATGGCGTAGATGTGATGGGGGAACTCGGGATCGACTTCGACGCTCCAGCCGGCTTGCTCGAGCTTGGGAATGGCGGTAGCGCGGAACCAAGGCCAGAAGAGGTCTGGGGTGGTGTGGTAGGGTTCGGGGAAGAAGGCGTTGGCTTCTTCGGGGAGTTGACCATCGGGAAGGTTTTTGGAGGCGAGGCCGAGGAGGAAGCGGAAAGAGGGTTGGCCTGCGATGGAGGTGAGGCCGATTTTGGCGAGTTGTTCGAGAGCCCGGCGTTCGGCAGCAGGATCGCGGGGGAAGTCAGTTTGTTGAGGGAGGTTGGTGAGTGGGATACTATGTTCGCCGTAAGTGGCGATGGGGCGGGCGACGAGCCAGGTTTCGCGGTTGGGTTGGCGGAGGGCTTGGAGGAGGAGGCGGGTGGTTTTGGAAGAGGCAGGTTCGGGTTGGAGGAGGAGCTGGAAGGTGGGTTTGAGAGGGTCGCCGGAGATGATTTCGGTTTGGAGCACAGGTTTGGAACCCGCTTCTTGCTCGGGTTCTGGGGTGGCTTGAAAAGCCGCGCTCCTGAGGATTCTAGCGAAGGTGTTGGGTTTGCCAGCGAGAAAGAGAGCCGCGGCGGCGTGGGGGCAGTTGTGGGCGTAGTCGCAGGTGCAGAGGGTGTCGAAGTCGTAGGAGTCGCCTTCGGGCCAGAGGTTGACTTCGACTTGGAAGCCTTCGCAGGTGGCGGTGAGTTGGTAGGATTGGTCCTCGGTTTGGTCGAGGGCAAGGTCGGGGAGGAGAGATTTTTTGGCGAGTTTCTTGCCGAGGACGAGGATGTGATCGTCGAAGCGGTGGTGCCAGGCGTTGGAGGCGAGGAAGGACTGGAGGGCGTTGGGCAGGGAGGAATTTGAACCGCGGAGACGTGGAGGTGCGACGGTTTTGTGGGTCTTTGTTTTCCTCGCGCGAAGACGCAAAGGCGCGAAGGTTTAGGATGGTTAGTTGAGGAGGTTTTTGAGGTCTTGGATTTGGGTTTCGAGGGATTCGAGGCGTTGTTCGATTTGTTGGCGCCAGTCGGTTCCGTCGGAGTTGTTGGGTTCTATGGGGCGAGCAGGGCTGCTCGCGGTCCCTTCTTGTTCGATTTCGGCGAGGAGGTGGCGGAAGGTTTCGACGCGTCGGCCGCCGCCGGAGGGGATGCGTTCGACGAGGGGGCCGTGGGGGTATTCGATGAAGCCGGTGAGAATTTCTTCGATTTCGGCGAGGTCGTGGAAGGTGTGGAGACGGTCGGTGCGTTGTTTGAGCTCGCCGGTGGTTTGGGTCCCGCGGAGGAGAAGGACGGTGAGGATGGCGCGCTCGGCGTCGGTGAGGTCGAGGACGTCAGGGAGGTTGTGCTCGAACTTGGGAGCACGGCCGCCGAGGACTTTGGTGACCAAGTAGTCGGCAGAGAGAGCTTGGAGGGCTTCTTCGACTTGGTCGCTGGTGTAGTTGGTGACGGGGTGGCGGGAGGAGGATTGGTTGCAGGCGGAGATGAGGCTGTTGAGGGTGAGGGGGTAGTGGTCGGGGGTGGTGGTTTCTTTTTCGAGGAGGCAGCCAAGAACGCGGGCGGAGACGGGGGTGAGTTGGAGTTCTGGGAAGTGTTTCACTTAGAGAATTTGAACCGCAAAGATGGGAAGGGGCGAAGGTGATTTGAGTAATCTCTGAATTAAGCAGGCACAGCTTCTTCCTCGTTGGGTTGGAAGCTGATTTTTATGCTTCCTGAATCCAAGGTGCTAACGATTTTCTGGAATCGTTCGATGGTGATTCCGCTGTATTCGTTTTTTTCATCCCGGGTGACTTGGGAAGGATGCACGTCGAGTTTTTCGGCAAGTTGGCTGGGAGTCAGGCCATGAAATATCCTCAAGGCAATGAGGAGTTTGCCGGCGTTCTCCAGCTTCCAGAATTTACTGAGTTCACTGGCGTTGCCTTGGCAGAGGCGTTCATAGGTGCGGGCTTCGTCTTCTAAATCTTCCAAGAAAATCAATTCGGGTTCGGTGACGGCTCGGATGTCGTCGTCACTGATGTCTAGTTTTTTGAGAGCTTGAACTTGTTCAGCATGGCGCTTCTTCAGCGCTTCAATGGACTGAATGGTGTTCTGATACTCTTTTTCATTTCGAATCATTGATTTGGTTTGTGCTCATTTTGCTGAGCCTATCGTATAATTTTCACGATGCCTTTTTCGACACCGCTGCGAGATCTGCGGAAGGCCTTGGGGAAAGGGAGGTCTTTTCCTTTCTCGTCCAATATTCCTGTTCCCATGGGAAAGGGACTATCGGTCCAGTAGGGATAAAATTCGACACGATGGAGGATCCACATGGGGAGGCGTTTCTTTCCTTCGCATTCGCGTCGGTCTTCGCGTCGCCACGTCCAAATCTTATCTTTACTGAGGAGATTGAGGTCATGTTCCAAGCCTCGAGAAAGTTGTCTTTTCCAAGGGGCTTCGAAGTATCCGTCAATGTCTCCGGGCCTGTTTTTGTTTTCTGTAAAGGAACCGTCGATGAAGATGTTTTCGATTCCTACTTGCCAGAGTTGGTTGACGAGGATTTCGGTTTGCTCGACCAACCAGAGGCGACGGTCGGTGTCCCAAAATTTGTCGGTTACTCCGGTTTTCCCCAGAACGAGCATGGATTGCTTCAGTTCGGGGAAGGTCATTTCATAGTCACCAGTTGGAAGGACTCCGTCTGATGTAAAGTTGGGAAAATCCATTCTTTATCAGTTGTTTGTGATTATTTGAGTATGCTTTCATTATGTGTTTCCGAGTTCTATTTGAGCTATTGCTCACGATTAATTTATCAAAATTGACATAGATGTCAATTTGTTAAATGAAGCAATCTTGGTTTGTTCGTTTGTTGCTTTTAGAGCCAGCTACAAAGTGACTGCACATAATTGGCCGAACCATCGCGGAGCCAGGCGTCGAGTTGGGCGGGGTCTTTGAGTTGTTGGCCGCGGAGGCGTGGGACGACGAAGTAGCCGGAGTTGGCTTCGGGGAGGGTGGTGAGGTCGCCCCAGAGTTTTTCGAATTGGGCGACGGGGAAGATGTCTTCCTGGCCGTGGCCCCAGCGTTTTTTGACGTCTTTGAGGGTGATGTAGGTGGGGAGGCGGTTGGCGAGGGCGCGGAGGGCGCCTTGGATGAGGTCGGTGCGGTCGAGGAGGATGTCGTCGCGGGTGAGGCCGATGAGGAAGAGGAATTGGTCGAGGTCGATCCAGGTGGTGAGGGTGTTGTAGTAGGAGAGTTCGAATTCGGCGTCTTCGGTGGGCATGGCGAGGCCTTCGACGAGGCGGGGTTGTCCGTTGACGCGGGCGAGGCCGCCCCCGCGGTCTTCGAGGCGGCGGGTGATGACTTCGAAGGTGAGGCCGTGACCGGACTGGCGGTGGAGGCCGAGGAGGGTGGGGTCGAGGTTGGCCCCGAGGGTGTCGATGTTGTGGAGGAGGAGGGTGCGGAGTTGGGGGCGTTCGGTGAGGAGTTGTTTGAGGGTGCCGTTGAGGATGAGGTTGGGGAGTTCGAAGAAGTGGCCGACGGGGTGGAGGCACTGGAGGGGAAGGTTGTCGGTGTAGTCGTTGGCTTCTCCGGATTGTTTGGCCCAGTTGATGAGGGCGGCGCGGGCGGAGTCGCGCACTTTTTGTTGTTGTTCGTCGAGGCGTTGTTGGGCGGTTTCTTCCCAGGCGAAGCGGAGGTCGCGCTCGGTGGGGATGGTGCGGAGGCCGACGGAGCGGCCTTTGGAGAGGAGGAGCTGGCCAGGGTAGTTGTAGTTGTCGGCGGAGGCGAGGAAGTCGGCGGTGGGTTGGTGGGTGAGGTAGGAGGTGGTGAAGATTTGGGGGATGGTGGTGCCGGCGGCTTCGCCGATGCGGCGGGATTTGGCGAGGTGGACTTCGAGGAAGGTGCGGAATTTGCCTTTGAGGGGGGCGAAGGGGTTGAGGGCCTTGCAGGTGCCGGCGCCCCCGGTCCAGCGGGAACCAGCGCCGGCGGCGAGGGTGACGACGGCGACTTCGCCGCTTTGGAGGGCTTGGACGCCGAGGGCCATGGTTTGGTTCATGACCGGGACGGTCATGCCACTGTTGGGCGTTGTGGTGTCGATGACGTCTTCGTTTTCGACATCCCGGATGTCGGTGGTGGCGGGGAGGCGGTTTTGGGAGAGGCCGAGGCGGCCGGATTTGAGGTCGGCACGGACGGTTTCGTGGAGGGTGCGGTCGAAGCCGTTTTGTTCGAGAAGTTCGGAGAGGGATTCGCCTTCGCCGGAGCCCCGGGAGTCGTCCTTGGGGAGGACGGAGTCGAAGAGTTGGTGGATGGATTGAGAGAAGCGGGGGTTGTGGAGGCAGGCGTCGCGGAAGGTGAGGAGATCGCGGCGTCGGAGGGGGCTACTGGGACCGGATGAGCGGCGGAGGAGGTTGGGGACGTGGATTTGGTAGTAGCTTGGGGGGAGGATGTTTTCGGGGGTTTCTAGTTGTTCGGCGAAGGTGCCGTGGGGGTTGATGGCGAAGTCGTAGACGACGGGGTCCATGGCGAAGGGGAGGGCGTGTTCGAGGCGTTTTTTTTCGGACAGCATGATTTCGGCCATTTTGTCCTGGGCTTCGGCTTTGCGGTGGGGGGCGAAGATGAAGCCCATGCCACCGCCGGACATGCCGCCGAGCATCCAGAAGCCCCAGAAGTCTTCGGCGAAGTGTTGGTAGGCGCGGGCGATGAGGGTTTCGGTGAAGAGGTTGGTGGCCCAGGGGATGATGGTTTGGATGGGGCCGTAGAAGTTTTTGGTGGTGGCTTGGCCGAGGGCTTTGATGTCGCCGCGTTTGAGGGCTTCGATGAGTTCGTCGAGGAGGGCGAGGGCTTCTTGGCGGCCTTGCCATTCGTTGGCGGAGCGGAGGAGGTATTTTTCGGTGACCATTTCGAGGATGGGTCCGACGTTTTGGGCCATGCCGCCGTGGACGAGGACGAGGGAGTCTTGGAGGGCTTGGCGGGCGGCGGGGGGGATTTCGGTTTCGTCGAAGACGTGGTGGCTGGGCATGAGGCGTCCGCGGGAGATGCCGTGTTCGGGGTCTTCGGGTCCGGCGGTTTGGCCGGTGATGAGTTTGATTCCGGGCCAGACGCCGCCGGAGTCTTGCCAGCCGCCGCCGGAGCCGCCGATCCATTCGCCGAGGATAGCGCGTGCGAGGACGAGGCGGCGTTCGTTTTCCTGGAGGGGTCCGGTAAGGGTTTCGGTTTGGCCGGTGGCGCGCATGAGGACGCCGATGAGGGCGGCGAGGAGGTTGGTGGAGACGGCGAGGCGGGAGCCTTTGGGGATGTCGTTGACGGAGGAGACGAGTTCGAAGCCTTTGCCGGGTCCGAGGAGTTTTTCGAGGAGGTCGGAGAGTTTTTGGCCGGAGCCTTCGATGCCTGGGGGGACGATGCCTGCCGCGATGACGGCGGCTTTGAGGAGGCCGAGGTAGTCTTTGGCGAAGTCGAAGATTTCCCCGAGGTTGTCGATGGTGGCGGAGGCCTTGAGGTCGACGGAGGAGAGGCGGATGAGGGGTTCGTCGATGACGCGGAGGTAGGCTTCGACGGGGGGCCGGGTTTCGGAGTCGCGGCCATGGACGCCGAGGTCGACGGAGACGTTGAGGACTTTGGCGCCGTCGGGGAAGTCCATGCCGAGGAAGAAGATGTCGGACCAGCCGGAGTGGGATAGGTCCATGCGGACGGGGGTGGATTCGCGGAGGATGGGGGGATTGGAATCCGAGGAGAAGTTGAGTAGTTCTTTGCGAAATTTGAGGGGGTGGTCGGCGGGGTGACCCATGCGGAACATCCATTGGTTGCCGCGGACGGTGCGGACGGATTTGCGGACTTGGTCGGCGAGGGTTTGGAAGGCGAGTTCGTGGTAGGCGGAGGCGAGGGCGGAGGAGATGGCGTCGCCGGGGCCGTCTTCGGTCTGGACGGTGAGGAAGGTGTCGATGGCTTCGTGGAAGCGGCGGTCGAGGAGGTGTTGGTGGCCGGAGAAGGGGATTTGGCCGACGTTGTGGGGGTCGAGTTTGGGGGGGAGGTGGAAGCGGTGGATGGCGTAGAGGAAGAAGAGGGCGCGGACGCGGTGGTAGAGGTTGTCGGAGGAGCGGCGGAACTGGTCGAGTTCGTGGGTTTGGGCGAGGAGTTGTTCGCGGTCGAGGGTCTCGCAGGTTTGGGCGAGCGCGGTGTCGCGGGTGGCGGGGTCCTCGGAGAGGATGATGTCGATGAGTTGGGACATGGGCTGGTGCTGGATCAATGGGTTCGGGGCGGTCGTTTCATCGAAACGACCTTACCGGTCGGTGGCGAGGAGTTCGATGAGGGTGGCCATGACTTCGTCGCGGTGGGGTCCGGCGAGGCCGAGGGCGAGTTGGGCGCGGAGGAGTCCGTAGCGTTCGCCGAGGTTGTAGCGTTGGCCGTCGATTTGGAGGGCGAGGTATTTGCCGGAGGAGGCGAGGTGGTTGAGGGTGGGGGTGAGGCCCATTTTTTCTCCGAGGGGGAGGTTGTTGAGGCGGTCGTGAAGGTGGCCCATGGCGGAGCCGGGGAGGGCATGCATGCCGAAGAAGCAGAGGTAGTAGCCGGCGCGAAGGCCGGGGACGATGAGTTCTTGTTCGGCGAGGGTGGGGGTGGGTTTTTCGATGATACTTGAGACGTCGTAGATTCCTTTGGAGCCGGGGATGAGTTGGGCGGCCACGGTGCCGTAGAGTTGAAGATGGGCTTCGTGGGTGGGTTGGACGCCGGAGATGGTGGCGTCTTCTTTTTCGGCGAGGTCGAGGAGTTGTTGGATGCAGCTTTTTTGGGAGAAGGAGCGGAAGAGGTGGTCGCCGACGAGGAGGAGGAAGGATTCGTTGTCGATGAAGTCGGCGGCGGAGGCGACGGCGTGGCCGTAGCCGAGGGGTTCGAGTTGTTCGATGAAGGTGAGTTGGGAGGCGTGTTGGCCGGCGGCTTGTTTGAAGTTGGAGGCTTCGCCGGGGGCGATGACGATGGCGATGGTGGTGATGTTGGCGTCGAGGAGTTCCTCGAGGAGGATGGCGAGGGCGGTTTTGGTTTCTCCGTTGGAGTCGACGATGGTTTGGAGGGGGAGGTGTTTGTCGGCAGGATTGGCTGCGGTGATGAGGGCTTTGGTGATGGTCATTGGTTAGGAGCCGTTTCCGAGGGGATATGAGGAAAAGAGGCGCTTGGCGAGTCGGGTTTTGTGTTTTGCGTTTACTGGATGGTGACGCGGGTGCCGAGGCGGCATTTTTCGTAGAGGAGAGGTTGGAGGTCGGCGGGCATGCGGATGCAGCCAAAGCTGGAGCGTTGTCCGCGGGGGAAGTTGCCGACGTGGATGCCGACGCCATACCAGGTGAGGCGCATCCAGTAGGGCATGGGGGTGCCGAGGAATTGGGAGCCGGGTGGGGGTTTGGAGACGGTCCAGCTTTGGGCGGCGACGACTTCGCCGGTTTCTTTGGAGACGTATTGGCCGTATTTGTTGGAGCGTTTGTCGACGATCATTTCGAGGATGCGAAAGGAGCCGGTGGGGGTGGATTTGCCGGGGATGCCGGTGGAGCAGTCGGTTTCGAGGGCGGGGATGCCGTCGGGGTTGAGGAGGGTGAGGCGTTGTTCGGCGAGGGAAATCTCGATGTGACCGGTGCCGGGCTCGAGGGCGTCGTAGATGGATTGGTGGATGGTCCAGGTGGGTTGGGTGGGGTTGGGAGCGGGGAGGGCGGGAGGAGGATTGGTTGTTTGGTTGGGGGGAAGAAGATAGCCGCAGGATGCGAGTAGAGTGAGGGCAGCAATTGCTATAATTTTAGCATACATGGGGGATGGTGGATGAAATCAGGGTGAGGGAAAGTGCTAAATTTTTAACATTTTAAAGTATATTTTTGGAGGAAGAGTTGGTTTTAGATTGAGCGGGGTTGGGGGCTGTTGGGTGGGGAGAGGGGGAGTTGTTTTGGTTTTGTTTTGGGGGGGTGCGAAGCGTGTGGATTTTGGCTTGGATTTTCTTGGGTTTTGTTTGGACCAAGATGGATGGGATTTTCTTTTTGCAGTAGGAGTTTTGAGGTGGGTCGAGGATTTGGTTGTGGTTGTTGCCTGCAGGTTGGGGGTTGGTTGGGTGGATGAGGTTTAGGGTGTGAGCGCGGATGGGTCTTTGTACATTGTGAGGTTGGTTCCAGAGCGGCGATTCTCGCCGCAGTCCAGAGGCTTGGCTGGGGGAGGAGGGGGTGATAGGTGGGGGTGATGAGTTATTTGGAGACGGCGGTGGCGGCGGCGCAGGAGGCGGGGGGAATGTTGCGGGAGAATTTTCATGAGGAGAAGGTGGTGGATGCAGCGGAGCATCATGATTTGAAGTTGGAGCTGGATCGGCGGTGTCAGGAGGCGATCTTTGCGCGAATTCATCGCGATTTTCCGGAGCATGCCTTGTATGGCGAAGAGGGGATTGGGGGGAATCAGGAGTCGGAGTATCAGTGGATCGTGGATCCGATTGATGGGACGGTGAATTTCTTTTACGGGATTCCTCATTTTTGTGTGTCGGTGGCGATGCGGAAGGGTGAGGAGATTTTGGTGGGGGTGATTTATGATCCGATGGTGGATGAGTTGTGGGTGGCGGAGAAGGGAGGGGAGGCGTTGTTGAACGGGAAGCCGATCCGGGTGAGTGAGCGAGCGACGATTGAGGAGTCTTTGTTGTTTGTGGGAACGGGGAAGGATCAGGCGGCGATGGACACGGGTATGGAGCGATTTGTGCGGGCATCGAATCGGGCGAGGAAGATGCGGATGATGGGGAGTGCAGCGCTGGGGATGGTGTATGTGGCGAGTGGGCGGCTGGATGGGTTTGTGGAGTCGCGATTGTCGTTATGGGATGTGGCGGCGGGGGCGTTGATTTTGGAATGTGCGGGTGGGGAGGCGCAGTTGACGCCGAATGCGAGTGAGCCGAATGTTCTCGCGGTGGTGGCGACGAACGGGAAGATTCCGATTGAGGAGATTTTGTAGAGTTTGAGATGACGCCGTTCGTTGGGATAGGTTATGATGTGCACCGTTTTGCAGAAGGACGGCCGTTGATTTTGGGTGGGGTGGAGATTCCGCATACGCATGGCTTGGATGGGCATTCGGATGCGGATGTGTTGAGTCACGCGATTGCGGATGCGGTTTTGGGGGCGATGGGGTTGCCGGATATCGGGCATTATTTTCCGCCTGGGGATCCGGGGTGTGCGGGCATTTCGTCGTTGAAGATTTTGGAGAGGGCGCGCGAGGAGGTTGAATCGCGGGGGGGGCGGTTGTGCAATGTGGATGCGAGTCTGGTGGCGGAGGCGCCGAAGGTGTTGCCGCATGCAGCGGCGATGAAGGAGAAGATTGGGGCGGCGTTGGGCTTACCGGTGGAGCGGGTGGGGATTAAGGCGACGACGAATGAGACGATGGGTTTTGTGGGGCGAGAAGAGGGGATGGCGGCGTTGGCGTCGGCGATGGTGGTGGTGGATTGATTGGGTCATGCGGGGGTTGGGAGCTTGAGAGGTGATTCGGTTCGCGAGACAGTCTCAGGATGTTGAATGATCCGATGACGATTTATTACGAAAAGTGGTTGCCGAGAGCGCGGCGGTTGTTGGCGCCGAGTGGGCGTTTGACAGAATTAGCGATGGTGTTGTCGAGTCGGGACGAGGTGTCGGTAGATGAGTGGCAGGGTCGGTTGCGCCGGGTGCTGGACGGGAAGGAGGCGCCGGATACGGATTTGGTGTTTGAGGTGGAGCGATTTGTGGCGCGTCCGAAGGTGGAGGAATCGGGGGAGGAGACGCCTGAGCTTGGACTGGCGAGTTAGGGTTGTTCTTGCGCGCGGATGCGGAAGAAGAAGGGGCCGGGGGGGAGTTGGGAGAGGTTTTGATTGTAGTGGAGAGTGACGGATTGGGAGCCGTCGCCGAGGTCGTCTGATTCGCTGAGGAGGGTGTAGGTGTGAGCGGTATTGGCGTTGTCCTGATGGAGGCAGGGGTCCCAGTGGGTGAGGTTTTGGGAGGTTTCGATGGTGTAGGTGACGTTGGTGGCATTGAGGCGGCGGGTGAAGGTGAGTTGGGGGTAGGTGTTGTGGGAGGTGGAGTGGAAGGCGGCGGTGGGGAGTCGGTCGGGGTTGTGAGAGCTGGAGGTGGGGTTGGTGCCGAAGAAGTATTCGTGGGCGTTGTTTTTGTTGTCGGAGTCGTTGTTGGCGGTAGGTCCGGAGCCGGAGATTTGGTAGTGGGCTTCCCAGGTTTCGTAGTCGGTGAGGTTCGGTTCGAGGCGCCACCAGTTGATGTTCCAGCCGCCGATGGTGGCGAAGAGGGTGAGGTATTGGGTGCCTTCTTCGAGGACGACGGTGTCGGTGATGGTTTGCCAGTTTTGCCAGTCGCCGGTGGCGGGGACGGGGGTTTGTTTGATGTCGTTGCCGTCCTTGCCGAGGGTGAGGATGCCGCCGCCGTTGAGGCTGGCGAGGCGGTAGGAGATTTGGTGGGTGCCGGCGGTGGGGACATCGACGAGGTAAGTCATGTAGTCGCCCTCGTCGATGAAGCCGAGATTGAGGCCGCCGGTGTTGTCGCTGGTTTGCTCAGCTTGGACGCCAAAACTGCTTTCGTAGTATTCGGCTTCGTAGTGGGTGGCAGGGGCGGCATTGTGGATTTTGAAGTGATTGAGGTTCCAGCCGCCGGCAGTGGCGTAGATGTCGAAGGTCTGGGTGCCGGCTTCGAGCCAGACGGTGTCGGTGATGGTTTGCCAATTTTGCCAGCCATTGGTGTCGGGGATGGGGGTTTGCTGGATGTCGGTGCCGTCTTTGCCGAGGGTGAGGACGCCGCCGCCACCATCCGAGGCGATTCGGTAGTCAACCTGATACCAACCGGTGACGGGGATGTTGAAGGTGTATTTCATGAAGTCGCCGGTATCGATGTAGCCGACGCTCCAGCCCTCGCCCAGGTCGGTGCTTTTTTCTTCCCGGATGTCGCCGTTGTATCCTTCGTAGTGTTCGGCTTCGACATGGGCGGGGATATCGTGATCGGGCCAGTTCCATTTGTAGGCGCGGACGTAGTCGATGAAGTAGCCGACTCCGTAGTTGTCGCCCGTGGTGTCGTAGGCGTTGGTGTCGATGCCCATGACGCCCCCCCAGTCGCCGCCGATGGCGTGGTTGAGGATGATGAAGAATTCGGAATTGAAGGGCCATTGGCCGGGGCCGGTGCCTTCGTTGTCGAAGCCGTAGCGGTAGACGCCGTCGATGAAGAAGTTGATGCGGTCGTGCCACCATTCGACGGCGTAGGTGTGGTAGCTATTTTCGAGGTTTCCGATGTAGCCTGACCAGCCGTAGTTGGTGCCGAGAAGAAAGTTGTGGTCCTGGGTGTGGGCGTTGACGTGGGCGATGTCGTTGTCCCAGCCGACGTATTCGAGGATGTCGATTTCGCCGGAATTGGGCCATCCGCCGTAGAGGCCGTGTTGGGGCATCATCCAAAAAGCGGGCCAAGCGCCGTTGGCCCAAGGCATGAGGGCGCGGACTTCGATTTTTCCGTATTTGATGTTGAACTTGCCAGCGGTCTGGATGCGGGCGGAGGTGTATTCGTAAGTGTTGCCGTTGCCGGAGTCGAACCACCAATCGCGGCGGCCTTCGAGGATGAGGATGCCGTTTTCGCGGCGGCAATTTTCGGGGCGATTGAAAGTGTATTTCTGGAGTTCGTTGTTGTTGGCGCCGGGTTCGAAGGTTTCGAAGTTCCATTTGGATTGGTCGAGGGGGCCGGAGCCATCGAATTCGTCGTTCCAGACGAGTTCCCATTCGGCGAGAGCAGGGAACGCGAGAAGCAGGGAGAGGAGCACGGTTGGTGGGAGGGCCTGCTGGAGGTGGATTTTCACGCGATGTTGAAGAAGTGGGGTGTTGGTTTTAACGGGTGGTTGAGGGTCGGTCTCGGGGTGAAAGTTGCAAGAAATTACATTAAACGAGTTTCTTCGCAAATTTATCAGATTTGGGGCTGGGGAGGGTAATTCCTGATTTGAAGGGAGAACTTGTGTCCAAAAAGACGGTCAGGCTTGACCGCGGCGGCGCGGATTGGCAGGACACTGAAAGTTTAGCCGCACGTTTGCATGCCGAAGGATACCTCGATTCGAAAAATACTCGTGATTGGCTCTGGTCCAATCGTCATTGGTCAGGGATGCGAATTTGATTATTCGGGGACGCAGGCCTGCAAGGCCTTGAGAGAGGAGGGTTATCAGGTGGTGTTGGTGAACTCGAATCCGGCGACGATCATGACCGACCCGGAGACGGCGGAACGGACGTATGTGGAGCCGATCACTCCGGAAGTGATTGAGAAAATCATTCTTGCGGAGCGGCCGGATGCGTTGCTGCCGACTTTGGGTGGGCAGACGGCGCTGAATGCGTCGATGGATTTGTTTAAGAGCGGGGTGCTGGATAAGCACGGGGTGAAGATGATTGGGGCGAATGCGGATGCGATCGACAAGGGGGAGGATCGCCAGCGGTTCAAGGATGCGATGCTCAAGATCGGGCTCGATTTGCCGAAGTCGGGCACTGCGCACACGATGGAGGAGGCACGAGCAATTGCGGAGGACATTGGGACGATGCCGTTGATTATTCGTCCGGCGTTTACCTTGGGCGGGAGCGGGGGTGGGATTGCCTACAACGTGGAAGAGTTTGAGACGATTTGTGCGCGGGGGTTGGATTTGTCTCCAGTTACGGAAATTCTCGTAGAAGAGAGTCTGTTGGGTTGGAAGGAGTACGAGATGGAAGTGATGCGGGATTGCGCGGATAATTGCGTGGTCATTTGTTCCATTGAGAACCTCGATCCGATGGGGGTGCACACGGGGGATTCGATTACGGTGGCGCCGGCGCAGACCTTGTCGGATCGGGAGTATCAGATTATGCGGGACCAATCGTTTGCTTGTATTCGCGAGATTGGGGTGGAGACGGGAGGATCAAACATTCAGTTCTCGGTGAATCCGGCGAACGGACGAATCATTGTGATTGAGATGAATCCTCGGGTTTCGAGGAGTTCGGCATTGGCGTCGAAGGCGACGGGGTTCCCAATTGCGAAAATCGCGGCGAAGTTGGCGGTGGGTTATACTCTCGATGAGCTTCCGAATGATATCACGCGGGAGACGCCGGCGAGTTTTGAGCCGACAATTGATTATGTGGTGACCAAGTTGCCTCGGTTCACTTTTGAGAAGTTTCCTACGGCAGATTCCGTATTGACGACACAGATGAAGGCGGTGGGTGAGGCGATGGCGATTGGGCGGACCTTCAAGGAGTCGATGCAGAAGGCTCTACGGTCGTTGGAGACGGGGCGGTTTGGTTTTGGTTTTGACGGGAAGGATCCGAAGGACGTTTCGCGAGAAGAAATTGAGCGGAAGTTGCATGTGCCGAATGCGGAGCGGATCTTCTGGCTTTCGGTGGCGTTTCAGGAGGGGTGGACGATTGAGGAAGTTTTTGAGGAGACGCAGATTGACCGGTGGTTTCTTTATCATCTCAAGGAGATTGCGGATGAGGGGAAAGACTTGGCGAATTTGGAGATTCGGCGGGCGAAGAAGCTGGGTTATTCGGATCGGCAGATTGCGTTGGCGCGGGGTGAGTCGGAGATGGAGATTCGTGAGAAGCGGAAGGGTGCCGGGGTGAAGCCGACTTACCGTCTGGTGGACACTTGTGCGGCGGAGTTTGAGGCGGCGACGCCCTACTATTATTCGAGTTACGGGGAAGAGAATGAGGCGCGCGGAGGTGAGAAGAAGCGGATTGTGATTTTGGGTGGGGGTCCGAACCGGATTGGGCAGGGGATTGAGTTTGATTATTGCTGTGTGCATGCGGCATTCGCGTTGAGTGAGCTGGGGTATGAGACGGTGATGGTGAATTCGAATCCGGAGACTGTTTCCACGGATTACGATACGAGCGACAAGTTGTATTTTGAGCCGCTGACATTGGAGGATGTATTGAACATCTGTGAGCAGGAGGAGCCGGATGGAGTGATTGTGCAATTCGGGGGGCAGACGCCGTTGAATTTGGCAGCAGAGTTGGAGGCGGCGGGGGTGCCTGTGATTGGGACGTCACCGAAGTCGATTGAGTTGGCGGAGGATCGGAAGTTTTTCTCGGCGTTGTTAGATAAGTTGGGCTTGAAGCAGGCGGAGGCGGGGACGGCAGTGAGTGAGGAGGGAGCGTTGGAAGTGGCGGAGCGGATTGGCTATCCGGTGTTGGTGCGGCCGTCGTTCGTGTTGGGTGGCCGGGCGATGATGATTGTTCACAACGATGAGGAGCTGAAGCTTTACATGCAGGATGCGGTGGATGTGACGCCGGATCGTCCGGTGTTGGTTGACCGTTTTTTGGAGGGGGCAACGGAGGTTGATGTGGATTGTATTTCGGATGGGGAGACCACGGTGGTGGGGGCGGTGATGCAGCATATTGAGCAGGCGGGGATTCACTCAGGGGATTCGGCCTGTGTGATTCCGGCGTTCTCTTTGAGTGCGCTGATGTTGGATGAGATTCACCGGGCGGCGAAGGACTTGGCGCGAGAGTTGGAGGTGCGGGGATTGATGAATATCCAGTTCGCGGTGAAGGACGAGGAGCTTTTTGTGATTGAGGTGAATCCGCGGGCTTCGCGGACGGTGCCTTTTGTTTCGAAGGCGATTGGGGTGCCGTTGGCGAAGATGGCGGCGAAGATTATGGTGGGCGAGAAGTTGGTGGACCTGGGTTTTACGGAAGAGATCATTCCGCCGCACTATTGCGTGAAGGAAGCGGTGTTCCCGTGGCCGCGGTTCCCGGGTATCGACATCGTGTTGGGTCCGGAAATGAAGTCGACAGGGGAAGTGATGGGGATCGATATGGACCTCGGAATGGCGTATGCGAAGGCTCAGATCAGCGCGTTCAATCCGCTGCCGATGCACGGGAACGTGTTCTTCTCAGTGAATGATCGGGATAAGGAGGCGGCTGTTTCGATTGCGAAGGAGTTAGTGGAACTGGGCTTCGAGATTTATTCGACAGGGGGGACTTATAAGTTGTTTCAGGAGCAGGATTTGCCGGTGCATCGAGTTTATAAGTTGGCGGAGAAGAAACGTCCGAACGTGCTCGATATGATGAAGAACGGGGAGATTCAATTTGTGATTAATACGCCGAGCGGGCATGAGTCGCGGACGGATGAGGTGCGGATTCGGAGTGGGGCGGTGGCGATGAAAGTTTCCCATTGTACCAATTTGTCGGCTGCTGAAGCCAGTGTGGCGGCGATTCGCTCTTTGCAGGAGCAGGAGTTGAAGGTGAAGGCGTTGCAGGAGTATCACGCCTGAGTAAATCGACTTAAATTATTTTTAGTAAAAAAACTTTTAGTGAAAATTTTTTGAGTTAAAGTGGGCTCATGTCGAGTGATGAGCCGAAGAATCCGTTCCGGATTTCCGGAGTGGTGGTTGGGAATCAGTTCGCGGACCGGGAAGAGGAGGTTGCGCGGATCTTGCAGGCGATGCGGGAGCCGGGCAGCAAGCTCCTTGTGAGAGGGGTGCGGCGGATGGGGAAGACTTCGGCCATCGCAAAGGCGATTGAGTGGCATCGACTGGGCGACAAGGGTCGGGTGGGGACAGTGGACTTGTCTACGGTAGGAAGTGTGGCGGATTTGGCAGATCTGATTTTGCGGGAGGTGAGTGAGCAACTGGTCGGCGAGAACAGGCGCGAGAGTTGGCTGGCGACGGTGGCCAAGTCGATCACGGTGGGGATTTCGGTGAAAGTCGATCCGGTGACTGGCTTGCCCATGCCGAGGGTGGATTTTTCCCTGCGGAGCCAGCCTCTCAAGGAGCAGCAGGCCGTTCTCACAGAAGTGCTCAATGCTGCCGAAGAGCTTGCGAAAGAGAGCGAGGTGCCCTGCGCTTTGGTTTTGGACGAATTTCAGGAGATTCTCCGCTTTGATGGCAAAGAGGGATTCAACGAGTGGAACTTGCGGGGGATCATTCAGCATCACGAAAAGTTGAGTTATGTGCTGGCGGGGTCGAAACGGCATCTGATTGACCGCATGTTGGAGTCGGACCGGGGCTTTTACCGGATGTTGGACAAGCTAAACATGGGGCCAATCGAGAGGGACTATCTGGTGCCTTGGCTGGTGGAGCGATTGAGTCCGCTAGGCGGGGAGATCGAGGCAGCTGCGGTGCGAGTGGTGGAGTTGGCGGGCGAGCGGACCCACGATCGAATGCGTTTGGCGCGTCTGGTTTGGTTTCGTGGGAAACAGGCAGGAAAGCTTGGAGAGGAGTTGGCGGATGAGGCGTTTGAGGCGCTGGTGGAGGAGGATGTGGACGAGTTTTTGCGCCACTGGGATGGCCTGACTTTCATTCAGCAGAACACGCTGCGGGCGGTGAGCATGAGCGAGGAATCACTCAGTGCCGAAGCCACGATGCGGAGCTATTCCCTGAAGAATAGTTCCAGCGTCACGCAGGCAGCGAAGGTTTTGTTGGAGAAGGATTTGCTGGTGCAAGCGGGTAAGGGGAAGCCCTACAGTTTTGATAATCCCTTCTTCGGAGAATGGGTCAGGCAGCGAACTGTGAGTGATCTTGGTTTGTAAGAGAAAGCAAATCGAGATGCTTCTTCCATTTGTGTGAAAAAAGCGCCGCAGAGTTGATCTTGATTGGCGGAGCCAGTTGGGGCAGGGTCCTCGCTTCCCTTTCGAACAATGAAACATCTTCTCTCCATTGAAGAGCTGGCTCCGCAGGAGTTGCAACAGTTGGTGGACCGGGCCGTAAACATGAAAACGCGCCGGGGAAACGAAGAGGATTTGGCACTCAAGGGCCAGACCTGGGCGATGATTTTCACCAAGGCTTCCACGCGGACCCGCGTGTCCTTTGAAGTGGGAATTCGCGAGCTGGGCGGGGGAGCGATGTTTTTGACCTCGAATGACATTCAGCTCGGACGCGGGGAGCCCATCAAGGACACCGCACGGGTTCTTGGGCGCATGGTGCACGGGGTCATCATCCGGACTTTCGACCAACAGGACGTGATGGATTTTGCCAAGTATGGGCAGATTCCGACCATCAATGCCCTGACCGATGCGGAGCATCCTTGCCAGATTTTGGCGGACTTGCTCACGGTGCGGGAGCGGCTGGGACAGTGGCAGGGGAAGAAGATGGTGTTCGTGGGAGATGGATATTCGAACATGAGCATTTCATGGATGTGGGCAGCCAAGCACTTCGGTATCGAGTTGGTCGTCGCTGGTCCCGAGGCTTATCTGCCGCCGAAGGACTTTTTGGAGAAGCTCGATGCGCCGACAGTTTCAGCTACGACAGATGTAGTATCTGCGGTCGAGGGTGCGCATGTGATTCACACCGATGTGTGGTTGTCCATGGGACAGGAAGGCCAGGAAGAGAAGGAAGCGCAGTTCGGTGGTTTCCAAGTCAACGCGGAGTTGTTGAAGCACGCGGACGAGGATCACATCGTTCTGCACTGTCTGCCGGCTTACCGCGGAAAGGAAATCACGGAAGAGGTTCTGGAAGGTCACGCAGAAGTGATTTTCCAGCAGGCCGAGAACCGCTTGCACGCGCAGAAAGCGGTGCTGGCGACGCTGGCGGAGAGCTGGGCGGTTTGAGGTGAGGGTAAAGACGGCACGATGCTGCCGTCCGCTCTTTCGTGCGGCTGATGCGAATGGCGGCTTCGTCGAAGCCGAACTACCCCCTAGATTTGCGGATGGCATGGCATCCCTACCATCCCTGAAGTCGGTATTTTGCCAACAAATACGCCATTGACGGACTCCGTCATTGGGGTATTTTGAGTCTGTGAATCTCCAGTTCATCGAGTCGTCGGTTTACTCCCAGCAAATCGACGACTTACTGGGCAAGGAGGATCATCGCCAGTTGCAGTTGTATCTTCTAGAGCGACCAGACCGTGGTGACCTCATCAAGGGTTCCGGCGGCTTACGGAAGGTTCGCTGGGCCGGATCAGGAAAAGGCAAACGTGGTGGGATTCGGGTCATTTACTACCTTTGGCACGAGAACACTGCCTTCATGCTCTTTGCTTATCCCAAAAATCAACAAGAGGACCTGACGGCAGCGCAAGCCAAGCTGCTCAAAGAACTCATCCAAGGATACACCAATGAATGAACAAGACTTCCAGCAACTCGTGAAAAGCGTCAAGCAGATGGGTGCGATTATGCGTGGCGAGAATATTCCACACCGCAAGACGGTGGTGGTGCCGACAATCGATGTGAAAGCTCTCCGAGAGCGACTTGAACTTACACAGGTCGAGTTTTCGAGGATGATTGGTGTGAGCGTGAAGACCTTGCAGAATTGGGAGCAAGGTCGAAGAGAGCCCGAGGGTCCAGCGAAGGCTCTTCTTCGGGTTGTTGAACGTGAGCCCGAAGCAGTTTTGCAAGCGCTGCACTCGTGACACCGGTCCATTCTCTTAAAAATCTTACCACTCCAGCCGTTCGCAAGTGTTTGGAATCATTTCTTTCGGAAATCTGGTATCCATGCCTCTCCAAGAATTGACTTTCGCCAACAAAGATAATTTCAACAAGCGTTGCGAAAGCCTTTTGACCAGCCAGAGATTAACTTCGGAATCGAAGCAAACCCGTTGATATTCCGTCAGGTCGTCTTGTCGTAAGACTTTCTCGATTTGTCGACCTTGCCCATATGGTTTTCGCCCCACTCCTCAAGTTGATGGCCGATCGGCCGAAAAGTTGCGCCGAGCCTGGTTAGTCGGTAATCGACTTTTGGTGGCATTTCTCGATAGTCAGTCCGCTTAACGAGGCCATCACGTTCAAGCTCACGGAGTTGCTGTGTGAGCATCCTTTGTGTCACTTGCGGAATCACTTTTCGCAGTTCGCCGAATCTAAGTGGCCCATTTTTTTCCAAGTAGTAGAGGATGGAAGGTTTCCACTTGCCGCCAAAGATACCAATGACCCGTTCAACAGGACATGGGCCATTATAATCGGGACGTTTCATAGAGAGATTAAAAAATGCTTGGGCACAAAAATGTGCCCTGTTGACCAAATCTTAAGCGGTATACTAAGTATACTGCAATCTTTGATCAATCAGGTCATCGGTTGTTCAAATCCTAAAAGCCAAAATTCACCATGAACGTTAAATTGAATCTCCTGAGAAGCTGGGCTCTATCATTTCTTTTGAGCTGCACAATACCAGCAACTGCTGGTGCGTCGCCCGTTGAAGTAGAAGCAAGATCTTTAGACGAAATCTACGCTGCTGCCATAGAAGAAGGCGGAAAGTTCGTTTTACGCGCGGGAGGTGATAAGCCAGACCAGATTGATTATTATTTGGATAAATTCAAAAAGCGATTTCCACAAATTGAAGTGACTCACTCCGTTGATGTGAGCTTGAATCACGCTCCGCGTTTTGACAACGCACGTGAAGCAGGTGGTGAAGAGAATGTGCCTGATGTGATTCAGTTCCAAACATTGCACGACTTCGACTACTACAAAGACCGCAATTTGATTGAGGCTTATAAACCGAAGAACTGGGAGAAGGTTTTTCCGGATCATAAAGATCCGAATGGCTACTGGACTAGCTTGTATGGAGTCACTTTTAGTAACTACGTCAATCCCGAGGTCTTGGGTGATGAAAAGCTCCCCCGCGATGCCTTGGATTATCTTGACCCAGCTTTGAAGGGTAAGATTATTCTCACTTATCCTCACGATGATGATGCCGTGCTTTACCAGTTTTGGCACCTGAAGAAGCAGTATGGATGGGACTACCTAGAGAAACTGGTTGCTAACGAACCAAAATGGGTACGTGGAACGGCGTGGCCCTATGTCGCTATCAACAAAGGTTGGTATGCGGCAAGCTTCACAACCTTTTGGGCTTTTGAATCCTTTCCGGATCAGAAAACTCAGTTTCTCTTGCCAGAGAAGGACTTCTTTTTGACTTGGTTCCAAACAGGAGCAATTCCAACCCAAGCGAAGAACAAGTCAGCTGCTAAGCTCTATTTGAATTGGATGCTTTCGGAAGAGTTCCAGGGGACGTGGCTTCAATTCCCAGTGCGTTATGATATCGAAGCCCCCGGAGGTTACAAATCGGTTCTCCATCAAAATACTTCACCAGGGGATTTTCGCCGTTGGATGATGAAACGAGATGAGGTTGAGCGTTTTCGTTTACAGATGAGACAACTCATTGGCGAAGCAGAGGGTCCAACACCAATCGAGATCGACTACAGTGTGAAGCCATAGACCCCAATCAGAATTCTTTAGTTGGCTGTTGCAAATACGTCAAAACCATTGGCCACAATGAGTGAACCTTTCCTGCTTCCCCATCGTCAGGGGTCAGCTCCTCAAACGACTCAGAGCTTACCCCATTCCCAATTGGACCAACATGGACCTCAGGAAGTTATCAGGCGGCTTCACGAGTGGTGTTTTTCCTTGTCGGGTGTGCTCAATCAACCAAGTGGCATTTCAGTGCCGGGCTCCCGGGCTTTGGTCATTGAGGATCGTATCGAGGCTAATCTGGAAGCGTTTATGATAGGCCGGGAATTCGCGCACATCCATCCGGATCCCGATCGTGGAAGTATGCATGCGAAATTGTCTCCTGATGATGCTCAGGAAGTTGTCCAAAAGGGTTGGGGTGAAAATCACTACCTCGTTTCCCAAGGACAATATCCTGAGGGTTTGGTGATGCTCTTCTCGCCGAGGAACAAGGCGGAGTTGGAGACTATTCAATCAATCGTGAAGAGGTCCTACGAGTTTGCCATTGGTTCTTCAGAACATTCCTAGACAATAGATCTTCCTAGGAATGGGTTGTCATAATCAAAAAACAAACGGATTGATTCTAGGCTCTTAGGGCTGCTCTGGCTTTTCGACCAAGCGATAAAAGTATTCACTTTGCCCCTGAGGAATAGGTTGGTTGATGGTGAAGGGGAGGTCGGCTCCGTCGAAAGGGTTGCCGAGGTTGGTCCATTGGAGGGGTGAGGTGAGGGGGCTGCCTTGGAGTTGGAAGCTTTGGTCGCGGATGGTGCGGACTTCGAGGGTGGCTTGTTGGTTTTGGGTGTCGATGGTGATGTCTTCGATGGTGAGGGTGTTCGGCTTTAGAGTGACGTAGCCGGAGGTGTAGGGCTTGAAAGGGCCGCCGATGCAGAAGGGCAGTTGGCTGAAGGGCAGCTCACCGATGCGGGGGTGGACGGAGACGGGGACTTCGATTTCTTGCACTTCCATGGGGGCAAGGG
>JBCCZX010000010.1:0-33319 GCA_039186735.1 Verrucomicrobiota bacterium | reverse complement strand
TTGAGCAGTTGTTTGCGTCGACGCATGAGGAGATGGCGGAGTTTCACCGGGGGCGGGCGGAGCAGATGATGGCGCGGCGGCAGGATCAGCGGGCGGGGGAGTCGATGCAGGCGATGGCGTATCACAAGGAGCGGGAGGCGAAGTGGTCGCGGGAGCCATTGACGGCGGCGGAGAAGCAGGAGGTGAAGAATTTGCGGAAGGTGGGGACGGCGCTGCGGACGGGGACGGGGTATTTGGTGAAGGGGTCGGGGTATGTGTTGCAGGGGACGGGGTGGGTTTT
The DNA here is from genome assembly GCA_039186735.1 of Verrucomicrobiota bacterium. Lineage (GTDB taxonomy): Bacteria > Verrucomicrobiota > Verrucomicrobiia > Verrucomicrobiales > Akkermansiaceae > Roseibacillus. Next base: position 33,039 of record JBCCZX010000010.1, on the reverse strand, counting down.
AGGGAAGGGGTTTCAGTTTTTGAGTAGGAAGGGTGATGCGGCGACGGGGAATTCGGGAAAGATTATGCGAGGAACGGGGCAGGGTGGGGAGACGGGGTCGCGTTGGATTGAGAACGCGGGGAATGGGGTGAAGCGGATGGGGGATTGGATGATGGGGAGGTAGATTTTCAGGTCTTTCTGCGGAGGGAAAACGATAAGGAAAGTGTGAGTGCGTTTGTTCTCCTGGTGCGCTGTTTGGGATTCTCTTTTTGGTTGTTCCAGTTGCTTTGGTTATCGTCCTCATTGCTTCAGGGAAGAGGGAAATTTGGATTTGGGGAGGATCTTGTATTGCCGCGACTCTTGCGTGCTATCTACTTTTGGTGTCCTTGGTTTGGGTCACTGAGGTTGGTTTAAAGAGGAATTTAGAGAAGTTTGACCTTGATGGTGATGGGGCATTTTCGGGTGAAGAAATTACCCCAGAGATGGAGAAAGCGATGGAAGCTGTTACTCAGGATACGGGACGGACTTTTGCGCCGATTACGGGTTTGGTGATTTGTCCTGTTTACTCAGGGTTCTGGCATTTTGTTGGGGGGGTGTCCTTTTTGGTCTTTTTGCGGGGTGAGAAGAGGCGAGAGGAGGTTGGGGATTGGGGCAAGGAATGGAGGGAAATCTTTAGGTGTGCGCCCTGAGCCAGGGCGCGCTACCTGCGCGTTTTTTTGGCGTCAGAGGGAGCGCTACCGGCCTGTGAGAGTTGTCCATTGGTAGGGCCAGTCGTTGGGGGTTTTGCAGAGGTTGGCGCGGACGGGGTTTTGAAGGATATAATTGTGTTTTTGGATGGCGGATTCGCTATTACGGAGACGGTGATCAAAGAAGCCGTGTTGCCAATTGATTTTTAGGTTGCGGGCGGTCCAGCGTTTCCAGTCGGAGATGGCCTTGGTCATGTGGTTGTTTCCTTCGAAGGAGATGAGGGCGTGAAGGTGGTCTGGCATGGCGAGGACGATGGAGGTCTGCCAGGTATTGTTCGTATTGCGGTGGATGATGGTTTCGAGAAGGGGCGGCCAGATGTGAGGGAGGGCGAGTTGGTTTTTGCCAGGAGGGTTGGTGTTGATGGTGATGAAGAATGTGGCTGACTGGTCGCGGGCGGTGGTGAAGGGGACTGTGTGGTCGAGGTTTTTGCGGCGGAAGCCGGGATCACAGGAGGGGTTGGGTTGGGGAGTTGGCAAGGGTGGTTCGATTGGGGTTTGGGGGGAATTGGCAAGGGTGCGGTGTGGATCACAAGGTGTGCGCCCTGAGGCCAGGGCGCGCTACCATGTTATTCTTCGAGGTCGGCGAGGTAGCGTTCGGCTTCGATGGCGGCTTTGCAGCCTTCGCCGGCGGCGGTGATGGCTTGGCGGTAGTAGTCGTCCATGACGTCGCCGGCACTAAAGAGACCGGGGGTTTTGGTAGCGGTGCGCTCACCTTCGGTTCGGATGTAGCCGGCGTCATTGGTGTCGACGAGGTCGCCGAGGAATTGGCTGTTGGGGACGTGGCCGATGGCGACGAAGGCGCCGCGGACGTCGAGTTCGCCTTCTTCGCCGGTTTGGCGGTTTTTGATTTTCACGCCGGCGAGTTTGTTGTTTTCGCCGGGGACATATGCGGTGAGTTCGGAGTTCCAGACGGGTTCGATTTTTTCGTGAGCGAGGGCACGGTCGGCCATGATTTTGGAGGCGCGGAGTTCGTCGCGGCGGTGGACGAGGTAGACTTTGGAGGCGAAGCGGGTGAGGAAGAGGGCTTCTTCGGCAGCGGAGTCGCCGCCGCCGATGACGGCGACGGGCATGTCGCGGTAGAAGGCGCCGTCGCAGGTGGCGCAGGTGGTGACGCCGGCTTTGCCGTAGAGTTCTTGTTCGCCTTCGAGGCCGAGGAGGCGGGGGGAGGCACCGGTGGCGACGATGACGGTTTGGGATTCGATGACTTCGTCGGAGTCTTTGATTTTGATTTCGAAGTGTCCGGCGTCGGTTTTGGTGATGGATTGGGCGACTTTGTATTCAGTGCGGGCGCCGAATTTTTCGGCTTGTTGCTGCATTTTGGACATGAGTTCGAAGCCGTCGACGCCGTCGGGGAAGCCGGGGAAGTTTTCGACTTCGGAGGTGGTGGTGAGGAGTCCGCCGGGTTGTTCACCGGCGAGGATGCGGGGGTTGAGGGTGGCGCGGGAGGTGTAGAGGGCGGCGGTCCAGCCGGCGGAGCCGGTTCCGATGATGGTGACTTGTTCCATGTTGATGTGAGTGTTGTGGGGGGGAGGTTATGCCTGAATTTTTTGGGGCCAATCGAAAAACGGGTGCAATCTGGCAGGGAGGGGGGCAGAGTGGGTGCAGTGAATCGGATTGATGCGACGTTTGCGCGGTTGAAGGAGGAGGGGAAGAAGGCGTTTGTGGCTTATGTTTGCGGGGGGGATCCGGATTTGGAGCGGTCGTTGGAGGTGATGCATGGTTTGGCGGAGGCGGGGGCGGATGTGATTGAGCTGGGGTTGCCGTTTTCGGATCCGCTGGCGGATGGGATTGTGAATCAGATGGCGGCGGACCGGGCGTTGAAGGCGGGGGCAACGACGGCAAAGGTGTTGGATTTGGTGCGGGAGTTTCGGAAGACGCGGGAGACGCCGTTGGTGATGTTCACGTATTTGAATCCGGTGTTTACGTATGGTTATGAGCGGTTTCATGAGGATGCGGGGGCGGCGGGGGTGGATGGGATTTTGTTGTTGGATTTGCCGCCGGATGAGGCGGAGCGGAATGCGGATTTGGCGCAGGGAGGGGGGTTGCGGCATATTCAGTTGATTGCGCCGACGACGCCGGAGGGACGGGTGAAGATGTTGGCGGAGCGATCGGAGGGGTTTATCTACGCTTTGTCTCGTACTGGGGTAACGGGTGCGCATGGGGCGCCATCGGATGCGATTGGGGATGTGGTGGCGCGGATCAAGGCGCATACGGAGACGCCGGTGTGTGTGGGATTTGGGATCAATACGCCGGAGCAGGCGGCGATGGTGGCGAGTGTGTCGGACGGCGTGGTGGTGGGGTCGGCGATTGTGAAGATTATTGAGAGGAATGCCGGGGATCCTGAAGTGGCTGGCAGGGTGAAGGATTTTGTGGTGGGGCTCGCAGGTGCGATTTAGGTTTTGCTTTTGCGATGAAATTTCTGGCTGTTTATTTGTTTCTGGCGGTTGGTTTTTTGAAGGGAGACGAGTGGGTGGTGTTGAGTGCCGTTGGGGATTTGCCTTCGAGGCCGGAGGTGGTGGAGGGTTTTGGAGGGGAGGCGTTTTTGGAGGGAGAGGATCGGGATGCGTTTTCGGTGACGGTTGATGATCGTGGGATGAGTCTTCTTTTCTCTCCAAGGAGAGGGAAGGGCGTTTACAGGGCGGATCTGAAGACGGGGGAGGGGGTGGTGCGGGTGTTTGGATTGGGGACGGAGAAGTTGGAGGGTTCGAATGAGCCGGGGTTGCAGGATATTTTTCGGGTCTTGGGGGTGGATTTGGATGCGGGAGGGAGGGGTTTGCATTTGAATACGCGGGAGGCGGTGATGGGGGATTCCGTGGCGGTGAGTGAATTTGTTCCGGTGGAGGGTGAGGCGGTACGGGTGACGGGGGTGGCCCGGTATTCGCCGAAGGGGGAGACGCCGTTTGGGTTTGTGTTGCCGGATGGGAAGTTGGTGGAGATTGGGGTGTTGGATGCGGAGACGGAGACTTTGCCGGATGCGCACCAGCGGATCTTGCCGCCGGTTTCAGGTGGGCAGCGGACGGTGACGGTGAAGGAGGTGCCGGAGCGGTTTGGTCTTTATCTGGAGGCGCATCGTTACACTTCGTTGACGATTCCGGGGGCTTCGAAGGGGGCGACCATTGAGCATACGGCGCGCGTTTTTCCGGTGAAGAAGTTGATGGGGAGAGAACGGCGGAATGCGTATTTGATTTGTTTCGAGGAGGCGTCGAACGGGGATTATCAGGATGCGATTTTTTTGTTGGAGGGAGTGAAGGCGGTTGAGTAGCCGCCATTTTTTCGTTCGGCGTGATGTTTTTGTCTGCGCGGACTTTGTGGTCCTGCGGGGTGACTTTGAACTCTTCGAAGGACGAGGCAGGGCTGGTGGAGGGTGTTGAGTTGGGGATACTGGGGGTGGGTATTTTCGTTAGAAATCGTTAGAAAAGTTCTCAGTTTGGGAATTTGGAGCGAGGAAAGGGCGCATTTGCGGCGGTTCTTTTGAGAGGCGCTTCTTGATCTGGCATGAAAAGTGTTGCAGCTTTCGCCGCCCTTCATGTCTTCCATTCATTCAAAGCCGCTTGGACTGAGCCGTTCCAAGCCGAAACAGAAGCCTGCCTACCGGACGGTGGATGATCCGATGACCTTGCAGCTGAGAGACTTGATTGAGCAGGATTTGGTGGCGGTGGATTATCCCCGGGTGTTTCCGGGAACGGAGGTGGAGTGTGCGGGTTTGGCGAAGGCGGTGCGGGATTTTTACGAGCGCGAGAATTATGTGATGCCGGGGCAGGTGACGACGTGGGTGAGTGCGATGTTGGAGAGGGTGGAGTCTTCTTCAGAGGTTTGAGCGGGATTGGCGGCCTTCTTCGATGAGGTTCCAGAAGTGTTTGGAGTCGGCGAGGGCTTCGTCTTCGTTGGGGTTGGGGAGTTTGGTGCGGAAGAGGAAGTCTGAGAAGGAGCCTTTGTTGAGGATGCGGTGGACGATGACTTTGCGGTCGATGACTTCGAAGTAGAAGCGGTGTTCGCCGGAGCGGAAGCGGTAGAGGGTTTTGTCGTCGCGGGTGAGTTTGCCGAAGCGGTCGTCTTGTTTTTCGGGGTTGTCGATGTTGGCGAGGTCGTCTGGGGTGACTTTGAATTCGTCGAAGATTTGGAGTTGTTCGAGGGTGGGGAGGTTGGAGATTTCGGCGGCGGAGATTTCGTTGAAGACGATTTGGAGCACGTTTTTTTCTCTCACAGGGAGGGACAAAGGCACGAAGTATTTTCGGTTTTTGGTTTGGGGGGTCTTCGGAGGGGTTGGATTTTTTTGGGTTTGGGATAAAGAGGGGTATGGCAACGCCACATATTGAAGCGGAGGAGGGGGCATTTGCGGAGACGGTTTTGTTTCCGGGTGATCCGTTGCGGGCGAAGTTTGTTGCGGAGACGTTTTTGGAGGGGGCGGAGCAGGTGACGGGGGTGCGGAATATGTTGGGGTTTACGGGGCAGTATGAGGGGAAGCGGGTTTCGGTGATGGGGAGTGGGATGGGGATACCGTCGTTGTCGATTTATGCGAAGGAGTTGATTTCGGATTATGGGGTGAAGAATTTGATTCGGGTGGGGAGTTGCGGGGGGATTGGGCCGGAGGTGCAGTTGCATGATATTATTGTGGGGATGGGGGCGAGTACGGATAGTGGGGTGAACCGGGCGCGTTTCGGGGGTTATGATTTCGGGGCGGTGGCGGATTGGGAATTGACGCGAGCAGCGGTGGAGTCGGCGGAGCGGCAGGGGATTGCGGTGAAGGTGGGGGGATTGTTTTCGGCGGATTTGTTTTATACGCCGCAGCCGGAGATGTTTGATCGGATGGAGAAGATGGGGGTCTTGGCGGTGGAGATGGAGGCGGCGGGTTTGTATGGGGTGTGTGCCGAGTATGGGGCGGCAGGTTTGGCGGTGTGTACGGTGAGTGATCACATTCGGACGGGAGAGCATTTGTCGAGTGAGGAGCGAGAGCAGGGTTTTGGGGAGATGATGAAGGTGGTTTTGGGAGGGTTGAAGGGATGAAGATTGCGTTGGTGGCTCATGATGGGAAAAAGGATGAGATGGTGAGGTGGGGGAAGAAGTGGCGGGCGGAGTTGGAGAAGCATGAGTTGAGTGCGACGGGGACGACCGGGGGAATCTTGGAACGGGAGTTGGGGTTGGCAGTGGAGCGATACCGGAGTGGGCCGCTGGGGGGTGATTTGCAGTTGGGGGCGGCGATTTCGGAGGGTGCGGTGGATGCGTTGATTTTCTTTTGGGATCCGTTGGAAGCGCAGCCGCATGATCCGGATGTGCGGGCGTTGTTGCGGGTGGCGGTGGTGTGGAACATTCCGGTGGCGACGAATCCGGCCTCGGCGGATTTTATTGTGAGTTCACCGCTTTTTCACGAGGGTTATGAGCGGGAGCATGCTGATTTTACGGAGCATTTGGGGCGGTTTGACGAGAAACGGCTCGGAAGTTCTTAAGTTCTATTGCGGAAAGGGAAAGGATTGGTAGATTCTTGTCGTTCCCATGGGGAATTTATCATGAAACTGAAGACAATCATTGCGATGTTGGCCGTTGGCGGTCTTTTCGTGGTGCCTGCGTTTGCTGATCATCACGGCGAGGGTGGGGCTGCGAAAGTTGAGGCTGCTGCGGAGGATAAGGTCGCTGCCTATGTGGTGGCCTTTGCAGGTGGAGGATGAGGAGCGACGAAGGCAGCCCGTGAGGCTTTGTCGAGTCAAAGTGGGGTAGAGAAGATTTTGCTCTCAGGAAAGAGAGCGACGGTCTTGATGGGGGAAGGGAAAACTCTCGAGGAGGCCAAAGTGAAGGCCGCGATTGAGAAGAAGAGGTTGAAGTTTGTGTCTTTTGAAGAGACGGAGCTGGTGAAGCCGGAGGTGGCTTATGTGGTTTCGATCAAGGGTAGCGGCGCGGGATGAGCGATTTCCACTGACAAGGCCCGGGTGGCTTTGGAAAAGATGGAGGGTGTGACTGCTGCGTTTGTGAACAACGATATTGTGTTGTGTCTCGCGAGTGACGATTTCGATGAGAAGGCGGTTGCGGCGGCGGTTGAGCCTCACAAGATTCAGTTTGTGAGTGCGAAGAAGGCTGCGGAGTTGCCCTACTGAGTTCGATTGAATTGATTTTGAAATGAGAAACCCCTGGCTGGAGCCGGGGGTTTTCTTTTTAGGTGAGCGGAGAGGGTTGCGAGCTAGGGAGCGGTTTTGCTCATGACGACGCGGAAGAAGTTTTTGTCGGCGGCGGAGTCGAGGACGGTGGCGCGGAGGGCGTAGCGGTTGGGGCTCAGGTTGGTGAGGGTGCCATTTTGAACTGGGCCGGCGAAGGGGGTGACGAGGTCTGCAGAGGAGTGGAGGTCGAAGGTGAAGGAGTTGACGTAGGCGTCGGGGAAGTCGAATTCGATGTCGTAGGCGGAGAACGTTGGGAGCCAGGTGATTTCGACGTTGGTGGGGAGGAGGGTGTAGATGGGTTCACTGAGGCTGCCGGAGCGGGGGTCGGTGCCGGAGAGGTGGTATTGAAGGTAGGAGTGGCCTGAGACGGGGTGGGCATCGTAGGTGCCGACGGCTCCGAGTTGTCCGAAGAAGAAGAGTTCCCAGTCGTCGTCGAGGCAGTTGGCATTGGAGTCGGTGTCGGTGGCGGTTGGGGTGACGACCATGTCGATGGAGATGATTTCCATGGTGTCGAAACCGGTGACGGGGTTGACGTCGATGAATCCGGTGACGGTGAAGCTGGAGCCGAGGTTGAGTCCAAGGCCTTGTTCGAGGATGAAGCGGTTGCCGCCGGCGTCGACGAGCCAGGCGAGGTTGTTGTTGAAGGTCCTCCGATAGTCGTAGCGGTGGCCAGGAGTCGTGGGGGCTTCGATGATGAGGGTCCATTGCTCGGTGGGGCGTTTGGTGCCGGGAATTTGGTCGAGGATGTTGATCATCTCGGTTTGGGAGGTGGTGATGTTTGCTGATGAGATGGGGGAGTAGGGGTTGGTGCGGGCGGGGTCGCCGGGAGCGGGATCTGCAATGTTGCCGTTGCGGAGAACGGAGCGCCAGGCATCGAGGGGGAGGGCCATGAGGGGGTTGGTGTCGGAGACGGCGACGTGACGTGCGTAGATTGAGGCGGCGAGGCTGAGGATGGGGCCGGAGGCGCGAGCGTTGCTGTCGAGGAGGGTGAGCATGGCGGTGAAGTCGCAGCCGTTGGCGACGAGGGCGTCGAGCATGTCTTGGGAGATGGGGGTTTTGGCTTCTTCACCGTCGCGGAGGGCGAAGAGGGTGAATTCGGCGATTTCTGCGGGGACGCCGAGGAGGGTGCGTTCTTCGAGGGAGAGGGTTTGGAGGGAGTCGAAGAGGGCTTGTTCGGCGAGAACGGCGATGGCGGTGTCTATGGGGTCGATGCGGGTGATGGCGGTGACGGGTTGGAAGGAGGAGTAGGCGGCACGGGCGGCGGCGATCCAGGCGGCGGCATCGGCTGCGCGGTCGGTTCCGGTGGGGACGAAGGCGATGGTGGGGAGGTCGAAGGCGGGGTTTTGGAGGACGCGGAAGGTTTCGCGGCCGTTGCGGGGGGCGGGGAGGGTGGTGCCGAGGTCGAAGTATTTCGGGGTGGAGAGGATGAGCCATTCGCGGTCGGGAAGGCTGCTACCGACGCCGAGGTAGGCGGCGTTGTTGCCGGTGAGGGGACCGGAGGAGATGGTGTCGACTTCGCCGGTGGCGAGGAGGGTGGAGCGCATGTCGGCAGCGAAGATGTTGGTGCCGGGGGTGTCGTCGGAGCGGTCGATGGCTTGTTGGGCGACGGCGGCGTCGAAGCCGGGGTCAGTTGGGTCGGGGAGAGGAGTGAGCGCGGTGCCGCCGTCGTTGAAGGGGAAGGCGGGGTTACTGCTGTCGTCGTAGGCTTGGGCGTAGAGAAAGAAGCCTTCGCCGAGGTAGGGTGGGTTGCGGTCTGCGGCGTCGATGTTGCTGTTGGGGTCGTTGGGGTCGGTGGTTGAGTAGTTGCCGGGGGTCACTTCCCAGCCGAGGATTTCTTCGAGGTCGGATTGGAAGTCGAGGTCGGTGTCGGCGCCGGCGGCGGGGTCGAGGCCTTCGTCTTCTTCGACGAAGTCGGGAACGCCGTCGAAGTCGGAGTCGATGAGAGTGATGTCGACGGAGAAGTCGTAGTTGCGGGTGATGATGGGGCCGGCTTTTCCGGAGGCGAGGTCGCGGGCGTAGAAGCTGATTTGGGTGGGGTAGCCGATGGTGAGGGGGGTGGTGTAGGGGGTCCAGGTGGAGTCGGTGGAGCGGCGGTAGAAGGCTTCGACGGTGTCTTCGCTGAAGGTGAGGTTGACGGTGACCGCTTCGGGGTAGGTGTCGGAATCGGGAGAGACGGCGAGGGAGGGGAGGGAGAGGGTGAAGTTATCGGCGAGGGCGGAGACGGAGGCGTTTTCCTGGTATTGGCTGGCGAGGACGTAGGTGGCGCCGGAGGGTGAGGAGGCGGGGTAGGCGGTGGGGGAGTCGAGGCCGCTGGCGGAGTTGAGGAAGGTTTCGCGTTCGAGGGTGGCGAGGCTGGCGGGGAGGGAGCCGCCGCCGAGGGTCCAGTCGGGAACGATTTCGAGTTTGAGGAGTTCGGCCATGGGGTCGACGAGGGGGGTGGAGTCGAACCAGAAGAGGGTGGCGAAGTCGAGGGAGGGGACGGCCCAGGGGCTGAGGGCGCTGCTGCTGATGTCTGTCCAGCCGGAGCCGGTGTTGCGGAAGTAGCGCCAGTTGGTGCTCAGGCGGTTGCCGGGTTCTCCTTGGAAGGCGACGAAGCCGCGACCGGGGACGGGGAGGAGGGCGTTGAATACGTCGGGCCCGGAGGGGGAGAAGGTTTCGATGATGCTGAATGTGAAGAAGGTGGGGAGTGGGAGGTCGGGGATGACTTGGGCGTAGACGGCGGTGGTACCGTCTTGGGAGGTGATGAGGATGCCGTCTGGGGCGTTGGGGATGCCGCCGTAGGGGATGGGGGCGATGGAGCCGATGGGGAAGGGGATGGGTTGGGAGGGGACGAGGTTTTCGGCGAAGCCGCCGAAGGAGTGGGTGAAGACTTCGGTGACGGTCTGGCCGGGGACGTAGGAGATGGTGCAGATGCGGCCATCGGCGCCGACGACTTCGGTGGTGAGGATGCCGCCGTTGGTGAAGTTGTCGAGTTTGACGGAGCCGTTGATGCTGGTGCCGTCGCGGAAGAGTTCGAGGACCGTGCCGGCGGGCCCGATGTCGTATTGAGAGACGCCGCGGTGGTCGCCGGTGACGGGGTCGCGGAGGGGTTGGATGGAGGTGATGGGTGAAAGGGGGCTGATGAGGTCGAGTTGGTTTTGTGAGGTGAGGGGGTTGTCGATGAGTTCGAGGCCACTGCCGCCGAAGCCGAGGAGGGAGCTGATGAGGAGGGGGTTGCCGGGGTCGCCGGTGTTGGTGAGGAGGAAGGCGTTTTCGGGTCCGGGTTCGGCGGGGAAGAGGAAGGTGGGGGGAGCGCCGCTGGGTCCGACGATGGAAACGCGGTTGGCGCTGGTGGAGGAGAGGACGACGTGTTCGGTGCCGCTTTCGACGAAGCCGGAGGTGAGGCCGGTGATGTTGGCGAGGTTGGTTTCGATGGGTCCGATTTCGGTGAGGTTGCCAGCGAAGTCGAATTCGTGGAAGCGGACTTGGCCGGAGATGGTGTCGACGAGGGCGTAGCCGTTGGAGTTTTCGAGGGGGACGAACCACTCGTTAGGAAGAGGGGTGGAAGGAGCGGCTTGCAGAGTCGCTGCAGAGAGGAGGAGGGCGGCGTTGAGTGCGCTGATGGACTTGTTCATGGTTCGGTGGAGAGTTGGAGGTTAGGGTTGGGAGACGACGTTGGTGGGGATGATGCGTTCGATTTCGCCGCGGTCGGTGAAGTGGACGAGGAGGTATTGGTAGTTTGCGCCGCTGGAGGCGGGGATGGTGTCTTTGACCCACATGGTGGAGTCGAGTTCGAAGCCTTCGGGGTTATTGGAGCCATCGATTTGGAGGTAGGGGGGAGAGGAGGGTCCGGCTGTTCCGATGGTGAAGGTGGCTGGATCGCGGGAGTAGTTTCCGGCGAGGGGGACGGGCATGGGAGCGGGGAAGGATTGGTCGAAGGAGGCGAAGATGAAGAAGGGGTCTTGGGCAGCGAAGTAGTTGAAGTTGTTTCCATTTTGGTTGCTGCTGGATCGGGTTTCGTAGGCGATGCGGTCGATGAGGGGGGTCACTTGGACGAGGTTGGGTTGGGCGTTGGGGAAGCGTGGGGAGGGAACCTGGTAGCGATAGACGACGAAGGAGTTGATGGGTTCGAGGTCGCTGGAGGTGACTTCTTCGGTGTTTTGTTTGCGGTATTTGAAGAGCCATTCGATGGGGTTGCGGTCGCTGGGGAAGTTGGCTTCGTAGACTTGTTCTTTTCCGAAGATGGCGGGGAAGATGCCAACGAGGATGGCGGAGGAGGCGCCCATGTCGTTCATGGCGGAGGGAGGGATGGGGTAGGCGTAGTAGGGGCCTTCACCGGGGATGTATTTGATGACGGGGACGTTGATGTCGGCAATGCCGGGGAGGGGGCGGTCGGGCCATGGGATGACGTTTTGGGGGCCGGAGTCGGGTTGAACCCATTTGTCGGAGACGATGTTAGAGAAGTCGCCGGTGGTGAATTCGTAATCACCGGAGACGATGTCGGGAACTTGAGGTCCGATGGCACGGATGACGTAGTAGATTTTTTTGTCGGCGGGAACGGTGAGGTTGAGGGAGAATTCACCGTTGTTGCCAAAGCCGGAGGCGAGGGAGTTGGTGCGGTAGACGGTGAAGGTGAGTTGGTTGTTGTTTTCGTCGGTGAGGGTGGGGTTGGAGTCGATGGCGACGGGGGGGCTGAGTTGGGTGGAGTCGATACCGGGGTCGGATCCTTCTTTGGCAGCGGCCCAGACTTCGAAGCGTTCGACGCCGACGGGGTCACAGAACCAGGAGAGTTGGACGGCGGGGAGGTTGCCGGAGGGGTCGAGATCGACGGGGTCCATGAGCATGGGGACGCCGAGGTCTTCGTTTTGGACGGTGACGCAGCCGATGCGGACGAGGGCAGAGCCGTTGCCGTGTTCGTCGAAGACTTGGGCGTAGTAGCAGGCGGTGACGCCGTTGACGAGGGTGGGGGCCGCTTCTTTCCAGGTGTAGACAGTGCCGAAGTCGGTTTCGCTGGCTTGGCGGGAGATGAGTTGGAAGTCGGAGGAGCCGCTGACGCGGCGGTAGACGCGGACTTCGCGGACGCCGCTGCCGAGGTAGATGTTTCCGCAGACGCCAGTGATGGAGTCATCAGGGCCGACGGGGGAGTGGCCGGGAGGGGTGCGGCCGGGAGGGACTTCAATCCAAGAGGGGCAGTCGGGGTCTTGGGATGGTGGGGGGAGGAGTCCGAGGATGCGTTCGTCGATTTTGCCGTTTTCGTCGCGGAGGAAGGAGGAGGAGATGAGGATGGGGCAGCAGATGTCGACGTAGGCGCGGAAGTCGTAGCGGATGATTTCGCCGGGTTTGGGGGAGAGGCCTTGGGCGCTGATGGTGCGCCATGCGCTGACGGAGCCGTCGCCGAGGCGGGAGCGGACGCGGATTAGGCGGCCGTCTTCTTCGGCGATGGGAACGACGACGTCACCGAATTCTTCGAAGCCCTGGTAGTAGTAGGTGGTGGAGAATTGGGCGATGAAGCCGGCGCTGGTTTGGCTGTCGATGACGCCGTATTCGACGTCGAAGGATTTGATTTTTTTGATGAGGTTGCGGGTTTCCTGGTCGGTGCGGGTGACGCGGACGACGAAGCCGGGGTCGTTGTCGTCGAGGCCGTAGGGTGTGCGGTCTACGGAGGAGCCTTCGTTGGTGAGGGAGATGCGGGGGATGCAGAAGCAGTTGATGAGGGAGCCGGTTGGTTTTTCGGGGCCGACGCGGTCGCGGGGGACGCCGTAGAGGGCGCCGGAGTGGCCGGAGTAGTTTTTCGGGTTGCAGGCGGAGGTGTCGACGGCGCGGACGGTGTACCAGAAGGTTTGACCCATGGCGGAGTCGGTTTCGCTGTTGACTACGGGAGCTCCGGTATCCGAGCCGAGGAGGAGGTTGTTGGGGTCTTGGCCGCCGGGGCCGTCGGTGTCGGTGTCGGTGGCGTCGTCGTCATCGAATTGGACGTATTGTTGGCCGGGGATGTGGGCGACGGTGCCGACGTGGTTTTTGTTGGGGTCGGCGCCGAGGCGCATCCATTCGGTGGCGGAGTGCCAGCGGTAGATGCGGTATTCGGTGGCGGTTTGGTCGACGGGGGTGTCGGGGAGTTGTTCGATGATGACGCGGAGGTGTTGGGTGCCGGTGCCGGCGAGGGGGTCGGCGGAGGCCATGTCGAAGACGTTTTCGATGGAGGTGATGGAGGGGGCGGGAGGGGGGAGGCGGTCGCAGACGGTGATGAGGAGGGATGGGAGGGAGATGGGGCCGGCGTGGCCGGCGATGTCGCGAGCGGCGACGTAGTAGTAGAATTGTTCGCCGTCGACGAAGCCGGGGTCGGGGGTGTCGTTGTCGTCGCCGTAGAAGAAGTCGCCTTCTTGGAATGAGGGGTTGGCGGCTTGGGCGTCGGTGAGGAGGGAGGTGGCGATGGCGGGGAGGGTGTTGACGCGGACACCGCCGGCGGTGAAGAGATCTTGTTCGGACATGATGTCGGTGGGTAGGAGGGCCATATTGTCGAGGTTGATTTTGGAAACGCGGTAGAGGTTGTAGCCGTAGGTGTGGGGGAGGATTTCGCGGAGGGTGGTGGGGGTGCCCCAGCGGGTGAGGACGGTGAGGTGGTCTTTGGCGGAGGCGGTGAGTTGGAGGTCGGGGTCGTTGGTGTGGAAGACTTGGCGGGGTGGGTCGGGGGCAACGAGGGGTTGGGGGTTGGCGGCATCGAGGGTGACGCGACCGATGACGCGGAGGTCGGCGTCGGCGTTGTCGATTTCGCGGACTTCGTAGGTGATGAGGGATGCGGGGGTGGTTTCGATGGCGAAGCCGAGGCCGAGGCTCATTTGGACGCCGGGGTGGGCGCGACCGAGGGAGACGAGGGATTGGAGGACTTCGGCGTCGGTTTCGGCGACGGTCATGATTTGGGCGAGGGCTTGGGCGACATCGAGGTTGATGGTGGTGGGGTAGACGTATCCGGCGGGGAGGGGGGTGGCATTGGCTTCGGCTTGGAGGGCGACGAGGCGTTCGGGGAGGCCGGCGCCGTCGGCGTCGAAGAGGGCGCCGAGTTTGAGGAGGGCCTGGATGGCGGAGGGGGAGGATTGGACGGATTGGATGCCGAGGCGGGAGTAGGGGTTGGGGGAGTTGGCGTCACCGTCTTTGGAGTAGATGGCGAAGCGTTTGCCGAAGGTGGTGGCGGCATCTCCAGGTTGCCAGAGGATGTAGTTGTGGAGGGTGGTGCCGCCGTTGGTTTCGAAGGTTTTTCCGACGGTGTAGACGAGGGGATCGGGGTTCTGCGCGAAAAGCGAGGAGAAGGAAGCGAGGAGTGCGAGAGCGAGAGCTTTCAGGACGTGTGGTGAGGTCATCTTTTTCATAACCGGAAGTTCAGTTTGTGATTTTCGAGAAAAGTGGAGTTTTTAAATGGGACTTATTGCATGGACCAGTCGCCGTCATCGTAGAGGAGTTTGACGGATTTGCTGAATTTGATGCAGAAGGGGCACCAGCCGACTTTGGCAGAGAATTTGCCGGTGCCGGCTCCGCGGAGGACACCGCCCTGGGAGGCGAGGATGATTTTGATTTCGCCTTTGATGGAGACGACGCAGAGGGCTTCGCCGGAGACTCCGAGGAAGATTTTTCCTCCGATGACGATGTCGCTGGCATCGATGTCGTTGAGGTCGCCTTGAACGAAGAAGAAGGCGCCGGCGCCGACACCGGCATCGATGCGGAAGAGGCAAGAGGCAGGGATGCCGAGGACGAGTTCGGAGATGGGGAGCCAGACTTCGCCGTAGACGTAGGCGCCGGTGAAGCTGTCGCCGCCGGTGAGGACGTCGCCAATATCGGGGTCGACAAAGAGGAGGGGTTCGAGGGTGCACGTTCGCCCAAAGAAGAGGGCAGCGGCGACTTCGTAGTTGGAGAAGATGGCGCGGGCTTTGGCGCCGAGGTAGCATTCTTCGAGGCCGACGGCCATGGTGGCACCGAACTCGAGAAGTTTGAAGGCTTCGAAGTCGATCTCACCGTCGGCGAGTTCGAAGCTGCCGCCGACGCCGATGGGGAGAGGGGGGAGTCCGCCAGGGCCATCGCGGTCTTTGAGAGACATTTTGACTTCGAGGTTGATTTTGCATTCGGAGATCCATTCGACGGAGACGTCTTGGGCGCCGATGCGGACTTCGACGACTTTTTCGCCGGGTTTGACGCAGCCGGATTCGACGAAGTTGTCTTCGGAGGAGTAGGAGAGGATTTCGAGGTAGACGTGGAGGGCCATGTCCTCGGGCACCTTGAATTGCATTTTGGCGTCGAGGCGGAGTTTGCGGAGGGAGTCGCCGTTGAATTCGGCGTAGCCGGAGATTTCGCCGGAGCCCATGTAGTCGGAGACGTCGCCGAGGAGGGAGTTGATTTCTTCTTCGAGTGGTCCGATGGCGGAGTTGATGATTTCCTTCATGACGGTGCTCATTTGGGCGAGCACGGATTGGAGGGCGGAGGTGACTTGGTCGGAGATGTCGTAGAGGGTTTGGCGGAGGAGGTATTGGGTTTGGGTGACGATGTCGGAGCCGAGGATTGCGTCCTTGAGTTCATCTTTGACGAGTTGGACGAATTGGTCTTCGTTGAAGTTGGAGAAGATACTATCTGCGTAGTCGGCGAAGGGTTCGAGGGCGATGAGGGCCTGGTCGATACCGAGGGCTTGTTCGATTTGGAGGAAGAGGGACCAGGCGGCGGTGGTCACGGGGCGGAGGAGGTCGTTGAGCAGCTGGCCGGATTTGGCGTTGCTGATCATGGTGGTGAATTGGGTCACGATGGCGCCGGCGGTGGTGACCTGGGTGTGGACTTCGACGAGGAATGCGCGGGTGGCGGTGAGGGCGTCGTTGATTTGGTCGAGGGCGGGGTCGATGTCTTCGAGGAGGGCGTTGAGTTCGTCGTTGAGGGCGGAAGTGCCACTGTCGAGGAGGGGTTCGAGGACGGCGCGGACTTGGGGTTCGACGAGTTCGACGAGGAGGATGTCGATGAGAGCGGGGATGATTTCGCGTTCGTTGCTGCCGTTTTTGAAGAGGATGCCTTTGAGGTCGTTGAGGTCGCCGAGTTATCCGATGGTGGGGACGGAGACGTCTGCGGTGTAGTCTTGGGCGCCATCGATGCCGATGGAGATGGCGTCGATGCCTTTGATGATGTCTTCGAGGGCTTCTTCGATTTGGGTGATGAAGCTGGCGGCGTCGCCCCCGGTGTCGGCGATGAGGCAGAGTTGGTCTTGGAGGGCTTTGAGTTCGGGGATGGTGGAGATGAGGAGGTCGCTGGGGTTGTCGAGGGCGTTTTTGACTTCTTGGCGGAAGGTGGCGTAGTCGGAGGCGGGGTTGTTGAGGTAGAAGGTGTTGAAGCTGCGGTAGAGGAGGCGGATGGGTCCGGGGGAGCCCTGGGTGCCGGCAGCGGTGTCGACGACGGGGTTGATGAGTTCGCAGAGGGCGTCTTCGAGCATTTTGTCGAGTTCGTCGAGGCCGGTGTCGATGGCGGTTTTGGCGGCGTTGCCGATGGTCATGGAGATGGCGTCGGCAGCGGCATCAATTTGGTTGTTGAGGAAGTTGGTGAGTTTGAGTTCGGGGAGGCCGTCGTAGGTGGCGCCGAAGGAGATGTTGGTGAACTTGGCGTCCATCCAATCGACTTTGTGTTCCATTTGGGCGACGAAGATGTCTTGTTTGCGTGGGGTGCTGGATGCGAAGCGGCGGGTGGTGTCGTCCCAGAGGAGGGGGTAGGAGAGGGGGATGAAGCCGAACATGTCTTGGGTGGCTTTGATGAGGTAGGTTTCGTTGGTGGCATCGGTGGGGGTTTTGTATTCGGTGTAGGTGATGCCTGAGGGAGGGAAGGAACGGTGGTTGGGGTCGAATTGGGCGTTGTTGAAGAAGGTTTGGCTGGATTCGGTCCAGCCGGGGGTGAGGGAGAAGGTGGCGGAGTCGTTGGCGGGGTCGTCGTTGGTGGTGGAGGTGGTGAGGGCCTGGACTTCGAGGTCTTTGAAGTAGGGGATGTCGATGGTGGCGGCGAAGGTGACGATGCCGTCGCCGTGAGGAGGTGCGCCGGATTCGAGGGGGTTGTTGAAGCGGAGTTTGGTGGTGGTGACGAGGTTGTAGTCTTTGTTGGGACCACTGAGGGCGATGGAGGCGGGGAGGCGGAGTTGGGAGTCGATGGAGGCGGTGCCGCCGATGACGTCGGCGAGGGTGGTGAGGTTGCCGTTGGGTTGGAAGGCGAGGGTTCCGGAGAGGGTTTGGGGGACGTGGGAGGCGCGGAGGGTGGCGCCGACGGCGAGGTTGCCGCCGTAGTTTTTCGGGCAGGCGCCGGGGTTGGTTTCGAAGGTGTCGAACTCCATGGCTTTGAGGTCGAAGGTGGAGGTCCAGTAGGTGAGGGCTTTGTCGTCGGCATCGGAGAGGTCGGGGGTCATTTCGCCGGGTTGGCCGAGGCAGTCGAAGCGGAGGCTGAAGAAGGCTTGGATCCAGTCGGAGTAGTTGGAGGTGGGGGGACCGCCGACGGCGATGGCGCCGTCGACCCAGCTTTCGCAGCCGTCTTCTTCGTTGTTGCTGTCGAGGAAGGAGAATTGGAAGCGGACGATTTCGCATTCGAAGCCGTAGAGTTTGAGGTTGTTGGGGTAGGTGCCGTCGGTGCCGATTTGGCGACCGCTGACGCCGCCTTCGCGGATGTAGTATTTGGAGCCTTCGTTGCCGTCGAGGGAGCCATCTTGGTCTTCGAGGAGGTCGTAGGGGTAGTCGGTGGTGTTGTCGGCGAGGCGAGAGGCGCCTTGGAAGTTGGAGGTTTGGACTTCGAAGGTGAGGCCGGCGAAGTCGCCGTTGCCGTTGTCGTATTCCGGTTCGGTGGCGATGTGGAGGTCGGGATCGCCGAAGGGGTCGCGGTTGAAGGCGGAGAGGAGGAGGGCGGAGGCGGCGTTGTCGCCGGCAGTGGCTTGGTAGACGCCGTTGTTGAGGAGGGCGTTGTCGGTGGCGTAGAGTTGATAGCCTGGCATGTAGTAGTTGCCTTCGTTGAATTTGTCGGTGCGGTGGGAGTAGTCGGAGGCGTCTCGTTTGCCCCATTCGAGGACGTGGCCGGCGCCGCTGTTGATGCCGTTGGGGTCGCCGAAGGCGTGGAGTCCGCCGCCGGGGGTGAAGTAGAGGTTGCCGTCGATGGTGTCGCAGGTGACGGTGGCCAGTTCGACGTGGCAGTCGTCCTCGAGGCAGTCGCGGTAGTAGGAAACGGCGATGGGAGCGACGGTTTTCATTACGGCTCCGTCGCCTGAGGCGATGAGGCCGTCGCGAAGAGTGATTTCGGTGACGTCGGTGTATTGGATAGTGGATTTTTTGGGGAAGTGAGTTTGGAAGTCGTCGGGGTCGATTTGGATATCAACGGAGGAGCGGGCGGTGCCATCGTTGGCGGTGCTGAAGAGGAGGGAGGAGCTGGTGTTGACGATGTTGAGGAAGTAGCGGTCGTTCGAGCAGCGAACGGCCATGTCGGGGTTATCGAGTTGGCTGAGGGAGAGGAGGTTTTGAAGGATATTGTAGGAGGGTTCGTGCGCGTAGGTCGCGCTGGAGATGCTAAATTCCAGGCCGCCGTTGATACCGAGATTGAGTTCGGAAGTCTGGAAGAGGATGGGGTGGGATTCGTCGGCAATCGCGGAGTTCGGGGTGAATTCGCTGGTGAGATTTAGAGTAGAGGTCCAGCAGAGTTGGTCATCGAGAGTGACGATTTGGGAGTCGTCGATGGTGGTGGCGCCGAGAAAGGTATTGACGATGGTGTCTTTGAAGAAGGTTGCTCCTTGAGGGAGGCTGACGGTGAGTCCGTTGGCGCGGGCACCGAAGGTTCCGAGGGTGACGGGGCCAAAAGTGACTTCCGGATTGGCGAGGCAGATGGGTGAGACGGTGGCGGGGGAGCCGGTGGGGTAGGCGGTTTCGGTGCCGTTGGTGAGGTCCATGTCGCCATTGGGGTAGAGGCGGACGTTGAGGTTGTTGTCGGTGCCGAAGGAGACGTCGTTGCGGGTGACGAGGGTGCCGCCATCGGCGGGGACTTGGATGGTGGTGTTGACGTAGGTTGCGGTGGTGCTGGCGGGAGAGGGGGTGTTGCTGAATTGATTGACGATGGCGGCGAGGCTGGGATCGAAGTCGAGGTTGCCGTTGAAGTGGAGGAGTTGTTGGGCGGGGATTTCGCAGATGGCGCTGATTTCCTGGGTGCCGAAGGCGTTCTCGGTGTGGCGGACGGTGGCGCGGAGGATGTAGGTTTCGTTGACGGAGTCGAGTTGGGAGAGGGGGACGATTTGTTCGTTGACGTCGAATCCGAAGAAGTTGGGGCCAAAGAAGGTGGGAAGGTTGGTGCCGCCGGAATCGTCGTGAGAATTTGCGGTGGCGGTTTTGGTAAAGATGCCGTCGTTTTCGAGGGTGATGGAGGTGCCTGAGCTTTGTTCGATGAGGTCGAAGTCGACGGTGACTTCGGCAGTGATGGAGGAGAGGGGAGAGTTGAATTCGTCGTAGCGCATGGCGTAGACGAAGATGTTGACGCCGAAGCCGTCGTCGGTGGTGTCGGTGGCGAGGGCGTGGGTTTTGGTCCAGTTGAGGTTGAAGGGAATGGTTTCGATGTTGTAGGCGAGGTCGCCGCTGGTGGTGTTGTTGAATTCGAAGCAGATGGTGGGGGTTGAGGAATCTGTGGCTCCGGGGTCGGCGACATTGGTCCAGGTGACGGTTCCGATAGTGGAGGCGCTTTGGA
Source organism: Verrucomicrobiota bacterium (assembly GCA_039186735.1). Lineage (GTDB taxonomy): Bacteria > Verrucomicrobiota > Verrucomicrobiia > Verrucomicrobiales > Akkermansiaceae > Roseibacillus. The sequence continues at coordinate 13,478 of JBCCZX010000010.1, read as the reverse complement.
GTTGGGCTTGGATGAAGTATTGTTCTTTGGTGTCGAGGGGGTCTTGGGGGATGGCGAGGCCTTCGAGGGTGAATTGGGAGCTATCGATGCCGGTGTTCAAGAAGACGGATTGAGCGCTGGTGAAGGCGATGGTGCTGCCTCCGGAGAGGGTGACGGGAATTGGCGAGCCACCATTTTCGGCCATGAGTTGGTAGGCGACGCGGTATTGAGTGAAGATGTGAAAGGGGTCCCCGGCAGCGGTGTTTTGAATGGTGATATCGAATTCGGTGTCGAAGCCTTGAAAGTCGCGAGAGAGGTTGGTGGCGTCGGCATCGATGATGTAGAAGGGGTTGGCGATGTCGATGGAGTCGATGGTGCGACTGAGGGCGGCACTGAGGTGTCCGGTTAGAGTCACCAAGGCAGAGAGGAGGAGTTGAGTGAACTTGGTGGTGGATGAGGAGGCACGCGGCGATTTCATGGCAGTTATGGCGCTGACCGAAATTTTTTCGGTCGATTTTCAAAATAGTGAAAAAAAATCGCGCCGCCGCGGGTGGGAGAGGTTGAGACGAGCCTCTACTCGGTTGGTGCGATCATTCTTCCCCAAAAATGATTGCTGGTAGGTAAAGCGATTTGTGCGAGGAAAGGCAAGGTTGATTGTGTGAAACGATGGGCTATTTCTTTTGAAGCCAGTGGGAGATGGTGGTGATCACTTCTTGTTTTTGTTGATCGTAGAAGAGAAGATGGTGAGATTGTTCGAATTTATGGATAGTCGGTGTTGATGGAAATTGTTGGGCGAAAGTGAGGATGTTGGCTTGGGTGACGAGGGGGTCTTGACCGGCGAAAAGGATGAGGGTGGGGGTGTGAATTTTGGAGGCTTGGTTGGGCATGGCTTCGGCGAGGAGGCCGAGTTGGTTCATGAAGCGGAGGGTGTATTTTTCGATGAACCAGGGGTTCTTGTTGGTTTGTTCGAAGTGGTTGGAGGAGGTGGTGGCTTGAAAGCTGCCGTTGGAGAGAGAGGAGAGGTCGAGGCGGAAGCGGGGGGTGATGCGGGCGAGGAGTTGGAGGGATTCGCGTTGGAAGGGTGGGATGGAGGAGATGGAGGTGACTGGGGAGGAGAGAATGAGGTGGTCGGGTTTGGCGGAGGTTTTGGCGGCGGTGTGGACGGCGATGATGGCGCCCATGGATTCGCCGAGCCAGACGGTGCGGGCGTGGGGGAAGCGTTCGGTCATGATTTGGTGGAATTCGGCGAGGTCGCGGAACCAGAGTTGGGGGTCGGTGAGGTCGCCGCGGTTGGGGACGTCGGGATCGTAGCCGAGGCCGCGGATGTTGAGGGCGTAGAGGGCGGTGCGGGAGGGGAGTTGTTGGCCGAGTGAGTTGAAGTCTTGTGCGGCGCCGGCGATGCCATGGAGGGCGAGGATGATGGTGTCGGGTTTTTGTTGGTGGTTCCAGTGGCGGAGGGAGAGGTGTTTGCTATCGCTGGTGCGGAAGCTGGAGGTTGAGGGATCGAGAGAGTTCGATTGGTGGGGGGGGAGTCCGCAGGATGTGAGGAGGGAAGCGCAGAGGAAGAGTGCGGCGCGGTTAGGGGGCGACTTTGCGGATTTGGAAGAAGGCTTTTTCAAGGGAGGATTCGATGGGGAGGTTGAGGGAAGCGGAGGAGCCGGAGGCGGTAATTTCTGAGCCAATGGGGTTGAAGTCGAGGAGGTTGTTTGGGGAGTGGTAGACTTGGTAGGTGTCACCGGGGTTAGTGGACCAGGAAATTGTGACATTTGACTCGTTCGTATTTTTTGAGAAGGAGATGATGTTGATGGCGTCGGGGTTGGAGGAGGAGGGAGAGCTGATGCGAAAGAATTGGTTGAGTTGGGAGCCGACGGGGATGGTGATTTGGTCGAGGTTGGTGGTGGCGGTGCGTTGTGCGGAGGTGGGGGTCCAGGAGTTGGGGGTGAGGTCGGTTGAGGTTTCGACGAGGTAGGTTTGCCCGGGTTCGGTGGCCCATTGGAGGGAGACGTTGCCGGTTGAGGGGGAGAAGGAGAATTGGGTGATGGTGAGGGGTTCGGGCAGGAGGCCGATTTCGGTGAGGCGGTAGTTTGCGCTGGGGTTGTATTCGGAGTTGGCGACGGGGGTGGCGAGGGTGTTGTCGCCCGAGAAGAGGGGGTCACCGAGGGGGGACCAGGAGGAGCCGTTTTGGACTTCGAGTTGGTATTGGCGGGCGGGGAGGGTCGACCAGAGGAGGGAGGTGAAGTCGCCTTCGTTGATGGTGGTGATGAGTGAGCTTTGGGGGGAAGAGAGGGTCAGGCCGGAGGGAAGGACGGCGACGATGGTGTCTTCGGGGTGATCGTGAGCGAGGGGGGAAGTGAGGGTAATGGGATTGATGGAAAGGATGGTGTGGGTTTCCTGGGAGGGTTCGCCGGGGGCGATGAGGAGGGTTTGTCCGGGTGCGAACCAGGCGTTGACGCGTCCGGCCATTTGGGTGGGCCAGAGGGAGGGGAGGTCCATTACGGGAAGAGTAGTGGAACCCGCGGAGACGTTTTCGGTGAGTCCGGAAGTGGGGGTGAGAGTGAGGGAGGATTCGTTGTTGGGACGGGGTCCTCCTTCGTTGTTCGGAGCGGGGGAGGTGGAGATGAAGGGGACCCAGTTTTGTCCGTCGAATTGTTCGATGTTGCCGTCGGCGTTGTTGCGAAGAAGAAGGGCGTCGCTGAGGGAATCGAAGAGGAATTCGTCGTTGCCGATGGTGGTGTTGGTTTCGGGGTCGAGATTTTTGGTGGCCCAAAGGAAGGGGGGGAAGAGGCGGGCAGGGGTGCGGGAGCGAAGGTTGTGGAAGGCGGTTTCAATCTTGGCCTGAAGAAAGCGTTCGCGAGAGACGATGCCATCATCGAAGACGATGAGGTGATTGCGGGCGTTACGCCCATCGGCGAATCTCGTCAGTTTCTGGTTCATGCGAACGGCGCGGGGGCCTTCGCCGGAGATTTCAAGGAGGGCTTTTTCGCCAGTTAGATAGTCGGCGATTTGGTCGATTTTGGTTTCGAAGAGGGATTGTCCTTTATTGATCCAAGTGACGGTTTCGGGGTGTTGGAGGCCGCAGCAGTCCATGAGAACGTCGTAGAGTTGGCGGGCGGTTTTGGAGTCGAGGGGGGAGCCATCGAGGAAGGAGAAGTGGACCCAGTCGATGTCGCCGGAGATGAATTTGAGGTTGCCGTTAGCGTCGGCCATTTTGGGGATGAAGATTTCGCGTCCATTGGACTGTTGGAGGAATTCGAACTCGAAGTTGCGGGTGGGGTTGCCCTGTCCTGCGGGGTCGGGAACGCCGTTATCCTTGTAGTTGCGTTTGACGGGGATGCCGTTGTCTTTCCAGTCGAGGAATTCGGGGAAGTATTTGGAGAATTCCTTGCGGCGTTTTTTGGCGCGGGCGAGGCAGGCTTCGAGGACTTCGGGGGGTTGGTTAGCAAGTCTGGTGCGGAGAACATCGTCGGTGTCGGGCCAGAAAATCCCGGTGATCGCTTTGAGATTCACAGGGTTGCCATCACTACCTGCCAAGACTGGCACTGGCTCGCCGAAGAGAAGGAGGTCGATGTCGGAGATGCCCTTGGGTTTCATGGACTCGGGTTTCCAAATAGCGACGCCGCGTTGGTTGATGAGTTCATAGGAGAGGGGAGCGCGTTCGCGGGCGTAACCTTTGACGCCGAAAGCCTTGAAGACTTTTTGAAAAGCATCGACGTCTTCAGGACCGGGTCCAAATGCCTCGAGAACTTTCTGCTTACTGAGAGGGCCACTTTTGATGCTTCGGAGGAGGGCTTCTTGGTCATTGAGGGCGGGACCGAGCTGAGTGTTGTCGAGGAGTTTGAGGGCTTCGGCACCATCGATATATTTGGTGAATTTCACTTCTGAAATTGCGGCGGTGATGACTTCCATGGCGACGTGTCCGGAGACGTTGCCCCATACTTCGGCGATTCGCGCGGGGTCGTCGGAGGCGTAAGCTTGAGTGACGCCGTCGAAGAGGAAGAAGGTGGCGTTGCGTGTGTATTCGGCAGCGGCATTGAGGTCGTTTACATCGATGGGAGATTGGCCAGTGGCGAGGAGTGCGCTGCGGCGAACGACCTCGCCAACAAGGGATTGCACGAACTCTTCTTTCTGTTCGGGTGTCATCTCGGACCAGGTGTTGGCGACGAGACCAGCGGCTTCCCAGACAGCTCTTGAGGCTTGGCCCATGGCGTTGGCCAGCAGGTCGGGGTCTTCGTAGACGTAGCCAGCGAGGCGACCGAGGCCACCGATAGCGTCGAAGGTATCGTAGGTCCATTGACTCATGCCGATGAGGGCGCCGTAGCTGTAGTGACCGGTGCGAATGGCAACGATTTCCAGAGTGTTTAACGCCGGGGCGCTGGGTCGGGAATTGTCCTGAATGACGCGGAGAGCGAGGGGGTCGCCGCCCCAGCCGGTGACTTTCGCGCCGGTGGTTTTGACGAGGACATCGTCCATGGTGAGGTCGGTTTCGTCACCGGTTTGGTCGTCGATGAGTTTGATATTTTCGAGGCCTTGCCATTCGATGAGGCCGGAGGGGGCGCCATCTTTATCGGTACGGATGATGCCGGAAAGAATGGCAGAGGATCCGGCATCAACGGTGTGGGTGTGGGCGAAAGCCGGTTCGTTGAGATTGCCGTCTTCGCTGGTGAGGGTGCAGCCGAAGGCGTTGAGGGATTTTTTGGCTTTGATGCCGTAAAACTCGAGGGTGGAGTTCGTAGTGAGATTGTCGACGGCGGCGAGGACTCTGAGGTAGCCGCCAGGTTGGATGAAGGCGGCACCGTTGTTGCTGTTTGTGATGACAGGGGTGCGGATGACTTCTAGTTCGAGCTGGACTGGGTAGGGATCACCGACCGCGATGGGAGCGCCGGTGATGGATGAGATGTATTGTTCAGTGGTGCCTGTTTCGACTGAGGTGACGAGAAGGTCGAATTCGAAGCGTCCGTCATCGACGATGTTGAGGTCGAAGACCTCTTCGACACTTTCGCCGGGTGAGATGCTCCCGATATCGAGGGGAAAGTTTTCGTCGACATTCAAGCGCCCGGCGAGTGCGGTCCGGTCGCGAGCTCTTGGGTCGAGACCTTGGATAACGGCACTAACGGGAACATCCTTGTCCCAGTTGTTGGTGAGGGTGACTTTGAGTTTGGGTTGGATGGGGGAGGGGGTGCTGTTGTCTTCGGGGCTGTCGGTGACGATGAATTGGCCAGGGTTGTTGGGGTCTTCGAAGACTTCCATATTTTGGATCGGGGCGATGGAATTGTCGGGGAATTCGGCGATGGCTTCGAGTTGGATGGTGAGGGGGTCGTTGCCGACTTGGATTTCGTCGGTGGTGATGCTTTCGGTGAGGTTGAGGGTGCCATCGGGGAAGAAGCCGGCGGCGACGACGGTGAATTGGACTTTGCCGAGTTGGGTAGCTTGGAAGGGGAAGACCATGGTGAAGGTTTCCCCGGGATCGAGAGAGGGGGCGGGGGGAGGGTTGTCGAGTTGGAGGAGGCCGTTGAAGGAGGTGCCGTCGATTCCAAGAGTCCAGACGCCAGTGGTGGCGAAGGCGCGGTCGGACGTGTTGTGAATCTGGACGGTGAGATAGAAGGTTTCGTTGAGGGAGACGAAGCGGGGTTCTGCAGTGACGGTGGCGGTCACTTTAACATCATTTTCAAGGATGATGAGCGTGTTGGCGGCTCCGTTGAACGAGCCTTCGAGAAGAACGTCGCTGTTGTTGTTGATGTCTCTAATGGTGTCTTGAGTGACGGTGTCGGTTCCGTTGAGGCGGGTGGTGGGGTAGAAGACTTCGCCATCGCGCCAGACTTGCTGGCCACTCAGTAAGATGTCGCCGCTCTCGGTGAAATCGAAGGGCTGAAAGAAACCAAAATCGGGGATCAGAGTAACGCCAGCGGGCAGGCCGTAGTCAGCAGTGGGGAGATAGATGAAGCCGTTCGAGCCATCGACGGGGCTTGATTGGGTGCCAGTGATTTGTCCCTTATCGTTTATTTCGAGCGGGAGTTGATTTGAGAATGCTTCGAGATCAACTTCTGGAAATCCTGTAAAAGGTATAGGAACGGGTGGGACGATACCGAACGAATCTGAGAAGCCAGGCACGATGAGGGGACTTCGATCAAACGCAAAAGTGAAAGGGTCGTCGGTTCGGTCTTGTGGAAAGGCCCGTCCGAAGGTGAATCCGATGCGACCTGAGAGAAAAGTGCCATTGCTATTGGCGTCTAGAATCGAATGGAACACGCTGTTGAAGCCAGTATGTGGAGCGGCCTCAAATGTGCTTTGTGTGTTGGTGACCAAGCCTTGGTTGGTGTCGAAGGCAACGATTTCGGAGTCATTCCCTTGGATCTGTCGTATGCCATAAACGATGCCGTCTTCGCTTAGATTGAGTGGCTGGATATCACCAAGGTTGATGATAGTTCGGTTCCTAGTTGCGTAAAACATATTGGGTCGACCCGAACCCCAAAGTTCGCCGATCAGTTCGCCGGAATTAGTCAGTTGTATCAGACGGTAGATGCGATAGTTGGGATCGTTGCCTTTTAGAACGTGAGTGCCTGCGGAGAGGTTGTAATCATCTTCGGGAAGATAGAGGAGAATCTGAAGTCCGTTGGGCGAGTCTGGAGCGGTCGTGTAGGCAATTTGGCCCTTGTCGTTGATGGCTGCAGTGATGATTTCGTCGGCGGGGATTCCGGTGTCGACGGGTTTGTAGCGGATGGCTGTCTGCGCGGACAGGAACGTGCAGAGAAGGAGGAGAATTGTGAAAGGGCCTGCGGCTCCCATTTTGCGCGAGCAATTGACAAGCGAGTTTTTCACGAAGCTTTATTGGCAAAAATTCGCAGGAATTCACAGATCATTTACCAGAGGGTGGAGGGGAGTTCGACGACGCGGTTGTTGAGGGGGGTGAAGAGGCGGTGGGATTGGTGGTTGAAGGGGTAGTTTTGGCCGCCGGTGAAGGAGCCGAAGGCGGGGAGGATGAGTTGGTTGTGACGAAGCCAGAAGACGTCGGTGCGAAAGCCGGTGCCGGTGCCGTCTTTGATGCGGGCGGAGGGGTGGAGGTGGCCGCCGAGGTGGAAGCCGTCGGGTTGGTCGAGGACTTCGTCGGGGTTGTGGAGGATGTGGAAGCCGTCGATAGTGATTTCTGGGAGGAGAGGGTTGTTGGGTCCGAGAGGTTGTTTTCCACAGGCGGTATCGTGATTGCCTTCGATGAGAGTGACGGGCCGTTTTTCGAGCCAGGGAAGGAGTTGTTCGAGGATTTCGGGGGCGCAGCCGACTTTGGCGTGGAGGATATCGCCGGCGATGACGAGGTGGGTGGCGTTTGTTTGTTCGAAGAGGGCGTCGATGCGTCTGAGGTCGCGGGCGGTGTCGCCTTCAGGGACGGGGAGGCCGCGGGCGCGGAAGGCGGCGGATTTGCCGAAGTGGGTGTCGGCGAGGATGAGGGTGCGGGAGTGGGCGAGGAGGAGGGATTTGTCGGGGAGGAGGGTGATGGGTCCGGGTGGGAGGTCGAGGGTCACGGGGAAAAGTTTGAACATCGAACATCGAAGGTCCACCATTGAACATCGAATGAGAGCAAGATGACGCTGGAGGAATTGGGATGGGGGGAGTTTTTTGAGGAGCAGTTTGGGGCCTTTCGGAGGAAGGGTTGGGAGGCGGCGCGTTTGGCGGAGGAGACGAAGATTAATTTTCGGGCGTTGTTGGATGGGGGTGAGGAGTTGGAGGTGGTGACGGGGGGGAAGGTTTGGCATGAGGCTGAGACGGATGCGGAGTTGCCGGCGGTGGGGGATTGGGTGGCGGTGGAGCGGCAGGGGGAGGATGATGAGCATGTGATTCGGGCGCGGCTGGTGCGGCGGACGACGTTTTCGAGGAAGAAGCCGGGGAATTCTGCGGAGGAGCAGGTGATTGCGGCGAATGTGGATGTGGTGGTGGTGGTGACGGATGCGGTGGCGGATTTCAATGTGCGGCGGTTGGAGCGGTATTTGGCGTTGATTGGGAGGAGTGGGGCGCGGGGGGTGGTGTTGGTGAACAAGGCGGATTTGGTTTCGGGGGAGGTGATGGAGGGGTTGGTGGCGGAGGTGCGGGAGTTGGATGCAGCGATTGAAGTGCGAGGGGCGAGTGCGCAGGAGGGGACGGGGCTGGGGGTGTTGCAGGAGTATTTGGCGGCGGGAGTTACGATGGCTCTGGTAGGAAGTTCGGGGGTGGGGAAGTCGACTTTGGTGAATCAGTTGATTGGGCGGGAGGATTTGTTGACGGGGGAGGTGAATGAGGTGACGGGGAAGGGGAGGCATACGACGAGTTGGCGGGAGTTGGTGGTGTTGCCGGGCGGGGGGATGTTGATCGATAATCCGGGGATCCGGGAGGTGCAGATGTGGACGGATGAGGCGACCTTGCGGGAGAGCTTTGTGGATATTGAGGAGTTGGCGGAGAGGTGCCGGTTCCGGGATTGCCGGCACCGGGGGGATGAGGGGTGTGCGATTGTGGCAGCGGTGGAGGCGGGGGAGTTGGATCCGGCGCGGTATGAGAGTTATTTGAATTTGGAAGAGGAGATTGCGGAGTTGAAGCGGCGGCAGAAGAAGCGGCAGATGGCAGTGGAGCGGTGGGGGAAGCGGAACCGGAAGGTGAAGGCGCGGAATTATGCGGATCGGGTTGAGCTTGAACGGGAAGAGCGGGGCGAGGCGTAGATTTTGATTGCGGGTGCCGGGTAGGATTGTTACTACAATGTAATGTTCGGAAGGTTTTGTGGTTGTGCTGGCTGGGCTATTTTTGCGGGATTGGTCGGGGTTCAACAAATTGGGGCGCAGGCGGTGGTTGGGTTCACGGAGGTGATGATTGATGCTGCGCCTTCTGCGACTGCGCCGCAGTTGACGGCAATTTCGGTGACGTTTCTCAACAAGAGGGAATTTTCGGGGCAGGCCACGATTCAAGATGATTTTGATGCTGATCCGGATGGCAATGCTTCGACTTCGGATGGAAGGCAGTCACTTAGTTTTGCCGGGGCGAGCTTTGCGGCGGGAGCTTACACCGCGGTTCCGCATTTGATTTATCTCGAGAATGAGAATGGTGCCGAAGAGGGGTTTTTGATTTTGGAGCATGATACTTCCGGGGGTGTGACAATTTCGACGAATTTTGATTTGAGGGGGGCGCTTGGGTCTGATTCGCCGTTTCCTGCGGCGCAGATGGGGGTGATTCGAAGAGCGAATACGCTCGATACGATTTTTCAATCGATTGAGGGTGATATTCATCCGAACGATTCGTTTTATCTCTGGAGCGGTTCGTGGAAGGAATACAATTTCAATGGGTATTGGCAGACGCCGGGAAATCCCTTTTCTGATGCGGGGCCGACGGTTGTTTTTCCGGACGAGGGGATGTTTGTGCTGCGATCGCAGACTTCAGCGATTGCGCTTGGGATTCGAGGCGAAGTTCCTGAGAAAGTGCAATCTTCATCGGTGACGGTCTCCGGGCTGAAATTTGCTTCGAATCGGTATCCGATTGCGTCGACTTTGGGGGCGCAGGGGATTGAGAATTTGGATGGTTGGAACAATCAGGATGACGACGTGTATCTTTGGTCGGGAACGTCGTGGCGGCAGTATAATTATGACGGTTCGAGCTGGAGATCGGTCGGAAATCCCTTTGTTGATAGTGGTTCTACGGTGATTGAGGCAAATACTGCTATTTTTCTATCGCGTTCTGCTTCAACAAATACAAGGCTAGAGCCGGATAAACCTTACGGGGATTTTAATCCTTGATAGGTTGATTCCTTAACACACACGCGGATGAAAAACCTTACATTTGCAGCAGTTTGGCTGGTTCTCGCTGGTACCTTGCAGGCAGCGGTCACGATTTCCGGGAATTCCTTGAATGAGATTACGGACCGGGCGGGTAATCCGGCTGCGACGTATGAGATTGGTTATTTTGCCTCTGATGCGGTTCCTTCTTCGCCTGCGGATTGGGGGACGTTTGTGGCGATTCTCGGGGTGGGACCGAAGGATATTGGGGTGGTGGACCAAACGGGTGCACCGACCTTCTTACCGGGGCAGTTTGCATTTGATGATGAATTCGCGACGAGAGCGGACATCGGGCTGACCTCGGCGGGCGACTATGTGCGGCGGTTGGGAATTCGATTTTTTGATTCCACTGGTCAAGAGTCGAACATTGTGTCGGCGGCGAATACGGGATGGGTTTTGAATGACCCAGAGTCGTTGTTGGCCGGTCCGGCAGCGTTGACTTTGGCTGATAGCGATATCGTGTGGCAGTTTCCAGGTTCGGCATTTCAGACGATTCCAGAACCGAGTTCGGGACTGCTTTTGCTGGGTGCGGGTGGACTGCTGATGGTGCGGAGGAAGCGGTCACTTGAGTGACGATGAGATTCGTGGGGCTCAGATGGGTCGCGTTTGTCTGTGCTGCGCAAGCGTTGGGGGCGGAGGTCGAGATTTCGGGGAATTCCCAGATAGAGATTTTGTCGAGTGGCGGGGTTGCGGCTGCGACGTATGAGATTGGCTATTTCGCGACGAATGCGGTGCCAACGACTGCTGCGGACTGGGCGACCTTCACGCCGATTGCTTCGATTTCACCGAAGTCGTTGGGCGTTGTTGATCAGACTGGGCAAGCGACTCCTTTTCCTGGCCAATTTGCGTTTCAAGAACTGATTTCGACGCGGGCGGAGTTGGGTTTGTCGCAGGCGAGTGATTTTGAGCGTCGGCTTGGGATTCGATTTTTTGATATGAGTGGGACGGAGTCGAATATTGTTTCGGCGGGGAATTCTGGTTGGTTGTTGAGGGATCCGGAGGCGCTTTTTTCGATCAGTTCGGCGTTGAGTTTAACGGATGGGGATTTGGTCTGGGAGGGAGGTGTGGGGACGGAGTTTCAGACGGTGCTGGCTGTGGTGATCGAGCCGGTGATTGTTGCTTGTGAGCACACGGGCAGCCAGTTTGAGGTAGAGGTGGGAGCACTGAGCCCTTCGAAGAGCTATGTTTTGAAGCGGGGGACGGATTTGAGCGGATTTCCGACGACGGTGGGTTCCGCTTTCTCAGGTGGGATGAGCCATACTTTTATTGATCCTTCGCCACCGGCAGGAGGCCGGGCGTTTTATCGGGTGGAAGAGCAGTAGAGCGAAGAAGGTCGCGCGGAGTTGTCGAGGGGGAGTTGGTCTTCAGGGGACGAGGAAGATTTTGGCGCGTTTGACGTCGGGAAGGCCGGTGCTGGGGTCGACGTAGGCTCGTCCGGTGGCTGGGTCGACGGGAATGGTGGAGGGGTCAGCGGCTTTTTGACCGGATTTGAAGCCGGTGACGTCGATGACGTTGTAGGGAGGGTAAGGTGAGAGAACGGTGCCAGGCTTGATGCCGGGGGTGGCGCTGGGGTAGTTGGCGGAGTTGGTGACGGGAGGAGTGGATTGAGGTGCGGGAATGGGTTGGGGGGAGGGTTGGGTGCGAGCGGGGGCGGGAGGGGTGTAGCTACTGCCGCCACTGTTGTAAGTGCTGTTGTTGGCTTGGTTTTCGCGGTAGGCCGCGACTCCGGCACCGGCAGCGGCACCGAGGGCGGCTCCGGTGACGACGTCTTCGGTATCGTCACCTGCGATGGCTCCGACGACGGCTCCTCCGAGGGCTCCGACGCCTGCGCCTTGCTGTTGGTAGGGGGTGCAGGAGGTGAAAAAGAGGCCGACGAGGGTGCCTAGGGTGAGTGAAATCGGGAGTGTTTTCATGGTGAGTTTCTGCTGTGACGTTTTGTGAAGTTAAAATATTCGCTGAAAATGGAGAGTGGCAAGGGCGTCATGGGTTTGGGGTGGATTTTGTGGGGGTGAGGGCGGTGGTTTGGCCGGTGTGTTTGGTGGTGGATTTTTGGTTGGGGAATTGGAGCGGGGTGGTGGGGTTTTGGGGGGAGTCGGAGGGGACCGGGAGAGCGGGCCGGGGTGCGGAGAGGGCGAGGCAGAGGTGGTTGTAGTTGTGGTGGATGACGGCGTGGAAGGAGACGCGGCCGGGTTCGACAACGTTTTCGCGGAGGAGTTTGGAGGTGAGGTCGGCGAGGAGGTTGGTGCCGACTTTGGCGGCTTGGTCGATGGGGGCGATGGTGGTGGTGGCTTTGCCGCCGAGGCGGATGACGTCGGAGGTGATTTTGCGGCCTTGGAAGGCCATGGAGGAGGAGGCGTTTTCGATTTGGCCGTGGGGGCCGACGGTGATGGTGAGGGAGGCGTGGTCGTCGGAGGCGAAGGTGCCGCGGAGGTGGTCGATGCGGACGGAGAGGAAGATGCCGCCGTTGGGCATGGGGGTGATTTCTGGTTTCCAAGTGCGGTATTTGGAGCCGGAGCGTTGGTAGGTGGCGGCGCGGTCGGACTTGGAGTTCCAGCCGCCGAGGGATTGGCCGAGAGAGGAGAGGTCGAGGGCGGGCTGGGCGTTTAGGAGGGAGCCGAGCAGGAGGAGTATGAGTGTGGCGCGCATGTGCTGTTTTTAACGCACTTTATGAGGGGGATTGTTCAGAAAAATGGGAAAAAATTTTCTGTGCTTGCGAGTAGTTTCTTGATTTTACGATTTAGTTGCCCCATTCGAATCGACCACAAGGAGCAAAGGGAATTAAAAAGGGTGGCGTCTTAGAGAGATACACTCCGCGGGCTCCTGGACATTCAGTGTTCTTGCTAAAGAAATCATGAACCTCCGAGAGCAACTGGTAGATACTGCCCTTGAGTGGCAACGCCGATTCGGAGTCGCGCCGGCCATCACTTCGACCTTGTCTGAGTATGACGCCGCGCTTCTCGTAGGATGCACGGAAGCAGAGTATTCGGAATTCATGAAAGACCGAACAGCTGTTTCTCGTGGCTCGGAATTTGTATTTGAAGGTAAGCGCTACCAAGTGAAGGCTAATCGACCGAGTGGCAAGACTAGGTCGAAGGTCACTCTTGTGGGGAAAGGCAATAACTACGAATGGGATAATTTGATCTGGATGCACTATACGACCAACTACCAATTTTTAGAGGCATGGATTTGGGGCGTTGAGGCGTATAAAGACGCGTTTGACGAGGTTATGCGACTTTCACCCGAGCATATGCGGCGCGGGCGTCCGTTGTAAAAATTAACGGCGAACACGATGCAGACAATTGATTGCTTGACGGAGCATACAGTGTGCAATTTAGGTTTACCCACATCGATGAAGCGGTTAGTTCATCAAGTAGTTTTTCATTGAATTTTGTATCACAGAAAGGCGCTAATTCAGTCAACGACGTAATCAAGGACTACAAGGCGACTGCTTTCTTCCTGGGGAATACTCTGTGTAAAAACTAACTCTAACAAGATGATGATGCCAGACGCGTTTAGCATAACTAGTTCGTCTCGTTCTGGACAGTCTGACCCTGCGCTGGCATATCTTTGAAGTTGGGCTAAAATAATTCATGTCACTCGAAAAAGAAGACTTTCAAATAGAAGTATTCCGACAACTGAACGAGCACATACGAGCCACTGACCGGAAGTTTCTCAGTGTTGGAGCCGTGTTCTTTTCGCTCGTAATTGTATTTTCTG
>JBCCZX010000009.1:0-33618 GCA_039186735.1 Verrucomicrobiota bacterium | reverse complement strand
CATGTGCCGAAGTTTCATCGGGGTGCTTGGGATGTGCCGGGGCGGTTTTACGGCGACCCGCAGGTGTATCGCTTGATGGAGCATCATCGGGAGAAGGTGGTGGAGAAGGGTGGAGTATCGAAGGATTTGGAGAAGTTACTTGGAGGGGAGAACGGTCCGGCGGCGTTGGCTTATCTAGCAATCGATTGTGAGGACGATGAGCTGCACGACGGAGAGATGGCGGAGGCGGTGGTGGATTTTTTGTTAGAGGAGCGGGACAAGGAGAAGCCGTTTTTGATTAGTGCGGGGTTTACGCTTCCGCATTTGCCGTGGATTGCTCCGAAGAAATACTTCGATATGTATGCGGATGATGCAGGGGAGTTGGCTCCGGTCCCGGAGGGAGTGGAGAAGGTGGTTCACAAGAAGGACCAGCGGCCGATCAGTTCGAATCTTTGGAACGAGGGGGTGAGCGATGAGGAAGCGAAGAAGTTGAAGCGGGCGTATCTGGCTTGCACGACTTATGCGGATGCGCAGATGGGAAAGGTGATTGCGGCGCTGAAGGAGTCGTGGGAGTATGAAGATACAATCATCGTGATGTGGGGTGATCATGGGTATCATCTTTCGGAGCACGGGTTGTGGCAGAAGAACAAGGATTACCGGGTTTCGATGCGGTGTCCGTTGATCATCAAGGCGCCGGGGATGGCCGGAGGGCAGGTTTGTGAGCGGGTGGTGCAGAATATTGATGTGTATCCGACTTTGTTGGCGTTAGCTGGAGTGGCGAAGCCAGAGGAAGTGGTGCTGCACGGTGCGGATTTGAGTGTTTTGTTAGAGAATCCGAAGCGAGAGTGGAATAGATTGGCGCATGTGTCTTGTGTGGGAGGGCGCAAGGGGGTGATTACGGAGAAGTATCGTTTTACCGAGTTTCGGTGGGGTGAGGATGAGCTGTATGATTTGGAGACGGATCCTGGGGAGTGGGAGAATTTGGCGACCAAGCCAGAGTATGCGGAGGTGGTGAAGGAGTTTCAGAGGGTGATCGCGGAAACGGTCTGGAATCGGAAGTAGAAAGGATCAGCGGCTTTCGAGGGATTCGAGGGCGGCTTGGAAGTGAGGGTAGTTGAAGGTGAAGCCTTCGTTGAGGAGGCGTTCTGGGAGGACGCGGCGGGATTTGAGGATGAGTTCGGTTTCGGTGCGGAGGAAGAAGGCGCCGAGTTCGAGCATCCATTTGGTGGCGGGGAGGCCGAAGGGGACGTTGAGAACGTTGCGCATGGTAGCAGTCATTTCGCGATTGGTGAGGGGGTTGGGGGCGGTGAGGTTGTAGATGCCTTCGGCGCTGGGGTTTTCGATGAGCCACTGGATGGCACGGCAGAAGTCGTCTTCGTGGATCCAAGAGACGAATTGGCGTCCGTGGCCCATCGTGCCGCCGAGGCCGCGCTTGGTTAATCTACGAAGAGTCTCGTAGACGCCGCCTGTTTCGTTACCGAAGACCATGGCGGTTCGGAGGAGGATGCCACGTGTTTGGGGAAGCTTGTGGGTTTGGTAGGCTTCGGTGAAGGCGTCTTCCCAGGCGTGGGCGACTTGGAGGGAGAAGTGATCCTTGGCCTCTTTTTCGGGGCCGTAGAGTCCGGTGCTTTCGGTATTGGGAGCGTCGTAGCGGTGACGGTAGATGGTGGCGGTGCTGGAGTTGAGCCAGACTTGAGGAGGGGATTGGCATTGGGCGATGACCTGGCCGATGATAGCGGTGGAGAGGGTTCTGCTCTCCATCATGAGTTTGCGGTTGGCGGCATGGTAGCGGCAGTTGACCGAGCGCCCGGCGAGATTGATGATAGCGGTGGCCCCTTCAAGAGCTTCGGTCCAGGGGCCGAGGGTGCGTGCGTCCCAGGTGAGAACGGTGGCGTGGGGAATGGTTTGGGGGGTGCGGGAGAGAATCATGACCCGGGCGCCTTGTTGGTGGAAGAAGTTGGCAAGGGTGCGACCGAGAAAGCCGCTTCCGCCGGGGATGACGATGGTTTGGTCGTTCATCAGGGAGCTGTTTTAAACAGCGTTGGGTCAGGACTCAATGCTTATTTTCAGAAAATACTGAAAAATATGAATCAGGCGAGGGAGGTCTGATTTTCGGCCTCCGATTTGATGGCATCGAGGCGTTCGTTTTGAGCTCGAGCGAGGGCTTTGGTGAGGAGGAGTTGTTCGAAGAGGCGGCCCAAGGGTCCTAAGGGAGCTTGGAAGGTGAAGTCGTCTTCGAGGAGGGTTCCGTCGGGTGATTCGGTGATGATGTAGTGGTGGGAGAATCTGTGGAAGAGGCCTTGGGCCATTTCGTCGTGTAAGATTTGCGGGGATTCGAATCGGGTGATTTGGGTGGTGAGTTTGAAGCGGGAACCGAAGAAGGAGGCGGAGTAGGTGGTTTTGTCGTTGAGTTCAGCGAGACCGCAGGTGCGGTGGGCGACGGCGCGGGCTTTGATGGATTGAGCAGCTTGGACGTGGAAGTCGATGGAGCGGCAGAGGTCGAAGACGACTTTGGGAGGGGCTTCAATGGTGCGTTGGTAGGTGAGGGTGGGCATCGTTTTAAGGAAAGTTCAAACAGGGAGTAATTCCTTGCTCAGTTCACTCGCTGGTAATACGGTATTACCATGGCGACAATGAGTTTCAAGGTGAATGAAATCGAGGCGCGAAAGATCCGGGAGGCAGCGAAAAGAGAAAAGTTGACGGTGTCTGAGTTTATCAGACGGAGGACGCTTCCGGTGGGAGGGCAAGAAACGGTGGAGTTGGTGAAATGTTCCAAGACAAAGGCGTTGGTTTTCTCAACGAAAGGGAAAAAGGCGACTCTGACTGGTGAGGATGTGAAGGAGATGTTGGCTGATTTCCCATGAATTATTTGTTGGATGTGAATGTGCTGGTTGCTTGGGGTTGGGAAGATCATGAGCATCACGAGCGGGTTGTGAATTGGATCGCTGCACGCAAAAAGAGCAGGCGAGACAAACTCCTGACCTCTGCAATCCCAGAGTTGGGTTTTGTGAGGGTTTCGATTCTCCAAAGTCAGGGACAGGTCGGAGCGGAGCAAGCGGTGACGGTGTTGCGGGGGATGTTGGAGACTCTGGGGAAGAGGGCTGTTTTTGTCGGAGACGAGGTGAGTTCCACCGAGCCGCTGCACGACTGGTGCCAAAGGGCCAAAAGAACAACAGATTCGCATTTGCTGAAATTGGCAGAACGGTTAGAGGCGAAGTTGGCCACTCTGGACCAAGGAATCCCTGGAGCGTTTGTTTTGCCTTGAGGTGATTTGGACTGGAGGAGTTCTTGGGATTGAATTTCGGGAGTTCGGGTTCTGTAATGATTGGCAATGAAGGAAAACTCCCAAGAGGAAGAATTGCTTGTTTGCAACAGCGTCGATGGCGAGATGATTGCCACTGCGATTCGAGCAGATCGTGATGAATAGGAGATGAGGGCTGGGAGATTTTTGCCGAGTGAATCACTGTCTCAGTTGGCTTCTATTGAAGAGCCAGGAAGGTGAGATACAATCCATCTCAAGCACAAATTCTTGGCCTGATGTTTGAAGGGAGAGATTGCTGTCGAAAGCGTCGGCTATGATTGAATGAAGATTACGTATCCAGAGTTGCCGGTTTCGGGGCGGAGGGAGGAGATCATCGGGGCGATGCGGAAGGCTCAGGTGGTGGTGGTGGTTGGGGAGACGGGGTCGGGGAAGACGACGCAGTTGCCGAAGATGGCGCTCGAGTTGGCTTTGGAGGAGGAAAAGAAGGGGTTGGTGGGTTGCACGCAGCCGCGGCGATTGGCGGCGACGAGTGTGGCGAAGCGGGTGGCGGAGGAGTTGGGAGTGCAGCCGGGGCAGGAGGTGGGGCACGAGGTGCGGTTTGATAAGCGGACCTCGAAGGAGACGCAGGTGAAGTTCATGACCGATGGCATTCTGCTCGCGGAGCTGCAGAGTGACAGGCGGTTGAAGCGGTATCATACGATCATTATTGATGAGGCGCATGAGCGGTCGCTGAACATTGATTTTCTGCTGGGGATTTTGAAGCAGCTGGTGGCGAAGCGGCGGGATTTGCGGGTGGTGATTTCGTCGGCGACTTTGGATGCAGGGCGGTTTGCGGAGTTTTTTTCGTCAGGAGAGTCCAGAGTCCAGAATCCAGAGTCGAGAAGAGAAGCAGGGGGTGTTGGTGACGGGGATGGAGGAGATGAGGGTGGACGGGGATTGAGAGGGGGGACTGGTGGGGCGAGCGAGGCCGTTCGCGGTCCGGAGCGCGGGGCCGGTCAAAGACCGGCGGTCCCAGTTGAGGAGCGGCGCGGCGGGCCGCCACGCGCTACCGTTCCGGTGGTGATGGTGGAGGGGCGGACGTTTCCGGTGGAGGATCACTTTCTGCCGCCGTTGAGTAACGAGTATTTGGCGGATCAGGTGGTGCGAGGGGTGGAGTGGGTGGATGATTATGATGCGGGCGGGGATGTGTTGGTGTTTTTGCCGGGGGAGCGGGAGATTCGGGAGGCGGCGAATGCGGTGGAGGATCGGGGGTTTCGAAATACGGAGGTCTTGCCGGTGTTTGCGCGGCTCTCGATGGCGGATCAGCAGCGGGTGTTTGCACCGAGTCGGAAGCGGCGAGTGGTGTTGGCGACGAATGTGGCGGAGACGTCGTTGACGATTCCGGGAATTGTCTACGTGATTGATAGTGGTTTGGCACGGGTGAGTCGTTGGGCACCGCAGCGGGGGATTCAGCGGCTGCAGATTGAGCAGATTTCGCAGGCGAGTGCGCGGCAGCGGCGAGGTCGGTGTGGTCGGGTACGGGAGGGAGTTTGTGTGAAGCTTTACGATGAGCGGGATTTGGAGGACGCAGCGGAGTTCACGGATCCGGAGATTCGGCGGAGTTCGTTGGCAGGGGTCATCCTGAAGATGAAGTCGCTGGGGCTGGGGGAGATTGGGGAGTTTCCCTTTGTGGATCCACCGAACGTGAAGGCGATTCGGGAGGGGATGAAGACTTTGGAGGAGGTGGATGCGCTTTCGACGGGAGAAACTAGAAACCAGAGACCAGAGACTAGAGGGGGCGTTGGTGACGGGGATGGGGGAGGTGACTGTGGAAAGGAATCTAGGGGCAGGAGTCGTGGGGCGACCCCGCTGAAGGGGGATCGCGGTCCGGAGAGTGGGGCCGGTCACAGACCGGCGGTCCCAGTGGAGGAAAGGCGGGGCGGAGCTGGTGCTCCGCGCTCCTCGGGGCTTTCGGAGATTGGGTGGAGGTTGGCGAAGATGCCGCTGGATCCGCGGTTGGGGCGGATGTTGATCGAGGCAGAGGAGCGGGGTGTGTTGAACGAGATTCTGGTGGTGGTGGGTGGGTTGTCGGTGATGGATGTGCGGGAGCGTCCGGAAGGGAAAGAGGAAGCGGCGCATCAGGCGCAGGCGAAGTTTCACGATGCGAAGTCGGATTTTGTGAGTCTGCTGAACATTTGGAATTCGCTGAAGGATTTGCGGGATGAGAAAGGGCGGTTTCGGCGGAACCAGTTGCGGAAGTGGTGTCAGAAGCACTACTGCAACTACCGTCGGGTGATGGAGTGGGAGCAGGTGGTGGCGGAGATTGGGCGGGAGTTTTGGGGGAGAGGCCAGAATCCAGATTCCAGAATCGAGATTTCCAAAGTGGCAGATATGCGGGTGGTGGAGGGGAAGGGGCAGAAGAAGAGGCGGGATGGGATATTCAAGGAGATTCACTGTTCGATTTTGGCGGGGATGCCGCGATCGGTGGGGATGTGGCACAAGGAGGGGAAGGCGTATAAGGCGCCGGGCGGGATGAATTTTGCGATTTTTCCGGGGTCGGGTTTGTTCAAGCAGAAGAAGCGGCCGGAGTGGTTGTTGGCGTTTGAGTTGGTGGAGACGACGCGATTGTGGGCGCGGAAGGTGGCGGAGTTGGATCCGCAGTGGGTGGAGGAGGTGGCGCCGCATTTGTGCCGGAAGCGGTATCATTCGCCGGAGTGGGATGAGGTGCAGGGGTCGGTTTATGGAAAGGAGGATGTGGTGTTGGGGGGCTTGCCGGTGGTGCGGAACCGGCGGGTGTTTTACGGGCGGGTGAATCCGAAGGCGGCGCATGAGGTGTTTGTGCGGGAGGCGATTTTGGAGGGGCGTCTATTTGCTGGACAAGCGGGCGGGACGCCCACGCTCCCGTTGCAAAGGTTGGCGGCGGTGCGAGCGGAGTTGGCGGCGGCGGAGCGGAAGTTGCGGCGGGTCGGGGGATTGTGGATGGAGGAGTATGCGTTTGATTTTTATTTTTCGCGGGTGCCGGTGGAGGTGGCGACGCGGAAGGCGTTTTTGAGCTTTTTGGGGAGGGAGGGGAATGGGGAGAAGTTGATGATTCGTTTGTCGGATGTGGTGTGGGAGGAGGGGATTGCGGAGGAGTTGAAGCTGTTTCCAGATGTGGTGGTGCATGCGGAGAGGGAATGGCGGGTGGAGTATGTGTGTGATGTGGAGGCGGAGGATGACGGGATAGTTTTTGAGATTGAGTTACGAGATTTGCCGTATTTTCCGAATTATCTGGGAAGTTGGGTGGTGCCGGGTTTGTTGGAGGAGCGGGTGGAGTTGTTGATTCGGTCGTTGCCGAAGGAATGGCGGAATCGGTTTGTGCCGATGAAGGAGACGGTGGGTCGTTTTTTGGAGGAGTGGTCGGGATGGGAGCCACAGCAGGGCTTGTTAGAGGCACTGGGGGAGTTTTTGACGAAGGAGTGCGGGGTGGAAATTCATGGGGAGATGTTTGAGGAGGATCGCTTGCCGAAGTGTTTGCAGGCGGGGTATCGGGTGCGGGATGAGAAGGGGAAGGAGTTAGGTTTTGCAGAGGAGGTGCAGGAGTTGAAGGATCGGTTGGCGGGATTGTTGCGGGAGCGGCGGGAGGAGCGGGCGAATGAGGAGTGGGCGATGACGGGGGGGACGTATTGGAGTTTTGGGGATTTGCCGAGGGAGGTGGACGGGGTGTTTCCGGCGCTGGTGGATGAGGGGGAGACGGTGGGGACGCGGGCGTTTTTAGAGGAGGCGGAGGCGGCGGAGAGTCATCGGGGAGGGTGTGTGCGGTTATTTTGGTTGGATCATGAGGCGATGTTGCGGGGGTTCATCAAGAAGGGGGTGGTGCCGGGGTTTGCGAAGTTGACGTTGGGGAGTGGACAAGGCGTCGGATTGGATGAGCAAGTGGTGCGGGGTGCGGTGGAGGGGGCGTTGCGGAAGTTGACGGGAGAGTTGCCGAGGACGGCGGAGGAGTTTGTGGAGGCGAGTGAGAAGGCGCGGGGGTGGGTGTTGGATTTGGCGCGGGATTATGGGAGGGAGTTGGAGCGGTGTGCGAATTGCTACGAGGAGTTTCGGAGGTGGTTGGGGGTAAAGGAGAGTGACAAGGTGTTTAATGATACGCTGGCGGATTTGCGGGAGCAGTTGGAGTGGCTGGCGCGGGATGGATTTGCGTGGCGGGCGGGGTCGGTGAGGTTGGGGAGGTATGGGCGGTATTTCGATGGGATGGCGGAGCGGATCAAGCGGATGGAAGCCTTGCCGCTTTCCAAGGATGAGGAGAAGCGGAGACAGATTGATACCTACTGGGTGGAGTGGTTTGATCGGTGGAAGGAGTATCCGGAAGCGACGCGGTGGTGGCCAGTGGGGTGGATGCTGGAGGAGTGGCGGCTGCAGCTGTTTGCGCCGGGAGTGCCGCGCTTGGTTAAGGTGAGGGAGCGAGAGATTGAGGCAGCATTGGTGGAGAAGTGAATAGAAAAGCCGAGTCTTGCGACTCGACTTTTGTGTGTGGGGATGGGGATGAGTGGTTAAAGTGGCTCGTGAGTCGTTGACGTTGAGGCGAGTTCCTTGACGAGTGGGGTCGTGAGCGCGGAGTCGCTGTTTTCAGGATTGGGCGTGGCCTTTGAAGGGGCCAAGGAAAGGGTGGAGAGAACTCCACTGAGACAGAGTGGTAGGAGGAATTTCATCGGTTGGTGCAGCAGCCGCGCGGGTGTTAGATAAGGGTAATTGTTCGGGCAAGACATGAGCGAGTTCGGTGAGTGACGAAGTCGCCAGATTGGTCTTCGAGGGCAGTTGAGCAGATGCCGGGCCTACTCTGCTAGAGATCGACATTTTTTTGTATTCCGCTGACAGGGGAGGGAGTGTGGACGATACAATTCGTGAGGCTGGAATCAGAACTGACTGAGGTAGAGGGCCAAAGGATAGAGTCGAGAACGGTGACGTTTTCGCTGATTTTGCAGTGGGGTCCGATCCATGAGTTGGAAATCTTGGCGGAGGGGTGAATTTGAGCAGTTTCGTGGATGTGGGGGGTGTGAGGTTGGCAGGGGAGTGGGGTGCTGATGCCGTGGGTTTCAAGGTAGGCTGTGCGGGTGCCGAGGTCGAGCCAGTGGCCGGCGTCTGCGGGGTAGGCGCCGAGGAGGTTTTTGGAGGCGAGTTCGAGGAAGGCGGGGATGATGGAGACTCTTTCGTTGGCGGGGATGAGCTCGAGGATTTCGGGGTCGATGCAATAGATGCCGGTGAACTGGTGGGTGCCTTCGGCGATGCCGAGTTTGTTGCGGATGTCGCGGACGGAGTAGCCGTCGACGGCGAGGTGTTTGGCGGGGCCGTCGGAGCGGACGGCGAGGGTGGCGGAGTTGTTGGAGGAGAGGTGGCCGGTGATGAGTTTATCGAGACGGATGTTGGTGAGGATGTCGCCGTTGTAGACGAGGAGGGAGTCGTTGCCGATGAAGGAGGCGATGTTTTTGATGCCGCCGCCGGTTTCGAGAAGGTCGGGTTCGTGGAAGAAGTGGAGGGAGGCGGAGCGGTAGGAGTTTTCGGGGAAGGTGCGTTGCCATTCTTCGTGGAGGTGGTGGGTGTTGATGGCGACTTCGGATATGCCGGCGTCGATGAGGTGGTCGAGGGCGTGCATGGCCATGGGGCGGTGGAAGACGGGGACGAGGGGTTTGGGGACCGTGTTGGTCATGGGTCGGAGGCGGGTGCCGAGTCCGGCGCCGAGGAGAAAGGCTTTGGTCATGCGGGGGAAGGGAATGAAAAACGGAGTTGGGAGGGAATGGTGGAGCGGGACAGTCGGGGGAAAGAATGGAGGTTGAAAGGGCGTAATATGGGTTTGAGCAGCATGATGGTTTCACTTGTTTTGGGGGGATTGATGGGGGGAATGCTGGTGGGGGCGGAGGCGGGGAAAAAGAAGGACAAGAAAGTGGAGCCGGCGCCGCAGGGGCCGGATGCGAGTGTTTCGGTGGAGGGTTTTGAGGTGAACGTCTTCGCGCGTCCGTTTGAGGTGGAGTATCCGACGGCGATTGCGGCGGGGCCGGACGGGACGGTTTATGTGTCGCAGGATCGGAATGGTTCGTTGGGGAAAGGGCATCCGGGAAAGGTGCGGGCGTGCCAGGATACGGATGGGGATGGGGTGGCGGACAAGTTTTGGGATTATATTCCCGATGTATTGTGGCCGCGAGGGGGGCACATGGTGGGGGGGAAGTTTTATCTGATTCATCCGCCGTATTTGAGTGTGTTTGAGGATCGGGATGGAGACGGGGTGGCGGAGACGCAGACGAAGTTGGTGGATGGGTTTGGGGCGAGTCAGAACGATTCACGGGGTGCCGATCACACGACGAATGGGGTGCGGATGGGGATTGATGGTTGGTTGTATGTGGCGGTGGGTGATTTCGGGATGACTCGTTCCACGGGGACGGATGGAAAGGTGGTGAGTTTGCGAGGGGGTGGGGTTGCACGGGTGCGGCCGGATGGGACGGAGCTGGAGGTTTACTCCTTCAATTCGCGGAATCAGTGCGACATGGCGATCAGTCCGTATCTTGATTTGTTTACGCGGGATAACACGAACGATGGCAAGGGTTGGAATATCCGGGTGCATCATCACACGAACTTGTGCGAGCATGGATACCCGCGGCTTTATAAGAACTTCGCGGAGGAGGCGGTGAAGCCGCTGTTAGATCTAGGTGGGGGGAGTGGGACGGGAGCGTTGTATTTGCATGAGCCGGGGTTTCCGGAGGGTTACGGGGAGCGGTTGTTTACTTGCGATTGGACGACGGGGAAGGTTTATGAGCATGGTTTGGAGGGGTTTGAGGCGACGTTTCAGGCGACGCAGGGGGAGTTCATGAATTTGAATCGGGCGATCGATATCGATGTGGATGGGGAGTCGACTTTGTATACGGCGGATTGGCGGGGGGCGACGTTCCGGTTTGTGGGGGAGGGGAATCCGGTGGGCTTGATTCATCGAGTGGTGCCGAAGGGAGAGCGGGAGGTGGAGGCATGGCCGGATTTGGGGGCGATGGCAGATGGAGACTTGGTGAAGCAGGTGGGGCATCGGAGCGCGGTGCGGCGATTGGAGGCGCAGGCGGAGGTTTTGAAGCGGGGGCTGAAGGGGGAGTTTGATGAGGAGTTGAAGGCGATCGTCGAGGGGGACGGGGAGTTGTATGGGAAAGTGGCGGCGATTTTTACGTTCAAGCAGTTGTATGGGGCGGAGGCGAACAAGGCGTTGATGGGGTGGGCGAAGGATGCGGAGGTGCGGGAGTTTGCTTTGCGGGCGTTGGGGGACCGGCGGGGAGAGACTGAGGGGATTCCGATGGAGGTTTGGATGGAGGGTTTGCGGGACGAGAATCCGCGGGTGCAGTTGCAGGCGGCGGTTGGGATTGAGCGAAGTGGGGCGAAGGGATTGGCGAGGGATTTGATTGTGGCTGCGGCGAAGGGGTATGAGGAGCGCTTGGAGTTGGAGGGGCAGGATGATTATCGGTTTCCGCATACGGCGGTGCAGGTTCTGGGGAAGTTGGGTGCGGTGGAGGCGTGTTTGGCGGCGGTGAAGGATCAGCGGACGCGGGGAATTGCGTTGGCGGCTTTGAAGTTGATGCCGGAAGAGGCGGCGGTGGAGGGGTTAGCAAAGCTGTTAGAGGAAGCGGGTTCGGATGTAGGATTGAAGATGGAGTTGATGGAGGTGTTGGCCCGGTTATCGCATCGTGAGGGGGAGTGGGATGGGAAGGCGTGGTGGTCGACACGTCCGGATGATCGGGGACCGTATTTTGTGCCGGTGGAATGGAGTGGAAGTGGGGTGGCAGTGGCGAGTTTGGAGAAGGCGTTTGGGAAACTGGAGTCGGAGGGGCAAGAAAAGATGTTAGAGGTCTTTGCGGCGAATCGGTTGGATGTGATGAAGATGGATTTGGGGGAGTTGGATCCGGTTTTGACGGCGATGGGGATGACGGTTTTAAGCAAGGGGCATGTGGAGTTGTTGACGGGGGCGGCTTTGGATTCGGGAAGGAATTGGGAGCAGCGCTTGGCGTGTTTTCGTAAGCTGCTGGGGTTGGCTCCGGAGAAGTACTCCGGGGAGGGGATGGAGGTTCCGTTGCGTGGGGTGATGCGGGTGTTGGCGGGTTGGCATGAGGAGGAGGGTTTGGAGGAGGAGAGTGAGCGGGAGTTGATGGAGTTTGTGAATGGGCCGGGTTTGGTGAGTCATCGTGGGGAGTTGCGGAAGATCGCGAAGATGTCGGGAGCGGAGGTGAGTCGGGTGGCGTGGCGGGCGTTGTTGTCTTTGTCGCAGAGTGTGTTGATTAAAGATCGCTTTCGGGAGCAAGTGATGAAGATGGCGCAGTCGAATCCGCGGGAGGTCGGGTATTTTCGGGCGTTGGCGGAAATGAAGCTGACGGGGTTTGAGGGGCCGATTGAGAATGCGTTGGATTCGGACAACCGGCGGTTGATCGATGCAGCGCAGGCGGCGAAAGATGCAATTGCGGCGGCGCAGGATCAAGCGGGAGGCAAGCGAATTGCGGAGATGTCTTCGGAGGAGGTGTTAGAGGAAGCGATAGTGGATACGGGCCAGGTGGAGTTGGGCAAGGAGGTGTTTTCGCGGGTGGCTTGTGCGGCGTGTCACGCGGTGAGTTTGGATGAGGTGCAGAAGGGGCCGTATTTGGGTTCGGCGGGGAGTAAGTTTACGCGGGATTATTTGATTGAGTCGGTGACGGAGCCGGGGAAGGCGGTGGCGCAGGGGTTTCGGACTTATTTGGTGACGATGAAGGATGATTCGGTGCACATGGGTTTTGTGACGCGGGAGGAAGATGGGGAGCTTGATGTGCGGAATATCGGGGGGGTGGTAACGACGCTGAAAGAAGCGGAGATCGCGTCGCGGGAGCAGCAGGAAATGTCGATGATGCCGGCGGGATTGGCGGCGGGTTTGACCTTGGGGGAGTTTACGGCGTTGATGGATTATTTGGGGAGTTTGAAGGAGGGGTAGTGTCCTGTTGTTCTTGTTGGTAGACGCGGACCCAGTCGACATACATCAGGGCGGGGAAGGAGGTGGTATTGTCGGGGCGGCCGGCCCATTCGCCGCCGACGGCGATGTTGAGGAGAAGGTAGTAGGGTTGATGGAGTTCTTGCATGGTGTCGGCGGTGATGTTGGCGGTGTGGATTGTTTTGCCGTCGAGGCGCCAGATGAGGTGTTGGTGGTTCCACTCGAGTTCGAAGATGTGGAAGTGTTCTGCGAACATGCCACGGGGGAGTTTGTAGTTTTGGGCGCCCATGGTTTGGTGGCCGTTGTCCTCATAGTGGAAGTTGACTTCGATGGCGCCATCATCTCGGGAGCCGTAGAGTTCAAAGATGTCGATTTCGCCGCATTCGGGCCAGCGGGTGGAGCCGCCGATTTCATCGCAGTTTGCGCCGAGCATCCAGAAGGCGGGCCAGATGCCTTGGCCGTGGGGGAGTTGGATGCGGGCGGCGATTTTGCCGTATTGCCAGGATTGTTTGCCGCCGGTGTGGAGTCGGGCGGAGGTGTATTGTTGGGGGCTGTGGGTGTTGCTGTGATGGATGGCTTTGAGGACGAGGTAGCCGTCTTCGAGGTAGGCGTTTTCCTCGTGGTCGAAGTATTGTTGCCACTCGTCGTTGTAGGGTTTGGGGAGGATTTGGCGGGTCCAGTTGTCGGGGTTGAGGGTTTGGCCCTGGAATTCATCGGACCAGACGAGGCTCCAGTTGCTGCCGGGTTGGTAGGTGTCGGGGTTTTTTGCGGGGTAAATGATGGGCACGGGGAGGTGATTGAGTTGGGAGTCTTTCGATGCCTCCAAGGGAGCCGTTTTTCGACAGGAAAGGAGGGTGAAAATGATGCTGAGGAGGAGGAATTTGAGAAGTGGACGGGATAGGGGCTGCATTGGGTTTTTGGCGGAGGCCAAAGAGAGGGATTAGCTGAGAGTGAGGGGTGGGGTCACGCGGAAAAGGTATTGGGGCTGGCTGCCAGAGGTCGCGGTTGGGGAGGAAAATGGTTTTCGGAGGGAGAGGCTTGCTGATTTTCACGCCCGGGAGTGAAGGGTGGGTTGGGGCCTGCGGGTAGGTTGAGCATCTTGACCTTCAATTTGGGTGAGCGAATAACAAGGTCGTTCGGTTTAAATGATTTTCTTGCTGGCAGTCTCTTTAGGTTAAGAGCGATAGATTTACAAGTTGCTGACTCCTAGTTGTTTTTGGGATTCGTCCTATTCTCAAGTTGGCAAGTTGGGGCTCGTCTATCAAACTGAGGCGGGACTAAAAAACACTGTTAGCTGAAAAATCATGGGACCGTCCGACATAGCTAGTATTACCAAGGAAGTCGGAAAACTTGCGACTACTCACGGGTTGAGCAAAGACGTTATCGACCTGCTTGAAAAGAAGCTCACGCTTATTGCTGAGGAGAACCTTTCTCTCACGAAGGAGCGCGACTTGCTTTCCGCAAAGGTGACGGTATTGGAGGCGGAGAATTCGAGTCTTCGTGAACAGATAACTAATCTTCAAGAAGAGCCAACAGACTCGAACCCAAGACCTGATGGTTTCAACGATGTCACTGACAAACTCATTGCCACCATGTTCAACGCTTCCAGAGAAGTTTCTGAAGAAGAAATGTGTAGAGTTTTCGGATTGCCGCTTGGAGTTATTCGCTTTCATTTTGATTTATTAAGAAGGTCTGGAATGGTTCAGCAAACGAGAGCCGCGATGGGAAGCGTGATTGGACCGGGACTCCCAGCTGAATACGATATGACCCCAACAGGAAGAGAATACGCGATGAAACTTTTCGGCAGCTAACAAGATGAGGCACAGGACCGCGACCGCTAGACCTCATTGCTTTTCTAGGCGGTTTCATTACTTTCCCCTTTCTCGCGCGACCTGTGCTCTTTAACGTTCGGCTAGAATGAGACTTCTATTATACGTTCTTGTCTCATTTGTTGGCTTAGGCGGAGCCGTAGCCAGCGATGGGTTAGTGTTCCTAGACGATTTGGAGAAAGCCAAGAAACTGGCAGCTCAATCGGAGAAGACGATTATTCTTTTCAGTGGAAGGGCTCAACTTTGCGAAGATGATGACCCAATCAAACACTACAAAGAAGTCGTTCTCAAAGTTCACCCTGAAATGGGAGAGTTGACCGGAGAGAGTGTCTTGGTCGATCGGTTTATTTACACTCCAATGAATGACGCACGTGGGCGCATGACTGGAGCCTTCAAAAAAGAATTTTTGGGATGGTATTCCAAAGTGTCTGACCAATATGACCTACGTTTTTTCAATCCTACCATCACCATCCTAGATGCTTCAGGAGATAAGTTGCATGGGCCGTTCTCTTATTTTGGTGGAGTGTTCTCTTCGTCTGGCAGAGATACGAACCCTGACCTTAAAACGTTCTTGATGAAACGGGCCGAACAAAAATCGACCAACAAGACAGAGTAGCGAGTCGCGTCGCAGCTCCCGTGAGTCGTTCGATCGCTGCGCCTAGGCTCTTGCGTCTCGACAAACATCAGCGTGAATCGCTAGCTTTCTGCCTCAGATGAAGAGTCTACTTTTTGTTTTTCTCTTGCTCTCACTTCTTCTCAGTCACTCCCGTGCAGCGGTGATTATTAATGATGCAGCGATCATTGATAATTTTTTCGGATTTGATGAGCAGACTCTCACGCTCACTCAGTCTATCCCCTCGGGAGAAGGTCTTTTTGCGATCAGCATTACGACCCGGGGTTTTGGTCATTACCTTTTTGAATTCCAAGGGATCGCTGAAGAATATGCCTTGTTTCAGGCGTCACCAGGACTGTTGTTTACGCCCGATTTTGTGAGTTCAACACTCCCATTTGTCTCAAATGATGGCTTTTAGGGATCAGGAGTTCTCAGTCTCGCGTTAGGAGAAACTGCCTATTTAGCCTACTGGGATGACCGAGGACCGCTGTTTGATAGCATTCCTGACTTTGAGGATAATTTCGGGTGGGTGGCGGTTACACCCCGTTTGGGAACTGGACTTGAAGTCGTTAACGGTGTGACTGCTATCGGCTCTGGCATTATTGTGGGCACCAGCATCAAGATACCAGAGCCAACTGCGGGAGTCTTCTTGCTTGGTTTGATTTCGTTTCTATTGCCTCGAAATCGATAGAACTCAGTTGCAGAGCAAGTCGATGCATTTTGGCTCCAGGACGCTCCTTCGTCGCTTGCTTTGCATCTGGAAGGGATGGTTCTAGCAGTAGGGGTCTTGCTATTTACCAGAGGTAGCGGGTGGTGAGGAGGAGGGTTCTGGGGGGGGCTAGAGTGAGGATGTTGTTGGAGTTGAGGCCGGTTTGGAGGTCTTGGTCGAAGAGGTTGTCGATGCGGGCGAGGAGGGTGAGGTGGTCGGTGAGTTGGTAGGTGGCGGAGAGTCCGGTTTGCCAGGCGGAGTCGAGGCGTCGAGTGGCGAGGGCGTCGTCGTAGATGTGGGAGGAGAAGGTGGTGTCGGCGCCGAGGGAGAGCTTGGGGGTGGGTTGCCAGGTGGCGGCGGCGTGGAGGCGGTGGCGGGGGGAGTGGGGGAAGGGCTCGTTTTCGAGGTTGGGCTGGAGGGGGGAGTCGGTGAATCTTGTGTCGGTGAACTGGTAGGCGAGGGTGGTGGTGAGGGTATCGGAAGGTTGGAAGGCGAGGCGGGACTCGAGGCCGAGGACGCGGGCGTGGTCGACGTTGAGGCGTTGGGCGGAGGTATCTGTTAGAGGGACGTTGGCGATGGCGTCGGTGATAGAGTGGGCGAAGAGGGTGTTGCGCCATTTGAGTTGTTCGGAAGGGGTGAGGGTAGCGGTGAGTTCGGCGGAGTGGAAGCGTTCGGGGTTGAGGTTGGGGTTGTTGGAGGTGGTGGTGGAGCCGATGCGGAAGGGGCGGTAGAGTTCGTTGAGGGTGGGGGCGCGGAAGGAGGTAGAGGTGGAGGCGGAGAGGTGGAGGAGGTCATTCATTTGGCGGGAGAGAGTGAGGCCAAAGGAGGGCTCGAGGAGGTCGCGGTCGGGGAAGGTGTCGTTGGTGAGGAAGGTGCCATCGGGGTTTTGGAGGCGGAGGGAGCCGTGGTGGGAGTGGTAGGAGTCGAGGCGGGCGGAGGCGTCGAGTTGGAGGTTGTGGGGGAGTTGGGTGGAGAGTTGGGTGAAGGCGCCGAGGAAGGTTTGGGTGCCGCCGGCGGTGCGGAGGCGGTTGCCGAAGGTGACGCGTTCGTTGGTTTCGCCGTCGAGGTGGCGGGCGTCGAGGCCGAGGGTGAGGGAGAGGGTGTCGTGGGGGGACCATTTGAGGCTGTAGGAGCCGCCAAGGCCGGTGGCGGGGACGTCGAACTGGTCGAGGGCGATGGATTCGGAGGAGCGGTCGGCGGCTTGGGAGGTGAAGACGGATTCAAAGTTACGAGATTGGTAGTAGAGGGTGGCTTGGTGGGTGAGTTCGGGGGTTTGATAGGTGGCGCGGAGGGAGAGGTCGTGGGCGTCGGTGGCGTTGCGGGTGAGGGCGGTGCCGTTGTTGCGGTCTTCTTGGAAGAGGGAGAGGGTGGCGTCGAGGGTGAATTGGTCGGAGGGTTTCCAGAGGGAGCGGAGGTCGAGGCCTTGGGCGTCGAGTTTGAGGGGGGTGTCGATGGGGCCACGTTGGGAGGGTTGCACAGGGATGTGGCCGTCGGTTTGGAGGTGGTAGGCGGTGGCTTGGAGAGCGAGGGTGCGGTCGGGGTTGAGGAAGTCGTGGGTGGTGGAGAATTGGAGGGTGTCGCAGGAGCCGTAGGTGAGTTGGGTTTGGTGGAAGGGTTCGGTGGGTAGGCGGGTGGTGAGGTGGAGGGTGCCGGCGGGGGATTGGTTGCCCCAGGCAGCGGCTTGGGCGGCGGGTTGGAGGCGGACGGATTCTAACAAGCCGGGTTGGTAGCGTGTCCAGGAGAGCCAGGAGCCGAAAGGGTCGTTTTGGGGGATGCCGTCGCGGAGGACGAGGGTGCGGGAGGTGGCGGTGGCTCCGGTGCGGCGGAGGGAGAGGCCGGCGGCGGTGGGGTTGGCGAAGGTGGCGTCTTGGCGGCGGAAGAGGGAGACGGCGGGGTCGGTGAGGAGGATTTGGTCGAGGGTGAGGGCGGTTTGGCTGGAGAGATCTTCGAAGGAGAAGGTGGCTTCGGGGGGGTTGGCGGGGAGGCGTTCGGCGAGGACGAGGGTTTCGGGGAGTTCGGTTTGGGCGAAGAGGGTCAAGAGGAGAATGGGAAAGGATTGGGGCATGGGAGTGTTTCTGAGAGGCGCACGAAGGCTAAAGGGTTCGCGATGAACTTCTTGATGAATGGTGAAGGAAGATGCGCAGTGTGCAATCTTTGAGAGTCAGACTGAGGGTGGGAGAATCGCCCTGAATTCTTCTTGCAGTGGGATAGAAAGAAGCTTTTTTTCGCGTCCATGCAGAGGATGAAGACAGCGGTTTTTTTAGTGGCTTTGGCGGGTGGTCAGTTGGAGGGACAAGAGGCTGTGGCTGGGAGTGGTGAAATGGGGGAGGTTTTTGTGACAGGTAAGGCTGAGGATGTGATCGGGGAGGCGTCGACTTCAACGCAGGGTCAGGCCAACAATGAGGAGTTGAGCAAGCGGCC
Source organism: Verrucomicrobiota bacterium (assembly GCA_039186735.1). Taxonomy (GTDB): domain Bacteria; phylum Verrucomicrobiota; class Verrucomicrobiia; order Verrucomicrobiales; family Akkermansiaceae; genus Roseibacillus. The sequence continues at coordinate 15,867 of JBCCZX010000009.1, read as the reverse complement.
CTTTTTGAGGCGAGGCGAATTGCTGGAGGTGGTGCCTGGGGTTGTGATTACCCAGCATGCGGGGGGTGGAAAGGCGAACCAGTATTTTGTGAGGGGATACAACTTGGATCATGGAACGGACTTTCACATCGGGGTTGATGGTATGCCGGGGAACTACCGGACGCACGCCCATGGTCAGGGTTATGCTGATTTGAACTTTATTGTGCCGGAGTTTGTGGAGCGGTTGGATTACTTCAAGGGACCGTTTTTTGCGGAGTATGGAGACTTATCGACTGCTGGGGGAGCGGACTATACTTTGGTGCCGTACTTGGAGGAAGGAATCGCGAGTGTGACCTACGGCGAGAACGATTATTTTCGAGTCTTGCTGGGGGATAGTTTTGAGGCTGGCGCAGGGGTTTTGACAGTCGGGGGGGAATTTACCCATCAGGATGGTCCTTGGTTGAGGCCGAACGATTACGAGCGTTACAACGGGTTTGCGAAATGGTTCGCTGGTGATGAAGACAATTTTCTCAGTGTTACGGCCTTGTTTCACAAAGGGGATTGGAATTCGAGTGACCAGATTCCAGAGCGGGCGGTGATTGCCGGGACTTTGGATCGGTTCGGAGCGATTGATCCGACCACGGGTGGAGAAACGGAGCGGCATTCCTTGTCGATAAAGATGAAGAAGACGAACGGAGATTGGGTGATTCGGTCGGAAGCGTGGTTGGGTTACTACGCATTGGATTTATTTTCGAATTTCACTTATTTCACTGGTGGGGCAGGTGGAGATCAATTTGAGCAAGAGGAGGAGCGGATTTTTGCGGGGGTGAATTTGGCGGCGGACTGGACGCATGGTTTGGGAAGTTTGGAGAGTCGGACGACGGTGGGGTTCCAGACGCAGCATGATTGGATTGATGATATCGGGCTCTATTCGACGACAGCTCGTGCACGGACCGGGGTGACGAATGTGGATGATGTTTACCAGGGAAGTTACGGGATTTATTTGGAAAACGAGACGCGTCTAACCGATTGGGCGCGGTTGATTTTGGGGGTTCGAGGGGATGTGTTTTATTTTGATGTCGAGAGTCAGGATAATCCTGCGGATACGGGTGACAAGTGGGATGCCATCGTGAGTCCGAAGGCGGGCTTGGTATTGGGTCCGTGGGCCGAGACAGAGCTCTATTTGAATGCGGGAATGGGATTTCATAGTAATGATGCGCGTGGAGTTACGGCTGCGGTCAATCCGGTTGATGCCTTGGTTCGGACTCGTGGTGCGGAGGTCGGTTTGCGGACGAAAGCGGTTGAAAATGTAACGGCGAGTGTTGGTTTGTGGTGGTTGGACAGCGACAGTGAGTTTGTTTATGTGGGGGATGAGGGGACTACGGAGGCGGGACCGGCGAGCGAGCGTTACGGGGTCGAAGCAGCGATTTATTGGCGGCCGAATCGTTGTCTCACGTTTGATGCGGAGTATGCCTGGAGTTTGGCGCGGGCGGATGTGGGACCGGGTGAGTTTGACGAGATTGATAATTCCGTGCCGCATATGGCGAGTGCAGGGGTAACGGTTGGGGGAGAGTATGGATTCTTTGGGAGTTTGCGGGGGCGTTATTTTTCTCCCCGTCCGTTGTTAGGTGACACGGGGAAGACGAAGTCGCGGGAGAGTATTCAAGTGAATGGCCGGTTGGGTTACCGGTGGGAGAATTTAGAGGTTTCAATCGATGTCTTGAATCTTCTTGATCGGGATGATCGTGATATTGAGTATTTTTATGAAAGCCAGTTAGTTGGCGAGGGTGCTCCGGTGGAAGACGTGCACTTTCATCCAGCGGAACCGCGACAGGTGCGGGCAAATGTGACCTATCACTGGTAGGGGTCGTTCAGCCTAGTTGGGTAGGCGGAAGGTGACGGGGATGGTGAGTTGGTAGGCGACGGCTTCCCCGAGGCCATTGCGGGCGGGTTTGAAGCGCCATTTTTTGACGGCAGAGAGAGCCGCGGAATCGAGGATGGAGTGGCCCGAACTGGAGATGAGGCGGGGTGATTGGACGCGGCCATTGGAGGTGATGGTGGCTGAGATTCGGGTGGTCCCTTGGAGACGGGATTTGCGGGCGGAGGAGGGATAGCTGATTGATTGCCGCGTTGGGGTTGGCATGGAGGCAATTTTTTTGGCGAGGGCGTTGCGGTTGGCGGCTTGTCTTTGTTCGGCCTTGCGGAGGGCGAGCTGGCGATTTTTTTCCGCTTGTTGTCGAGCTTGTTCGCTTTTGCGGGCGGCGGTGAGTTTGGCTTGCTGAGCGCGTTCTTGCCGGCGTTTTTCGGCGAGTTTGGCGAGGCGGGCTTTTTCGGCTTCGGCTTCGCGCTGGCGTTTTTCTTCGGCCAATTTTTCTTGGGCGAGGATTTGGTGGCTGTGTTCTTCTTCTTCGAGTCTCAGTTGTTCGAGAAGTTCGAGGGATTCCAAGGTCTCGGCGAGGAGCATGTGGGAGGAGGGAACAGAGATTGGAGGTTCTGGGGGGTGGAGGTGGGGCTCAGCGGAGTTGCTGCAGCATGGGGTTTTGGTGATGGGAGCGACGGGAAGATTGACTGGTCGGAGAGTGGTTACCGGTGGTTTCGGGGTTTCGACCGGACGTGCTGGGGAGTTCAGGACGCTGACGGGAGGCAGAGGAACCAGTTGCGGAATTACCTTTACGGAAACAAGGGCGAGAGCACCCATCAGGCTGGCAATCAAGAGACCGGAGGTGAGGAGAGAAGCGGAGAGCGAGCGATTTGACCGGACAATTGCGGGTTTTGGCAGTTCTCTAGCTGCGGGTATCAAGAGGGGCTTGGGCTGACGGGAAGGAGGCATCCGGTGGTTTCACCTCTATCTTCGTGGTTTTGCTCAAGAATGCAAAAGGCATTTTTTATTGCAGATTGTTGCCTGGGGAGGGCGGGGTTGATTTTTGGGGATTTTGATCAGGAGAGAAGCATCGCAAGTGCCATGGAGACCATGGTGAGGTTTTCGGTGAGGGCGACGGTGGAGAGGGGGACGTCGAGGAATGAGCCCATGCATGCGCATTTGAGGTCGAGGCCTTTTTTGAGGGCGAGAATGATGCCGAGAGCGCCGAAGGACATGAGGATGGTGGTGGCGAGGTAGATGAATTCGGGTTGCCATTGGGAGAGGTAGCCGAGGGCGAGGGCGAGTTCGAGGAAGGGGTAGACTTTGGCGTAGGAGCAAACGCGGGAGGCGAGGAGATCGTATTTGCGGAAGGCAGTGGCGAAGCCGGAGAGGTCGAGGAGCTTGAGGGTTGCGAAGAGGAAGAGGAACGAGCCCATGAAGGCGTGCATGAAGGGGCGGAGTTCAAATTGCCCTTTCCCCCACTGTCGTTCCAATGCTGCGATGAGGGAAAGGGCGATGAGAATGAAAAGGGGTCGGTAGCGTTGCCAGGCGGGTTTGGTTTTGGGAGGGATTGAGCAGCACGAAGGGGGGGCTTGGTTTGAGCTCACGGAGAGAGTGTCTTCGATTTTGAGCAGGAGGCAACTGTGAGGGTTGTTATCGTTCTTGGAGGTTGACCCTGAAGAAGGCGCGGTCGGCTTGCTGGGTGCAGCGGAAGGTGAGGTATTTGAAGCCGGCGGGAGGGACGGGGAGGTTGAGGGGGTTGTTGATGAAGATGAGTTGGTCATCCCAGTCGTTGAGGTCGGTGCTGCAAATGGGGCGGTAGATGAGGTCGTCGCGGACGTAGCCGTGTTGGCTGAGGGAGCCGCCCAGGCGAACGAGGAAGGAGACGGAGGGGTAGGTTTGGTTTTCGGATGCGGTCCAGGAGAAGAAGGGTTGTTGTCCTTCGCCGGTGATACCGTTCCAAGAGCCGAAGGCGTAGTCGCTGACGGATTCCACGGCACTGTTGATCTGGAATTGGTTTTGGACGAAGGCGGAGCTGAATTCGAGCCAATTGAAGTTGGTGCCGTTGCCGACGGTCTCGACGCGGAGAATTTGGGTTCCGCTGTTCGGGACGAAGACCGTGACGGTGGAGGTTTGCCAGTTGGAGGGGCCTCCGGTGTCGGGGGTGTCGATGGTGGCGAGTTCGGTGTCGTTAAGAAGGATGCGGAGGGCGCCAGGGTTGGATTCCCCGGCGGCGGTGCGCACGGAGAGGTTGTAGGAGCCGGAGTCGATGTTGACGGTGTATTCGGTCCATTCGTTGGCGTCGAACCATCCGAGGCTGAAGGTGCCGTCGGAGTCGCCAGAGTTTTCGATATCGACACCGTCGTTGCGGTATTCGCCGGTGATGTTTTGTTCTTCGTTGTCTTGGTAGGCGATGCCTTGGCCGCCGAAGTCGTAGTCTTCGGCTTGGACGCGGCCTGGGAGATTTGCAGGGGAGCCGTTGTAGGGAGATTGGCCGTTGTTGTTGCCATTGTTGTTACCGCCAGTGGTGGAATCTCCGAATTGAATCCAGTTCAGATTGTAGGGTCCGCCAATGAATTCGAGGCGTAGTTTGGCGGAGCCGGACTCGGTGATGGAGGTGTTGGAGAGGGTGGTTTCTTCCCATGAATACCAGTCGCCGGTGCCTTGAACGGAGAGGGTGCCGAGTTCGCGGTTGTCGAGGAGAATACGGATCGAGCCGGGGTTGCTTTCGGCGCTGGCGATGCGGGCCGTGAGATCGTAGTTGCCGGGTGTGACGTCGACGGTGTACTCGACCCATTCGGAATCTTCGATCCAGCCAATGGAGTAGCCGTCTTCGGAGTCGAAGGAGCGTTCGAGGTCGACGCTGGAGTCGCGGTATTGTTCGCCGATGTTTTCGGGGTCGAGGTCGGAGTAGGCCGTGCCCTGGCCTCCGTTATCGAAGTTTTCGGCTTCGATGCGACCGGGGATGAAGGCTGAGGTGAAGGCGGTTTGTCCGTTGTCGTTGCCGCCGCCGTTGTTGTTGTTGTCGTTTCCGTTGTTTCCGGAGGGGGAGGTGAATTCGAGCCAGTTGAGGTTGAAGGAAGCACCGATGATTTCGATGCGGAGGGTTGCTGTGCCGCTGTTGTTGATTTCGATGTTTGAGAGGGTGAAGTTTTGCCAGTTGTACCAGCCGCCGGTGCTGCTGATGTCGATGGTGCCGAGTTCGTTGCCGTCAAGAAGGATACGGAGGGCACCGGGAGAGCTGAACTCGCTGGCGGCGCGAGCGATGAGGTCGTAGGTTCCTGAGGTGAGGTTGACGGTGTATTGGATCCACTCTCCGTCCTCGGCCCAACCAAGGCTGGAGGTGCCATCTTCGTCTTGGGAGGGTTCGAGGTCGACGCCGGTGTTGCGGTAGTCGCCACCGATGTTGTTACTATCGAGGTCGTAGAAAGAGGTGTTGGCGCCGCCGGTGTCGAAGTTTTCGGCTTCGATGCGACCGGGGATGTCGGCGGGGTTGCCATTGTAGGCGAGGTTGTTGCCGGGGTTGGGATTTGGGTTTGGATCGGGATTCGGATCGGGATCAGGGTCAGGATTGGGGCCGTTTTCTCCGGAGCCTTCTACGATATTGAGGAATTGGTTGGCGCCGAGGTTGTAGAAGTTGTCGGTGGTGCCGGAAGGCCAGCGGATGATGAGGTGGTCTGCTTCGGAGAGGGTGCCGAGGCCGAAGGTTTGGGTGAAGGAGTGGGAGATGCCGTAGCCTTCGCCGGAGCGGACCTCACGGATTTGTACGCCCCAAGGTCCGTAGAGTTCGAGGCGGGCACCGGAGGCGAGGCGGTTGCTGTTGGTTCCGGTGAGGGAGATGGAGAGGAAGTTGTTTCCATTGGGGTTGGAGAGGAAGAGTTTGTCTGTGCGTGAGGATTGGGGGGTGTTGTAGAGGCGGGCGTAGCCTGCGTAGACGTCGGGGAAGCCGTCGCGGTTGAGGTCACCGATGGCACAGGATTCGATGAGGCTGCCGGTGAAGGGGTTGTCGGCTTTGGTGAAAGTACCGTCGCGGTCGTTGAGCCAGAGTTCGTGGGTGGTGCCGGTGAGGAAGAGGTCGATCCAGCCGTCGTTGTTGAAGTCGCGGAAAACGGATTGGATGACTTTCCAGGTGACGGAGATGCCGCTTTCGCCAGTGACTTCGGTGAAGGTGCGGTTTCCGTTGTTCCGCATGAGGCGGCTGGAACCGGTGTGGTTGCCGATGAAGCAGTCGAGGTCACCGTCGTTGTCGAAGTCGGCGAAGTCGGCTACCCAGCTTTGTTCGCCGTCGGCGAGGCCAGCTTGGTCGGCGACTTCGTAGTAATTGCCGTTGCCATCGTTTTCGAAGAGTTGGTTGATGCGACGTGGGTCGGAGGAGGAGGAGGCTCCGATGCGGCATTTGGAGACGTAGAGGTCGAGGTCGCCGTCGCTGTCGTAGTCGGTCCAGACGGCACCGTAGTTTCCGGAGTTGTCGCTTGGTTGGGTGGTGCGAGTATCCATCATGGAGAGGTCGGAGATGAGGTTTCCGGAGCGGTCGTTGCGGAGTTTGAGACTTTCGGCATCATCGTGGCAGGCGAAGACGTCGAGCCAGCCGTCTTGATTGATGTCGGCGAAGGTGATGGCTTGGGCGAAGATGGTGGGGTTGTTGATGGTGGTTTTTGAGTAGGCGGTGGCGTTGTTGTTCGCTTGGTAGTAGTGGAGGCCGTCGTAGTATCCACCGGAGATGAGGTCGGGGAAGCCGTTGTTGTCGGCATCGCCGATGGCGAGGCCCCATTGGCCTTGGTTGCTGACTGTGCCGAGGGAGCGGGTGGTGAAGTTTGAGCCGTCGGGTTGTTGGTAGTCGATATGGAGGTTGCGAGCATTAAGGATGCGGACGATGTCGTCGTAGCCATCTTGGTTCATGTCGGCGACGCCCATGGCGACTCCGCTGTAGGTTGAGGGATTGGGGAGGAGGGAGGATTGGTCAGAGAAGGAGATATCGTTCGAGGTGTTGAAATTGGTGACGGTGATGGTGACAGTGGCTACGTTGGAGACAGCGTTGTTTGAGTCGGCGATTTGGTAGGTGAATTGGTCGGTTCCACTGAAGCCGGGGTCGGCGGTGTAGGTGGCTGACCCGCCCGTCCAAGACACGCTTCCATTGGACGGGGAGGTCGATTGATAGCGCATGAAGGAGTCCCCATCCTCGTCGCTATCGTTGCTTAGGGCAGGAATGACGACTGGAGTATCTCCTTGTGTGAGCGCGTCGTCGTCATTTGCGATGGGTGCGTTGTTATTCCCGCCTTGGTTGCCTGTGGACAGTGAGTTGATCCAGTCGCGGACGGTATCGACGGCATTTTGGTCGATGAGGTTACGGCCGATGGGAGGCATACGGTGGATGCCGGTGGTGTCCATGCGGTAGTGGAGGAGGCTACGGTCGACGTCCTGGGGGGCGACGATGACAGCGTCGTTGATGCCGAGGTCGTAGAGGACGGACCCGTCGATGAGGTTGGTGTCGGAGAGGGAGGTGTTGAAGCGGAGGTCGAAGTTGGTGCTGAGGTCGCTTTCGGGGTTGTGGCAGTTGGCGCAGTTTGAGGCGAGGTAGGAGCGGACGCGGTTTTCGAGGGAAGCGGAGGAGTCGCCGAGGTTGACGGCGCGGGCGTAGTTATTCGGGCTGTTGATGATGGAGGTGAAGAGGTTGTTGTTGTTCCAAGTTTCGAGTTGATTGGAGGGTGAGGAGTCGCCGGGGTAGGTGTGATCACCGTTGAGTTGCCAGGTGTTGAGGCCGAGGTAGATACCGGCGCCCTGATTGTGACAGGAGCGGCAGTCGGGGCGGCTGGGGTAGTCCCAAGTCTGGTTGCGGGTGGAGCCGTTGGAGTTTGTGATGGTGATGGTGTCGCTGGCGGAATCGGTGAGGAGCTCGGCATCGGAGCCGTCAGGGAACCAGCGGTAGGTGACGCCGTAAAATTCGTTGTTTCCGAGGGAGACGAGGAAGCGGGTTTCGAGGCGGCGGGTTTGGGAGGGATTGTTGTCGTTGGTGCCGAGTTCGAAGTGTTTGATGGCGACGGTGCCAGCGGGGAAGGTCCAGGGTGATTCGGCGTTGAAGGCGATTTGTTCGTTGGAGGAGTCGCGGTTGCCATCGTTGGGGAGGGCGATCCAGCGTTGTTTGAGGGCGTTGTCGGACCAAAGGGGGGAGTTGACGGAGTAAGGAAGAAGTCCGGGTGCCGGGGTGAGGTTAGCGAGGTCGGTGAAGGCACCGGTTTGGGATAGAAAAGCGGGAGGTTCGATGCCGGAGCTTTCAGGGTCTTCGTCAGGGAAGTTGCCATTGAGGTAGGATCCGATGGGGGTGGCGAAGATGTTGGAGCTACTGCCACCCTCGTAAGTCACGGTCAGGTAGGCGGCGGAGAAACGGCAGTCGTTGTCAGCGTCGTCGTAGTCTTCGGTGAGCTCGATGCGGAAAGTTCCGGAAGCCTCGCCGGAAACGCTAGAGGAGACGATTCCGGTGTCGAAGGAGCCGCCCGAGTTGAGGAAGCCGAAGTCTTCGCCCGCGTCCCAGCGTTGGGAGGAACCGTTGGGGGCAACGAGGCGGACGTTGATTTCGGCGCGGAAGCTACCGCCGAAAATGCTGCCGGTGGTGGCACCTTGAAGTTGGAGGGTTGCGTTTTGGATTTGGGATCCGGCTGGAATGAGGCCGGAGGTGTCGAAGGCCAGGGTGAGGGTGGTGTTGCCGGTGGATTCCCAGGGGGCAGTGGGGTTGCTATCGCCGTCGTTCGTGACGGAGGATGGCACGGTGAAGGTCGCGGTATTGGCGAGGGTGAACTGGGTGGTGAGCACTCCGAGGAGGACTCCCATCAGAAGCGGGGACTTCGTCATTTGAAGGTTGTGGGTGAACGGGTGTCGCGGATTGTCTCCGGGACGGTTAATTTTATAAAAAATCAGTATTCATCTTTACAGTAAATTTAGGAAATACGTTTAATAAAATTCAAAAGAGTCCAAGAACACATGCGCTTGGAATAGTATAAAACGTTTGTATTCAGTTGATTAAATCTCTATTCAGAACGAAGAGTCTGAATGGGGATTTTCGTTATTCCTCATTTCTCCTAAAGCCTTATATAAAGGTTTTCCGAAATAAATGTCCTTTCTCGGACGCCTCTGTCATGAGTGGGGAGAGGTTATTCGGAGTCGGTGGGGACTAGGCGGACGACGGAATCCGGTCCGTTGAGGACGACGTAGAGGAGGCCGTTGTAGGGGTTGTGGGCGACGTCACGGACGCGCCCGATGTCTTTGAGGATGATTTCTTCTTCGGTAATGGATTCGCCATTGAGGCGAATGCGGGTGACGGACTGGTGTTTGAGGCCACCGACGAAGAGGTCGTTGTTCCAGTTGGGGAATGTGGAGCCGGAGTAGAAGTCGAGGCCGCAGACGGCGATGCTGGGGACCCAGTAGCGGACGGGTTGGGTGATGCCTTCGCGGTGGGTGACGGTTCCTCGCATGGGGGAGCCATTGTAGTTCATGCCGTAGGAGGTGTTGGACCAGCCGTAGTTCTTTCCGGGTTCGATGAGGTTGAGTTCGTCGCCGCCGCGTGGTCCGTGTTCGGTGGACCAGATTTGGCTGGTTTCGGGGTGCAGGGCGAGACCCTGGGGATTGCGGTGGCCGATGGTGAAGAGGCCGGGGAGGGCCTTGGGGCCGAAGTCGGGATTGTCGGTGGGGATGGAGCCGTCGTCTTTGAGGCGGTAGGTTTTGCCGACGGGATGGGAGACGTCTTGAGCGAGCATCATGCCGCTTCGTTCACCGACGGGGAAGTGGATGTGGCCGTCTTTGAAGACGATGCGGGTGCCGAAGTGGACGCCGGAGGTGGGGTAGAATGTTTTGTCGGCTTCCCAGATGAGTTCTTCGTCGGTCCAGCGGTTGTTTTTGATGCGACCGCGGACGTAGCGGGTCATGGATTTTGTGCCGCCGTCTTTGAAGCCGTCGGAGTAGCCGAGGTAGATCCAGCCGTTGGTTTTGTAGTCGGGGTGGGGGGCGACTTCCATCATGCCGCCTTGGCCGACAGCAGTGACTTCGGGGGTGTTTTTGATTTTGGTGAGTTTGCCGGAGGGGGAGACGAGATTGAGTTCGCCGGGTTTTTCGGTGAGAAGCTTGTTGCCATCGGGGAGGAAGGCGATGGCCCAGGGCATTTTGAGGTTACGAGAGGATTTGACGACGGTTTCGATTTTGTAGCTGTGGTGTTGGGTTTTGGTGATTTTTCCTGGGGTCGGTTTGGGGTAGGAGACGCCTTCGAGGAGGGCGCGGGTGTTCTTTTCTTGGATGAAGATGACGAGGGAGCGGATTTTATCGGCGGAGAGGACGGATTCGAAGGCGACCATGCCGAAGTCGGGGTTGCCTTTGGCGATGTTGCGGGTGATGTCTTCGATGGAGGAACCGTGTTTCCATTCGTCGTCGAGGAAGGAGGGGCCGAGTCCGCCGGATAGGTCTTTGCCGTGGCAAGAAGCGCAGAGGGTGGCATAGAGTTTTTCGACCTTCATTTTCTCAAGCGAGTCGGCATTGAACTCGTTGAGGTTTTGGCCGGGAAGGGGAAGAATGAGGGCGAAAAGAAAAAGGATTCGCATTGCTAAGAAAAGTAGCGATGGCGAGGGAATCCGGGGAGGAAAAAAGTGCTTCGTGCCTGATTAAATGAGGCCGGCGTAGAAGAGGTAGCTGAAGACACCCACGCAGAGGATGGAGAGAATGATGAGGATATTTCGTTCGGTTTTCGCGCGGTCGGCATTTTGTCTGCGGCGACGGATGCGGGGTTCCATTTCTTCTGTGCTGCGGTAGCGTGGCACGGCGAGTTGGAAGTCGTCGGGTTCGGTTGCGATCGGGGGAGCTTTTGCATCATAGACTCCGCGTTCCACGCGGCCGGTAGTTCGACGGTAGGGTTGTGACATCGCAGTTTTGTTGCTCGAAAGTTCGCATACGGATTGCCTAAACCGTTACAATTATGCAATCCGAGAAGAGAAGCCGGGCCTCTGAACCGGCTGCGATCCTTTTCGTTATCAGGTTTTTTGGTGCATTTTTTGTGAGGGGGCGTTCGGTGGAACGGGCGAAATTTAATTTGGGTAATTAAACTAACAGGCAATTTCTGTTAGGTTTTGTCTTTGGAGACGATTTCGCCGGGGAGTGTGGAGGTGTGGGGTCCGAGCTTGCGGCCGGGGTAGAGGGAGGTGTGGATGCCGGTGTGGACGTTGTTGCCGATGATGGTGCCGAATTTGCGGCGGCCGGTATCGATGATTTGTCCATCGACTGCGGAGCGATGGTTTTTGCCGTCGTGGCGGAGGTTGGATGTGATGGTGCCGGCGCCGAGGTTGACTTGATTGGCGAGGATACTATCGCCGACGTAGCTCAGGTGGCCGACATTGGTGTTGTTGCCGAGGATGGTGTTTTTGAGTTCGACGGCTTGACCAACGTGACAGTGGTGTCCGATGGAGATGGGGCCGCGGAGGTAGCAGTTAGGCCCGACTTTGCAGTGGGGCCCGATGACGACGAGGCCTTCGACGACGACGCCGGGAAGGATGTTGGTGTTTTCGCCAGCAATGAGGGTGGCGTCGCCGACGAGATGGGCAGGGGTTTCGCTGGCTTGGTCGGCGAGGGTTTCGAGAAGGGCTTTGTGAAGGTCGAGGATTTGCCAAGGGTATTGGATGGCATCGAGTTGGTCTTGGGTGAGGTGGCCGGAGGAGAGCCATTCGGCGAGGGTGTTTCCGCCGATGGGAAGGGTGTGAAAGGGGTCTTCGAGGGGCCAGAGCTGCATGTTTTTGTTATCCACAGATTCGGCTGATTCCACAGATTGTTTTTCGAAATCGGAGTCAGTTATTTTTGAGGGTAAGATCTGCCCAGAGGCCAAAGTGGTCGGAGGGATAGACTTTTGCGAAGGATTCAGAAATTTCTCCGCTTTCGATTGGGGACCATTGGTTGCTTCCCATGATGTGGTCGAGGCGAAGGAGCTTATTTCCAAACATGTGGAAGGTTGGTGATTTGCCGGTGGTGAGGAGGTTGAGGTGGGCGCGGATGAGTTCGCTCATTGCTCTTGATTTTGGTCCGCAGTTGAAGTCGCCGAGTAGGAGGGAAGGGGTCGCGTTTGATTCGCGGATACGAGAAGCGAGGAGCTTTGAGGCGTTTAGACGAGCGTAGGGGTGAAGGGGGAGATGGGTGTTCCAGATTCGGAAGGTGTTCAGTGTGGACGTGTTTGTGAGGACGAGGTTGGTACAGATGCGAGGAAAGAGCTCTCCCCAGCCACAGCTCGGGACTTTCGGGGTCGGGGTGAGCCAGAAGTTTTCACTCGCGGTGAGCTGGAATTGCGATTTTCGGAAAAAGATTGGGCAGTGCTCTCCGCGTGATTGGCCATCGTTGCGCCCTACGGCGAAGTGATCGAAGTCTGAGAAGAAGCTTATAAAGAATTTGAGTTGGGAAGGGGTTGCTTCTTGGAGACAGATGATATCGAAGCGAGCCGGATCGAGAATCTTTTCGAAGGCGGAACGGCGGGTATCCCAGTTGCTGCCAGCGAAGTGTTTTTTCTCGCTGGTGAGAACGTTCCAAGTGAGGATTCTGAGTTTCATACTCCGAGTTCTTTTTGAACAAGATCGGAGAGGGTTTGAGCCCAGTGTTGGGCGGTGGCGTCTTCTTTGGCTTCGACCATCACGCGCATTTTTTTCTCGGTTCCGGAGTAGCGGACGAGGACGCGACCGTTGGTGGCCATTTCTGATTCGGCTTGGGAGATGAGTTCGGGGAGGCCGGGGATTTGGTCGAGGGGAGGTTTGTCGCGGACGGGGATATTGATGAGTGTTTGGGGGAAGACCTCCATGCAATTGGCGAGGGTGGCGAGGGGTTGGCCGGTGGCTTTCATTTCGGCGAGGATTTGGAGGGCGGCGAGGATGCCGTCGCCGGTGGTGGCGTGTTGGGAGAAGATGAGGTGGCCGGAGTTTTCGCCGCCGAGGGCGCGGCCTTTTTCGCGCATGCGTTCGCGGACGTGTCGGTCGCCGACGGCGGTGGTTTCGAGTTGGAGGTTGTGTTTGGCGAGGGCTTCGGAGAGTCCAAGGTTGGACATGATGGTGGCGACGAGGGTGTCGTTGGCGAGTTGTCCGCGGCGTTTGAGGGCGAGGGCGGCGAGGCAGAGAAGGCGGTCGCCATTTACGATGGTTCCCGTAGCGTCGATGAGGGTGAGGCGGTCGGCATCGCCGTCGAGGCAGACGCCGAGGTGGGCCTGGTGTTCTTGGACGAGGGTGGCGGCTTGTTCGGGGTGGAGGGAGCCGACTTGGTGGTTGATGTTGGTGCCGGTGGGCTGGGTGCCGAGGGGGATGACGGTAGCGCCGAGTTGTTCGAAGAGGGCGGGGCCGACTTGGTAGCCGGCGCCGTGGGCGGCATCGAGGACAATGGTGGTGGCGGTGAGGTCGAGGTCGGGGGTGCTGGATTTGAGGAAGTCGAGAAAGCGTTGGGCGGGGTTGGTGAGGGTGATGAGGGTGCCGACGGGGGAGTTTTCGGTGGGTGGGGTGTCGGTGAGGAGGAGTTGTTCGAGGGTGGTTTCTTGCTGGTCGTTGAGTTTGTAGCCGTCGGGGCCGAAGATTTTGATACCGTTGTCTGGGAAGGGGTTGTGGGAGGCGGTGAGCATGATGCCGGCGTGGCAGTTTTCCTCGATGGTGAGGCGGGCGATGGCGGGGGTGGGGAGGATGCCGGCGTGGAGGACTTGGGTGCCTTCGGCGAGGAGTCCGGCGGTGAGGGCGGCTTGGAGCATGTCGCCGGAGAGGCGGGTGTCGCGGCCGATGAGGATGCGGGGTTGGGGTTGGTTGAGGGCGGAGGGGAGGGAGCGGCCGAGTTTGAGGGCGAGTTCGGCGGTGATGGGGAATTGGTTGGCGGTGCCGCGGATGCCGTCGGTGCCGAAGAGTTTTTTCATGGTGGCGGATTTGTTTTTGAGGAACCGGAGGTGGGGAGGGAAGGAGGGAGTGTGGAATGTTTTTGTTGTGTGGCTACTCTCGTGTTCGCCGACAGCCGAAGAGTAATCCGCTTGCGATGAGAAGTAGGCTGCCGGGTTCGGGGATGGTGGCGAGGAAGAGGGCTTGAGGAGAAGCGGGTGTTTCGAAGATGTGAAAGTCGATGAGGTTTGAGCCATCGAGGTCGGCCCGTTGGATTTTGTGGTCGACGCCTTCGCTTCCGAAGACAGACCAGTAGAGGTGGCCTTCCTGGGGGTCGACGATGAGGCTGTTGATTTGGAAGGGAACGTCTTCGAGGACGAGGGTGGGGTTTGTGCCGTTGAAATTCGAGCGCCAGATATCGTTTTTGTTGCCGGAGCTCTCGATCCAGTAGACTTGTTGGTTCACGGGATCGAGGGTAGGGGTTTCGAGGATGCCTGCAGCGTCAGAAACGATGGCGATTGTTTCGGTATTGTCGAAGTTGGTGCGCCAGAGTTTGTCGAATTCGGCCCAGTAGTAGTGGCCGGTTTCGGGGGAAACGGTGATGCCGAAGGAAGGGAGGATGTCGTTTTGGAGAATGAGCGGATTGGAGCCGTCGAGGTTGCTGCGGTAGACGGCGCGTTCGGTGGTGCTGGACCAGTAGATGTGTTGATTTGAGGGGTCGAGGGCGAGTGACCAGATGTTGCTGCTGAAGGTTGTGGGGACGAGTTGGGTTCGGTTGCTGCCGTCGGGATTGAATCGGACAAGGCCGCTCCCTTGTGTTCCGGCGTAGACGTGGCCGGTTGTGGGATGAATGGCGATGTCCTGGGTTCCGAAGATGACGGGGAAGCTGAAGTTCTCTTCGTTGTTGAGGGTGAGGTAGCCAATTTCCCTTGGAGTGACGCTGCGGTAGTAGAGCACGCGTGATGCGGCGTGGAGATTCGCTTCGAAGGCGCTGAAGAGGGAGAGGAAGATGGCAAGAGCGGGGAGTGTTTTGTTCATTTCGTTGGGTGATAGGGATAGTTAAGGTTTCGTTTTGGGGGTGTAGGTGCCGTTGCGGGCGAGCCAGATGGTGTGGAAGCGGTTCTGTTTGCCTTTTTTGGTGGCGGGGACTTTTTCGCAGGTGACGGTGAAGCCGGCTTTGGTGAGGCGTCTTTCGAAGTCGCGGTCGTGGCGGGCGGACCAGATGGCGAGGAGGCCTCCTTCTTTGAGGGCGGTTTTGGCTTCGAGGAGTCCTTGGTGGGTGTAGAGGTTTTCGTTGTTGTCGCCGTGGAAGGCCCAGGGGCCGTTGTCGACGTCGAGGAGGATGGCGGAGAAGGTGTTGCTGTGTTGGGTGAGGATTTTTTGGACGGGGTGGGGGCGGATTTCGATGCGGTCGTCGTTCCAGAGTCCGGGGTGGAGTTCGCGGAGGTGGGTGTGGTGCCATTGGATGATGGCGGGGGTTTGTTCGGCGACAAGGAAGTGGGCGTGTTTTTGGGGGAGGGCTTTGGTGGCTGCGTTGAGGGTGAAGGCGAAGCCGAGGCCGCCGATGAGGATGAGGGGTTGGCGGGCTTGGCGGAAGGGTGCGCAGCCGAGGGTAGCGAGGTCTTCTTCGGAGCCGTAGGCGAAGGTGGTCATGAGTTGTTGGCCGCGGGATTGGAGGTAGTAGTGGCCGTCGTGGGAGACGAGGGTGAGGGGTTCTCCTTCGGGGGTGGTGGTTTCGGCGAGGGTGAGGTAGGGCTTCACGTGGTAGGGTGGGAGTTTTGGGGGAAAGGGGGGAGAAGGTCCAGTCTCTGCATGCAGCGTTGGGCAGTTGAATCGGGAGAGGGGTGGTTGAAGATGAGGAGGTGAGGTGGTTGTTCGCGCTGATGGTGTCGTTGTTGACGAGTTGTTTTTACGACTACGAGTTGGGGGTGCCACCGGAGAAGTTGGTTTATGGGCCGGCGGGGGATCTTTATGCGGAGGGTGCGCAGCGGGCGTTTGATGTGCAGGAGATTGATGTGCATTTTACGGCGGCGTGGTCGCGGTATCGGCTGGGTGATAAGGAGGGGTCGGCGGCGGAGTTGGCGGAGGCGGCGGGGGAGGTGCAGCGGCAGGGGGGGCGGACGGAAAATATTTCGGCGTTTGCGCAGAAGGCGCGGGGGGGGAGTTCGTTAT
>JBCCZX010000008.1:0-34404 GCA_039186735.1 Verrucomicrobiota bacterium | reverse complement strand
GCACTTTTTGCATGCGGCGGCGGGCGCGATTACGGAGTCGGATATTCTGTTGGCGAGTTCTTCTGATGCGGTGGTGATGGGTTTCAATACGAAGCTCGAGAGCAAGGCGGTGAGGACTGCGAAAGCTGAAGGGGTGCAGGTGAAGTTGTATTCGGTGGTCTATGAATTGTTAGACCAAGTGCGGGAAGCGATGCTTGGGCTTTTGGTGCCTGAGCAGCGGGAGACCATTATTGGTCATGCCGAAGTGAAGCAAGTGTTTAAGGTCAAGAAGGGCCGTGCTGCTGGGTGTATCGTTAAGGATGGCAAGGTGACGCGGACAGCGCATGCACGGGTGCTTCGAGGCGGGGTGCCGGTGTTCGATGGCAAGATGTCTACTTTGCGCCGTTTCCAAGACGAGGTGGAAGAAGTGAAGCAGGGAATCGAATGTGGTATCCGCCTGGGGGATTTCAACGAGTACGAGGAGCAGGATATCATCGAATGTTATCTCCTCGAGAGCTTGCCGGTTGAGCTCTAGGGCTTGCGGATTGGCTAATAAGTGTAGATTGGTCCAATGGCTAAGCGAATGGAGCGGGTGGATGAGTTGTTGAAGCGGGAGATTTCGACCGTGATTCAGCGGGATTTTGAGTGGAGCGGGCAAATGGTGTCGGTGAATTCGGTGGAGGTGACCAAGGATCTCAAGGAGGCGAAGGTTTGGATTGGCGTTTTGGGTGGGTCGGCGGGGCCGGTTTTGGAGAAGTTGAGTAAGAAGCGGGGGATGATTCAGAGCAAGGTCATGAGGCGGGTTGTGCTTCGAAATACACCGGTGTTGAGTTTTCGGCATGATGGCTCGGCGGAGCGGGGGGTAGACATTGTTAACCTGTTAGACGAGGTGGACAAGTTGCCGCGGGCGATTCCAGAGGACGAGGTTCAGGGATAAGTTTCGAGGAGGCGGAGCGTTTGGGTGGTGACTTCGGCGGCGGCTCGTTGGAGGTTTTGGTTGAATTGCTCAGCGGCGGGGTGGGAGAGGTCGAAGATGTCGGTAACGACTTTGAGGCAAGTGAGGGGGATGCCGTGTTGGCGGCAGACCCAGGCGAGGGCGGAGCCTTCCATGTCTTTGAGTTGAGATCCGTTGGAAAGGAAGATTTCGAGGTCACGGTCGGTGTGGTCGAGGGAGTTTCCGGAGGAAAGAATGGCGGTTGGGAGGTTGAGCTTTTCAGAGAGGCTGGGAATGAAGTCGGGAGCCGGGTGAGCGCCGAGGCCGAATAGTTCGAACCCCGGGAGGGGAACGCGGTGGTCGTGAGAGAAGATGGTGGGGTGGATGAGGTAGGCTTGGGCGATTTCGGCCTTGAGAGAGGAATGGGCGCCGCAGGTTCCGGCGTTGAGAAGAGAGCTGATGCCGTGATTGGTGATTAGATCATTGGCGATGAGGGTGGCGGGTTCGGTGCCGATGCAGTCGACGCCTGTTGCCTGGTCTTTGCCGGAAGTGGCGATGAGGATTTCTCGATTGTTTAAACTAGTGTGGTAGTAGGTGCCGATGACGGGTTGGGCCGGCAAGAGTTTGGCTTGAAGCGAATCGAGGAGGCCTTGGGCCTCGGCTTGCATAGCGATGTAGAGGGCGAGCATTTGGGTTGTCTGGTTGGAAAAGTTCGGCGTTTTTATAGCTGACCGGATGAGCCGCTTGAGTTGGATTCTAGCAAGTTGAACATACCTTGGCGACAGATAGGTTTTGGGGCGGCAATCTTGGCTGTCGGGTTGTTCGTTTGGTGGTCGGTATTTTTGAGAGGAGCTGGGAAATATACACTTGCGACGGGGGAAGAAGGCGGAACCTATGCGGTCTTTGGTCGAGTTTTGGAAGAACGAGTTGAGGGGCGAATTCGGTTGGAGGCCCGTAACACACAGGGAACAGGCGAAAATTTGCGGTTATTGACTGAGAGAAGTGCGGACTTCGCAATTGTGCAGGGTAGCGAAAGCCCCACGGAAGGAGTGAGAACAGTTTGCCCACTGTATCAGGATGTGCTGCATGTTCTGGTTCGGGAGGAGAGTGAAATCCAGTTTCTGCGAGATTTAAGAGGAATGCGGATTTCGGTCGGGCCGAAAGAGAGTGGGATGAGACAAGTGGCGTTGGAGATTTTGAAGCATTTTGGGGTGGATGATTTCGAGCTCGTTGAAGGAAGGGGAATTGAGGTGAGGGGACTACTCGATAGCGATGTCGATGCGGTGCTTCGAGTAACAGCACTCCATTCGGAAGTGATTCGCGAAGCGGTCGGGTCAGGAGGTATTCGATTCATCGGACTCGGAGAGGCCGCTGGAGGTTTGACCAGTCGGTTCCCTTATCTGAAACAAGCAGAAGTGCCGGCCTTTGTCTATCCGTGCTCGAAAAGTCGGGAGGGAGCGTTGCCAAAACAGACAGTCCAGACGGTGGGAGTATCGTCGTTTCTCGTCTGTCGCGAAGGGCTTTCGACGGGAGCGGTGTATGAGATGACGGAAGGAGTTTATGAGAATCGGAACCCTTTGTTGGCAGTTGCTCCTGAGGCGATGCAGATTCAGGAGCATTTCGAGCGGGACAGCCTCATTTGGCCGCTGCATGAAGGGGCGAGAAAATTTTTCAGGCGGCAAGAGCCCGGTTTTTTTGAGAGGTATGCAGAAGTCATTGCCTTGTTGATGTCGGTCGCGGCGACATCCTGGGCGTTTCTAGGGGCGTTGTCGAAGTGGTCTTCGAAGCAGAAGCGAAATCGAATTGATGACTACTATCTCGAAGTCGCCTCGGCATTTCTTCGGATTGAGGAAGCAGAGTTATCTCAAGAGAGTTTAGAGCAGGAGGAATCGCGCTTGAAGGACTTGCGAAGTCGAGCGTTCAAAGACTTGGCGAATGAGAAATTGAAAGCAGATGAATCCTTTCGAATTCTGCAGGATCAGCTGGCGCTTTGTTTGGGAGAAGTGAGACAGCTCAGGAGAGACTAGTAACCGAGCCAAGGGCCGAGCCATTTTTCGGCTTCTTCGAGAGTCTGGCCTTTGCGTTGGGCGTAGTCTTCGACCTGGTCTTTTTGGAGATTAGAGATGACGAAGTAGTGGGAGTCGGGGTGGCTGAAGATGAGTCCGCAGACGGCGGCTCCGGGGTGCATGGCGCAGGACTCGGTGAGTTCGACGCCGGTCTCTTCAGAAGCCTTCATGAGTTCGAAGAGGAGGGGTTTTTCGGTGTGGTCGGGCTGGGCGGGGTAGCCGGGGGCGGGGCGGATGCCTTGGTAGACTTCTTTGATGAGTTCGGTGTGGTTGAACTGGTTGGGGCGTTCAATGCCCCAGGCGATGCGGCAGCGATGGTGGAGGAGTTCGGCGAAGGCCTCAGCGAGGCGGTCGGCGACGGCTTTGACCATGATGGATTTGTAGGGGTCGTTGTTTGCTTCGTATTGGTCGGCGAGTTCGTGGGCGCCGTGGATGCCAACGACGAAGCCGCCGAGGTGGTCGCCGCTGTTGGGAGAGACATAGTCGGCGAGAGCGAAGTTGGGTTTGTTGTCGTCCTTTTTGCGCTGCTGGCGAAGGGTGTGGAAGGTGGTGTTGTGGTCGGGGAGGACAATGTCGTCGCCGTCGGCATGTGCCGGGAAGAAGCCGTAGATGCCTTTGGCGGTGAGGAGTTTCTTCTGGATGATTTCTTCGAGGAGTTCGTTGGCTTCGGCGTAGAGTTTGGCGGCTTCTTCAGGGGCACCTTCCTTGCGGGTTTTGAGGACTTTTTCCTCGGGGTCCCAGACGCCACGAAGTTCCCAAGCGTGGAAGAAGGGGGTCCAGTCGATGTATGTAGCGAGTTCGCGGAGAGACTGGCTTTCGATGGTGCGGGTGCCGATGAATTCGGGGACGGGCGGGGTGTAGTTGTCCCACCCGTCGGCGGGGACGAACTTGTTGGCTTGAGCCTCGGTGAGGGTGACTTGCTCCTTTTTTGGTCCGCCGGTGAAGGCTTTACGGGCCTTCTCGTGCTTGGCTTCGTTGTCGGCGACGAAGGTGTCGCGTTGTTCTTGGGAGAGAAGGGCGGTGGTGACGGGGACGGAGCGGGAGGCGTCGAGGACGTGAACGAGAGGGCCGGTGTAGTGGGGAGCCATTTTGATGGCGGTGTGGGCAGCGGAAGTGGTGGCGCCGCCGATGAGGATGGGGACACCTTTTTGACCAAGGCCGCGCTTCTCCGCTGTTTTGGCGACGGTGATCATTTCGTCGAGGCTGGGGGTGATGAGTCCGGAGAGGCCAATGACGTCGGCGTTTTGCTCTTCGAAGGTGTCGAGGATTTTGTCGCAGGGGACCATGACGCCCATGTCGACGACTTCGAAGCCGTTGCAGGCGAGGACGACGCCGACGATGTTTTTGCCGATGTCGTGGACGTCGCCTTTGACGGTGGCCATGATGACTTTGCCGGCGGAGTTGTTTTTCTCGGCAATGCGGAGGGCCGCATCGTCGGACAGGTCAGGTTGTTCGGACTTGATGAGACGGATTTGTTCGGCGAGTCCGGCTTCTTTTTCGGCCTCCATGATTGGTTCGAGGAAGGCGACGGATTTTTTCATCACGCGGGCAGATTTGACGACTTGGGGGAGGAACATCTTGCCGGCGCCGAAGAGGTCGCCGACGATAGACATGCCGTCCATGAGGGGACCTTCAATGACGGAGAGGGGTTTTTCGTATTTGGCGAGAGCTTCTTCGGTATCTTCGGTGACGAACTTGTCGATACCCTTGAGGAGAGCATACTCGAGTCGTTTTTCGACAGTGGCTTCGCGCCAGGAAAGGTCTTCTTCCTTCTTTTTGCCGCCCTTGCCTTTGAATTCCTCAGCGAGGTCGAGGAGGCGTTCGGTGGCGCCGTCGTCGGTGTTGAGGAGAACGTCTTCGACGGCTTTGAGGAGGTTCTTGGGGATCTCGTCGTAAACTTCTAACATGCCGGCATTGACGATGCCCATGTCCATTCCGACTTTGGTGGCGTGGTAGAGGAAAGCGGAGTGCATGGCTTCGCGGACGGGGTTGTTGCCGCGGAAAGAGAAGGAGATGTTGGAGACGCCGCCGGAGACTTTGGCGTAGGGAAGGTTTTCTTTGATCCACTTGGTGGCGTTGATGAAGTCGAGGGCGTAAGAGTTGTGCTCTTCGATGCCGGTGGCGACGGTGAGGATGTTGGGGTCGAAGATGATGTCTTCGGGGGGGAAGCCGACTTCGTTGACGAGGATGTTGTAAGCGCGTTCGCAGATGCGGATTTTTTCCTCATAGGTGGCGGCCTGTCCGTTTTCGTCGAAGGCCATGACGACGGTGGCGGCACCGTAGCGGAGGATGTGGCGCGCTTGCTTTTTGAAGTTCTCTTCGCCTTCCTTGAGGGAGATGGAGTTGACGATGCCTTTGCCTTGGAGGTGTTTGATGCCTTCTTCGATGATTTCCCATTTCGAGGAGTCGACCATAATGGGGACTTTGGCGATGTCGGGCTCGGATTGAACGAGGTCGAGGAAGCGAGCCATCATGGCTTTGCCGTCGATGAGGCCGTCGTCGAAGCAGATGTCGATGACGTTGGCGCCGTTTTCAACTTGTTGGCGGGCGACTTCGAGGGCGTCTTCGAGCTTGTCTTCCTGGACGAGTTTGCGGAAGCGGGGGGAGCCGGCGACGTTGGTGCGCTCGCCGATCATGAGGAAGTTTTTGTCCTCGGTGTGGTTGTAGGGATCGGTTCCAGATAATCTGAGGATGGGCTCGGTTTTCATTTTATTGGTTCACCACGGAGGACACGGAGAGCACGGAGTCTTTGTTAGAGTTTGATTCTTTTGATGCCGTTCTTTAGGAGGCGGACGTTGAAGTTGAGGAGGTAGCCTAGTTTCTTGTTGGCTAATTTGAGGTAGGTGATGAGTTGAGCTTGGTGAATGGGTTGGAGGCTATCAACAGATTTGAGTTCGACGATGACTTCGTTTTCGACAAGGAGATCGAGCCGATAGCCGGTTTCGACGAGATGAGTTTGGTAAAGGATGGGCTGTTCTTTTTGGCGTTCGACTGTGAGACCTCTTTTTGTGAGTTCGAAGGCAAGGCAGGATTCATAGGCTGACTCTAGGAGGCCAGGACCGAGCTCACGATGAACCGCGATGGCAGCATCGATAATTTCAGTTCCAATCTGATTCAAATCCATCTCCGTGCTCTCAGTGTTCTCTGTGGTGAATTAAATCTGACGGGGGGCGATCTTTTTGACGGATTGGGCGATGGCGGCGACGTGTTCGGGGGTGTTGCCGCAGCAGCCGCCGGCGAGGTTGAGGAGATTGGAGTTGGCGAACTCTTTCATGTAGTCATGCATGTGTTGGGGTTCGAGGTCGAAGCCGGTGGGGGCGAGGGGGTTGGGGAGGCCGGCATTGGGGTAGCAGGAGATGTGGGCGGTGGCGCAGGCGGAGAGATCTTCTAGGAAGGGTTTCATGAGGTCGGGGCCGAGGGAGCAGTTGAGGCCGACGGCGAGGGGGTCAACGTGGGCGACGGCGTTCCAGAGGGCTTCGCCTTTTTGAGCGGAGATCATGGTTTCGCCTCCGCGACCGACGGCGGCGGAGATGATGATGGGGAGTTTCTGTCCGCGTTTGTCGAAGACTTCTTGGCAGGCGACGAGGGCGGCTTTGGCGTTGAGGGAGTCGAAGATGGTTTCGACCATGAGGATGTCGACACCACCGTCGATGAGGGCTTCGACTTGTTCGGCGTAGGCGTCTTTGACTTGGTCGAAGGTGACGACGCGGAAGCCGGGGTCTTCGGCGTCGGGGGAGTTTGTGAGTGAGACGGTCATGGGGCCAATCGCTCCGGCGACATAGCGTTTGATGCCGGTGCCATTGGCGACGCGGTCGGCTTCCTTGCGGGCGAGTTGGGCGCTTTCGACGTTGAGGTCGACGGTGAGTTGTTTCAGGAAGGGGTTTTCAAGGACCTTCTCTTGAAAGAATTCGGGGTCCTTGCGGCCGGTGCCTTTTTCACGCGGGTCTTCGACGAAGAACTCGGATTGGGAAATGGTGGTGGCGGAGAAGGTGTTGGTCTCGACGATGTCGCTGCCGGCTTCATAAAAGCGCTTGTGGATATCGCCGATGACGTCGGGTTTGGTGAGGGAGAGGATGTCGCCGTTGTTGAGGAGGTCTTTTTCGTTGTCGGCAAAGCGAGAACCACGGGCGTCCTTTTCTTCGAGACCGTAGCCACGAATGGTCGTACCCATGGCTCCGTCGAGGACCATGATGCGATTGGAGAGGGATTTCTGGAGTTCAGCGGTGGCGTCGGGCTGCATGAATAATGATGTGCCCTAGAATGCGGTCAAACTGAGGGCGGGTCAAGAGAACGCATCATCATATCGCGATTTGTTGATGCGTTTATTCTTTTCGATGAGATTGAGGAAGTTGGAGGATTTGATAGGTCAGAGGGCGTGAAGTGTTGGATTTTAGGGGTTCTGGTGGCTGAGTTTTCCATGGGGGCCTCGGCCCGATTGGACCTCGACGTGGGTGCGGGAGTGAATGAGATCCAGTTGGATGTCACGGTGAATGGCATCTTGCGGACCGAGACTTCGACGTACGCGGGATTCTTGGAAGCTGACCTTGAGATTTCTGGGGGGCAGGTGGTGGGTTTTGAACTGACTGGTGGAGAGGTGGCTGCGAGCGACGTGGTTTTTGATTTTGGATTTCCGAATGTGTTCGCGCAGACGGTTGAGTTTGAGGATTTGAGGGCCTTGCCGCTTTCTCCGAACGGGAAGGAGAATCTGGCAGTGGCGGGGCAGTTGACGGCCTCGGAGCATGTCTTTCTTTTTAATGATGGCTGTTTGCTGACGGTAGGAGATTTCAGCAATACCAAGGCTCTGGTTTCTGAAGATCCTTTTGTGGCGGGTGGCACTGGGTCGGGAGCGGTGATCTTGAGTGGAGTGCAAAGTGTTTTCTCAAGCGTGAATGGTCTGTTGATTGGGGCGAGTTACGAGGTCGGGGTCTCGCTGCCGTTAGACTCTACGACGAGCACGAATGAGCTGGGTATCGCGTATCAGCAAGTGACGACGGGGACTGTTACGGCAAGTGGAGTGGTCGTGGATTATGTGCATCCGTTTTATGAATGGGCGGCGTTGAATGCACCTGATGCGGGGACGGCGTTGTCGTTTGAAGCGGATGCGAATGGTGATGGTTTTGGTGATGGTCTTGCCTGGGCACTCGGGTTTGAGGCTGGTTCGGCGGGGCAGGGGATTGAGGTGAGTTACGATGAGAGTGGGGAGGAGTTCTTGATTCATTTTCCCGAGGTTACGCGGGTTGAGATTGAGTTGGAGGAGGCGGAGGATTTGGATTTTAGTAGTCCGACGGTGATGATGATTCCGGCGGGAACAGCAGGGCCTCTTGCGGTTTCGATGGCAGGGAGGTCGAAGGGCTTTGTGCGGTTGGTCGCGGAGTTGAACTAGTGTGCTTGATTTTTTGTGAGGTTGGGGAGGGTCCAGCGTTTGGCAATGCCGTTGTCGAGGGCGACGGCGAGGCGGGTGCCGTCGGCTCCAATGGTGGCACAGGCGAGAGGGTGTTCAAATTCGAGGGGTGGGATGATTTCTGAGCTTTCGCTGAGGGACCAGAAGCGGAGAGTTGCTTGCGAGGGGTTGTTTCGTTTTTGGTCGAGGGAGTAGATGAGGTTTCCGTCTGGTGAGCAGGTGAACCAGAGTGGGGATTCTTGGTGGGGCAGGCCTGGTCCGAGAGGGTTGGGGTTGCCGATTTGCCAGTGTCGAATGGCGGGGTCGTTGTCCGAGCGGGTCAGGTATTCGGAGCGGCGGGGAAGGGCGAGAATTTGGAGGCCGGTGTCGTTTGTGGGGATGGGAGGGTGGGTCGGGGTGCCGGTTTTGGGATTCCAGAAGTGGATGGTGCCGGTTTTGGAGGAGGTGAGAAGGAGCTCTTCGTTGTCGAGGAGGGTTATGCTTTGGGTGGGTGAGGGGAGTTTCCAGCGTTGGAAGACGGTGAGGTTTTGTGGAGAAAAGGTGAGGGCTTCGTTATTTTCGAGGAGGGCGCAAGCGAGGGTGCCGTTTGCGGAGAGGCAGAGATGAGCTACGGGAGTTCCCGGAGTTGAGACGAAGAGGTATTTTCCGTCGGGTTGTTGAACGCCGATGGCACCTGCCGAGTCGACGAAGATGATGACATCCTGGTCGCGAGCCATGATGGAGAGCCTGGGGAAGGTTTGATTGGTGTTGCAGTGGGATTCGATGAAGAGAGCGGCCATGAGGTTTTGGTGGATGTTGCCGGGGAGTCCGCGAGCGTTTCCGCCTTCGCCGAGAGACCAGAGGTGGTCGAAGATGGTGATGTTTTTGAAGTGGTCTTGTTGGTAGGCTCCGAGGGTGGCGATGTTTTGTGGAGGGCTATCCTGCGGCCAGGCTGTGAGTTCGGCGGAGCGGCTGAGGGCGATGAGGGTGTTGCCGTGGCGTTCGAAGGCAATCCAGCCGGAGTCATTTGAGAGTTTGGAGGTTTCGAAGGCAGGGTTGCGGGTGGTGAGAAGGAGGTTGCGATAAGTCCGAGCTTCGCTGTTTTCGGGGGAGAGTTGGGTGGCTTGCTGGAGAAGCTGGAGGGCTTCGTGGTGTTGGTTGTTTGAGACGGCGTGCCGGGCACTGCGGAGGAGGTTGACAGTTGTTGTTCGTTGAAGGTTTCTCGTTGGTTCTGTCGGGTTGTGGGAGGTTTTCTTGGGGAGCAGGAACAGGAGAAGCGATCCTATGAGGATGACGAGGATGGTGGGGGCGAGGGGGGATTTGGAGAGTGGGAAGGGTTTCGATTTTTTGGGGGTCGGGATGGTGGGATCTGTCTTGGTTTCGAGGAGTTCGATGAGTTTGGCTGCGTCGGGGAAGCGGTCGTCGGGTTTTTTTGAGAGGAGTTTGAAGATGAGGTTGGCGAACCAGTCGGGGAGGTCGGTGCGTGTGTTGTCGAGGGTGGAGGGGGTCTTTGAGAGGACTTGGTGGATAACAGCGGTGGTGGTTTTGGCTTCGAAGGGAGGGTGGCCGGTGGCGCAGTGGTAGAGGACGGCACCGAGGGAGAAGAGATCACTGCGACCGTCGAGAGGGTCTCCAGACGCTTGTTCGGGAGACATGTAGTGGGGAGTGCCGATGAGGCTGCCGGGATTGGTGAGAGCGGGGTCTTCGATGGTGGTGGCGATGCCGAAGTCGCACACTACGAGGGTGTCGAGTGATTCGCTGAAGAGGATGTTGGCGGGTTTGATGTCGCGGTGGATGATGCCTTGTTGGTGGGCGGCGTGGAGGGCGCGGGAGACTTTGAGTGCAATGCTGCGGAGTTCTTGGAGGGTGAAGGTGCGTTGTTGGTCGAGTGCTTCCTGGAGGCTTTGTCCGGAGAGGAAGCGCATGGTGAAGAAGGGGAGCTCGTCTTCGATGACTTGATAGATGGGGAGGACGTTTTCGTGTTCGAGTTGGGCAGCGGCTCGAGCTTCGCGGAGGAAGCGGGTGCGGGTTTCGGGGTCGTTGGCGAGGATGGGAGAAAGGATTTTGAGGGCGACGGTGCGTTTGAGCTTGGGGTCGAGGGCTTTGAAGATGTGAGCCATGCCGCCGGTGGCGAGGTGTTGGAAGATTGGGAGGTCTCCGATGCGACCGAGAGCTTCGGGAGGGTCGTGAGGTTGTTTGGGTTGGAGGAGGTTTTGCCATTTGTGGGAGGTGGCATCGAGCTGGGGGGAGGAGTTGAGGGATTTGAGTTCTTGAACGAGTTCGCGAATTTCGGGTGGAGGAGGGGGTGAGGTTTTTGCGGCGGCAAGGATTTTGGTTTCGGTGCTGGTGGGGCTGCTGAGTTCTTCGAGGAGGTTGAGGAGTCGGGGTTCGGTTTCGAGGCGGGTGGATATATTTTCGGTCTCTTGCGGAGAGAGATCGTTTGCGAGGAGTCGACGCAAGATGTCTGTGTCGCGGGAGTTCATCTAGCGGAGGAAGGATAGGTGAAAAGTGTGGTGGATCTAACCGGGATCTGTGATGGAGGAGATTTCCCAAGACTCGTCGGCGACGCTAGCGATCCTTTCACGAATGCGGGAGAGGACTCGCGAGCGGGACATGTAGACGGAGGCGCGGGACATTTGGAGATCGGTGGCGACTTCCCGGGGATCTTCTTCAAGGACGGCGGTGCGATGGAAGGCTTGCCAGTTGTTTGGGGAGAACTCGGGTTCCACTTTTTCGGCAGCCCACTGGAAGAGGCGGAGTCGGTAATCGAGATCCCAGTCGGTTCCAGCGGTGAGGTCTTGGGCGGGGAGGGGGGATTTGGCGATTTCGTTGGGTTCGGCGAGAAAGGGTTGGCGCTTGTTTTGTTTGAGAAGGCGGGAAATTTCGTGGCGGGTGATGGTGTAGAGCCAGGAGCGGAAGGTGCCTTTTTCGCGGTTGTAGTCGAAGTTTTGGATAGCGCGGAAGATGTTTTGGAGGACGATTTGGAGGATGTCGCGGGCGTCGCTGGGTTGGAGGCCGCGATTGAGGGCGAAGTTGTAGATGAGAGGGGTGTAGATCTCGACGAACTCCTCCCAGGCGGCCTGGTCGCTGGAGTTGCGGATACGTAGGATGAGGGTGGCTCTGGTAGCCGGGGCCGCCATGGTGGGCGGATTGTCTTCAAAATGCGGGGGATTGGCAATCTTGCGCTTTTCATAGGGAAGGCTGATTAGGGGACGAGGCGAAGGCGGTAGAACCACTTTTCGTTGGGGCAAGGGTCGAAGAAGAAGTCCTTGATGTTGGTTCCTGCGGTGGCAGTGACGGGGGAACCGCTCGGGGTCCATGAGTTTTCGGTGAGGTCAGGGCTGATTTCGAATTGGTAGTTTGAGCCGATTTGAGCAGTCCATTCGACGCGGAAGTGCTGTTGGAGGTCGGTGGGGTCGGTGAATATGTAGCAGGCAGTGATGACAGGGAGGGTCGAGTTGCCGAAGACGAGGGGATTGGTGCCGGCGTTGAATTCGGCGAGGTTGTTGGCGGAGTCGCCATCGGGGTTTTCGGTGGAGTTGTCGGTAGATTTACTATCGAAGCCGTAGAACCATTCCCAGTAATCGGGGAGTTGGTCGGCGTCGGTGTCTTGGAGGGAGGCTCCGATTTCGACGGCTCCCCAGTCGGTGATTCCGGGTGAGGTGGAGTTGGGGAAGGCGTAGACGCGGGGGTAGCCACGGGCATCGAGGAGGGGAGGTGGAATGTCTGAGGTGGTGGCGACTGGAATTTGGTCTTCGATGCCGCTGAGGGGGAGGGGAAGTTGGGTGTCGACCCAGCCCCCGTTGTCGGTGAGATTGGAGTAGATGGAAGAGCCGGCGAGAGTGGTGGAATTCGTCGTGTCGGTCGAGATGGCTCCGGACGGAGAGTCAGGGAATCCGTTGTAGCCGAGGGAGATGAAGGTGCTTGCGGGGTCGGCGATGATGGAGGAGGAGGAGGTTGCTCCGTTTTGGTTATTCGAGAAAACGCAGGAGCCGAGTTCGAGGACAAATTCATCAAGTTCGATGGCTGCGGCGGCGTTGTTGTCGATGAAGCTGCAGAAGGTGATTCGGGCGGTCTCGGTAGGGCTTGAGTTGCTGCGGAGGTAAATGGGGCTTTGGCCTGGGGCGTTGCCGGAGAAGGTGCAGTTTTCGGCAACGAGAGCGGCGTCTTGAATGAAGAAGCTTCCGAGGGTGGTTGGAGCGTTGTTGGAAACGGTGCAGTGGCTAACTGCGAGGGGGACTTGGAGACAGAAGAGAGCGGCGGAATTGTTGGAGGAGGTGTTTTGAAGATGAAGGCCGTGAAGAGCGAGATGGTTGCCGGGTATGTTCGAGAAAAGGGTGCCTTGATTGATGTTGAGACCGCTGGGGAGCGAGGTGGCATCAATTGTGAGGGTGCTTGGGATGAAGATGAGTCCGCTGGATTGAACGAGATTTAGGCCAGCGTTGTTGAGGGAAGGTTCGAAGACAATGGTGCCGCCGGGGGTGATGTCGCGGATGGCTTCGCGGAGGGAAAGTTCGGCACCAGCGGGGCTATCGTCTTGGTCGGCGGTGGTGTTGACGATGAGGATTTCGTTGGGAGGTGGGCTGGAGCCGATTGATTGGTTGAAGACAGGGCTGGCAGCGAGGGGAGGCATTTCGGGGAGGCCGTCGCCGTCGTAGTCTGCGGGCGGAGCGAGGTATGGAAGGCGGCATGCGAGGTCTCCGAGGTTGGGGTTGAAGTCTGGGGAGGCATATTCGCTGAGGTTGCCGCCGAGGCTGCAGAAGGTGGCGGTGCCGGTGGACAGACTGCCGGAAGAACAATTGGAGATGATGGAGTTTTTGAGAAAGAAGGTGGAGTCTTGGTTCAGGAAAAAGGAGCCACTATTTCGTGCGACGGTGCAGTTGATGTATTCGGAAATGGAGGTGTCGTAGTGACGGAAGACGGAATCGCCGAGGCTATTTTCGGAGAAGAGGCAGTTGCGGAAGGTGGCTTGGCTTTCGTTGGGAGTGAAGAGGAGGGCGTTGAAGCTGTTTGGGTTTTGCGGAAGGAAGTTGCGGAGGAATGAGGTCTTGATGAAGAGAGCACGGGACTGATTCGTCAATGAGACGATGGCCGCCGAGTTGTCGAGGTCGTTGTCTTGAATGAGCGTTTGGTTAACGAAGAGGCGGGAGTTGTCATCGCTTCGCAGGAGGGTTCCGCCGGACTGGAGAATTTTGCAGTCTTGCAGGGTCTGCGTTCCTGTGTCGCTCACGAAAGCGGCACCGTTATTGCCGGTAAAGGTCAGGTCATGGAGGCTGAAGGTCGCTGATTCCTCGGTGGAAAAAGAGGGGACGCTGGGAGTGGCGTTTTGAATGGTGATGGTGAGATCGGTTGCAATGAAGTCGTTGAAGCCGGAAGTGAGGACGATTCGATCGGGGAGGGTGAAGGTGCTGCCGGTGAGTGCAGGATCGACGGCGAGGTTGACGCCTCCGAAGTTTGAGGCTTGGGCGAGGCATTCGCGAATGGAGTCTCCGGTTCCGGAGCCGAGGCTGACGTCGTTTTCGTCGGTGGTGGTTGTGATGGTGAGGATGCGACCGGATTCGATGGCGCCGATGTCGGGAAAGGCGAGGTTGTTGCCGTCGGCGTCGAGGAAGCGAAGAGCGCCGCGGCCGTCGGTGGGGCCACCTTCGCGGAAGATGGCAGAGTCGAGGCATGGACTGCCGGGTCGGGGGACGTGGTGGAGGGTGCCGTTGCGGCCCATAACGAGTCCGGATAGGAGCGGATCGGTGTTGGTGGTATCGGAGGCGAGAAAGATGGTTGGTGAGAGGTCGCTGAGGTTGCCACCAAGTGAAGAGACCGTGTTCCCGGAGATGGGTGCGGAGGTTATGTTGTTTGATAAGATTGAGTTTGAGAGGGTAATGTTCGCAAAGTTGTCTGTTGTGTAGATGGTGGCATTGAGGGAGGCGGCGATGATTTCGTTCAAGGTGATGGTGGAGTGGTAGATTTCGCATTCTGCGCGGGCGAAGGTGTCGAGGGTGTTGCCAAGGATAATGCCTGATTGCCGGATAGAAGAGTCAAAGCCGGTGACGGAATTTCCTGAGATTGTTGAATTTTCGAGAAAGGCCCAGCTGATGAACTGGCCGCTTGCGCCGCTGGAGAGCTTCAGGACGGCGGCATTTAGGTCTTCAATGGTGTTGTGGTGGAACGAGCATCGCTGGATGAAGGCGATGCCTTCGTCGACGTTTACGAGGGATTCCGAGTCGTTGTGGTCGCAATGGGTATCGCGCATGAAGAGGGTGGTCTGGCGGTCGGAACTGTTGAGGCCAATTAGTGTGTTTGATGAATTTGAATCGGATATCGAAGAATTGAGGAGAGCGAGGTGGGTGTCATCGTTCAGGCCCAGGATCGAGGAATTGGCACTGAAGTGTTTGAGATGGCAATGGGAGAACGTGAGACAGGTGTTCGCGCTGATGCTTGGGTTGGTCAGGGTTGATTCTTGGAGGGCGAAATTTTCTCCCTGAGTGAAGACAATTTCGTGAAAGGCGAGCTGCCTTCCTCTGGTGACGAAGAAGTCGGCTCCAGAGAGGATCACGTTGCCGTGGAGGCTCCCGTCGATGAAGACGGGGTATTCGGCGCTCGAGGAGAGGAAGAGGGAAGAGATGTCGAGTTTGGTAATCGTTGAATCGAAGCGAATGATTCCACCTGCCTCGACATTGGAGAGGGCCTGATGGAGAGATCCGGTTCCAGAGGAGGCGGAGCTGGTGACCGTTTCGATGGGGCCGAGTTCGACAGCGCCGACGTCAGGAAGTCCGAGGCCGGGGCCTTGAGTAGAGCGGTAGGCGGGGAGTTGGCGGGCGTCGAGGCCGGGACTGAAAGCGCTGTCAGCGACTTGTCCGGCATCGACGCCCGGGGAACCGGCGAGAGGGATGCAGGTGCGGACGAAGCCGCCGTAGTATCCGAGGGGTGCGTATTGGAACTCGACGTTGGAGCCGCCGAGGTTGTTTTGGAAGTTGCCTTCGGAGCCGGTTTCGTAGTTGTCGCCGATGGAGGGGTCGAGAGAGCCGGTGCTGCGGAGGTGGATGTTGTCCTCGGTGTTGAAGGCTTGGTTGTAACCGAGGATGATGGCGGCGACTTGGATGTTGGCTTGGCCGATGGAGAAGCCTCCGCCTTGGATACCCGCTTGGTTTTCGAGAAAGGTGGAGTAGCGGAAAGAGAGGTCGGCGGTGAGGGAGGAGTTGGTGGCGGAGTTTTCGTAGACGGCCCCGCCGCCGGTGGCGGCGACGTTTTGGGAGAAGGTGCAGCGTTCGAAAATGCCGATGCAGGGGGTTCCGGAGACGGTGGTGGAGTTTTCGGCGACGAAGGCTCCGCCGTTGTTGGCGCGATTGTTGTCGAAAGTGCAGGCGCGCGCGTTGATGACGGAATCCACGTTGCCGAGGAGGGCACCGGCGACTCCAGAGGAGGAGTTGAGGGCGAATTCGCACTGGTCGAAGTTGGCGGTGGCTTCGGTCAGTTGGATGGCGCCGGCGTTGCCGCTGCCGTCAATGCCGGCCTGGTTGCGGTAGAAGCGGCAGAAATTGGCATCGAGGGTGGCGCCATCGCGGACGGCGATCGCTCCGGCGGTGGAGTTGGTGGTGTTGCGAAAGAAATCGCAGCGGGTGAAGCAGGCGCGGGAGTTTCCGGTGACGAGGATGGCACCGCAGTCGAGGTTGGAGAAGTTGTCTGCCCATTGGCAGTCGTAGGCGAGGAGAGTGGAGGACCCCAAAACTTGGTGGGAGCCAGCGAGGGTGGAATTGGCGTTGCCTTCTTCGAAGCGGATTTTTTGGAAGAAGGCCCAAGCGCCGTTTTCGATGAAGCCGTGGCGGGTGCTGTCGTTGTTGCCGGAGAGGGCTGCGGGGACGTCTAGCATGGAAGCGTCGATGGCGAGGACTTTGGCATCGATGTCGATACGGGAGCCTTGACCGCCAGCAGAGGAAGCGAGATTAATGTTTGGCCCGCTGATGACGGGCGAGTTGAAGCTGGTATCGAATTCGATGCGGGTGCCGGAGGTAGCATCACGAATGGCTTCGCGGAGGGAGAGCTCGGGGCCGGCAGGGCTGTCGAGTTCGTCGTCCTCGGTTGTGACGGTGAGAATGGGGGGGGTGATGAGGACAGCGTAGTTGTCGGGGATGCTGTTGGCGGTGTTGCAGGCGACGTTGAGACCGATGGTGGCGCTCGCGTTTTGAATGCCGGTGGTGGAGCTGGCTCCTTTGTCGGGGTTTCCGGGTGCGTATTGGAAGAGGATGTCGAGGTTGTCGAAGAGGAGAGTTTGGAAGGAGAAGAGGTTGCTGGATTGGCCGACGAGGTAGACGTCTTTCCAGGTGATGACGTGGACGCCGCAAGTCGCGTGGGAGTGGGGGCTGTCGGGGAGGTATTGGTAGAGGATTTGGCCGGATGAGGAGTCGAGTTCGATGTGGTCGTGGAGCGGGTTGATTCGGAAGCCGTTGCCGCCGGCGGAGGGGACGGCAGGGAGGGGACAGTCGTTGGTTTCGTCGTTTCCGCTGCCGGAGAGGAGGTCGGAGAGGTAGCCGTTGCGGCTGGCTTGCAGTTGGGAGACGGCTTGGCCGTAGATGCCGCCCCAAGGTCGGGCGAGGGTGATGGTCTCGGCCCGGGGGTCGGGCGAGGAGGTGGTGAGGACTTCGGTGCCGGTGGCGGAGATGTCGAGCCAACTGTAGTTGGGGCCGTTGGTTTCGTTGGAATCGGTCCATGTGTAGCCGTAAGCGTCGGGGCCGCCGTTTGCAGCGAAGGCGAGTGGGGTGAGGAAGAGGGAGAGGGCGAGTGGGCGAAGTGGGTTCATGCACGGGGGGATAGACCGCTGACGCGGGGATCTAACGAGGAAGGAGATTTTTTTGGCGGGATTTGTGATTTTCGGAGGTGGGGAATTGTCAGAAGGTGCGGCAGTTTGATGGGACGAGACCGGACAGGGTGGAGATTGGGGGATTTGGTGGATTTTGAGGTGTTGTTGGCTTCGGAGGGGGCGGAGCGGGGGGCGAGGCGGATTTATCGGGAGGAGATTGGGCCGGAGTTGGGGGAGGGATTGAGTGAAGGGGAGCGGAGGCGGCGGGGTTTGCGGTTGTGGTTGGAGGAGAAGCGGGGGGATGAGTTGATGGCGGGTCGAAAATTGGAGCGGGGGTTGGGGATTGCGGGGAGTGTGGTGGCCTTGGTGATGTTGTTTGTAGGAATGGGTTTGGTGCGGGGATTGTTGCAGACGATTCCGGAGCCGTATGAGGGACGGGGATATAATTTGTGGTTGTTCTTAGGGGCGACCTTGGGGGTGCAGTGGTTGTTGATGATTTTGGGTTTGATTGGGTGGCTGGCTTGGCGAAGGCGGGGGAAGTTGTCGTTGCCGCAAGAGCTGATTGGTTTTTTGGGAAGGAAGTTTGGGGGCGTGCGAGCGCGGGAGGCTTGGGAGCAGTTGATGAAGATGCAGGGGCGCGGGTATGGTTCGGTTTTGGGGTGGCGGCTGGGCCGGATTGCCCAGCAGGGGGGGCAGTGGTTTAACTTTGGGATGGTGTTGGGGTTGATTGGCTGTCTGTGGTTTTTGAAGGTGCGATTCTACTGGGAGTCGACTTTGGCGGAGTTGAGTGGGCCGCGGTTGTTGGAGCTGACGAAGGTTTTGGCATTGCCGTGGGCTTGGGCGGGGCCGCATGGGGTGCCCGGGGCCGAGGGAGTGAGCGGGACGGAGTTGGGAGGAATGGAGATGAATTTGGAATGGGCGGCGCGAGGGTGGTTTGAGTTTCTGGTGATGGCGATTCTAGTTTGGGGGTTGTTACCGCGGATTCTGGCGTATTTTGGGTGTCGGATTGGGGAGAGGAAGGCGTTGTCGGGGTTGGATTTTCAGGAGGCGCGGCATCGGAGTTTGTGGCGGGAGATGGTGAAGGTGGAACGGCGAGTGGTGGAGACGGGGCAAGAAGATGGGGTGGTGTTATTGGATGTTGGCGGGTCAGGATTGGAGATTGGAGCGGTGCGGCCGTTTTTGTTGCAACGGTTGCGAGTGAATCCGGAGTCGATGCATCAGCTGGGGGTTTTGGATGCGGAAAAGGAGAAGGCTGCCGAAGAGGCGATGAAGCAGTCGGCTTTGGGGGTGGTGCTGGTGGTGGAGGGCTGGAGTTTGTCGAAGCCGGAGATGGAGGCGGTGTATGAGAAAGTGCGGAAGACGATTGGGCGGGAGAAGTCGTTGCGAATTCTGGTTACGGGGACGATTCGGAAGGATGAGGTGGAGGAGGCGAATGAAGAAGAGATGGCGGAATGGGTGAAATGGGTGGATGCATTGAGAGACCCGGCGTTGGAAGTGGTGCGATTTGAGCGATGAGTGATTTGGTTCCAGAAGGAGTTCCGACGTTTGCCGTAGTTGGTAAGGTGAACATGGGGAAGTCGTCGGTTTTGGCGACTTTGTTGGAGGTGGATGATGAGGCGGTGATTCGGATTTCGGCGACGCCAGGGGAGACGACGCGGAGCCAGGTCTTGCCGGTGGAATTTGATGGGCGGGAGATGATTCGGTTTATTGATACGCCGGGCTTTGCGCGGCCGTTGGAGGCGATGCGGGCGATTGAGGGGTTGCACAAAGAGGCGGGGGGGGCGGGGACGCCGGGTTTGGCAGCGGTTAGAGCCTTTTGCGAGGAGTTCGGAGGGACGGGGGAATTTGAGGACGAGGTGCGGTTGTTGGAGCCTTTGGTGGCTGGGGCGGGGTTGTTGTACGTTGTGGATGCGAGCAAGCCGTTGCGCGATTCGTTTTTGGCAGAGATGGAGATTTTGCGTTGGACGGGGCGGCAGCGAATGGCGTTGTTGAACGAGAAGTCGCAGGATCCGGAGTTTCGAGAGGAGTGGAAGACGAAGCTGGGGAGCTACTTCAATTTGGTGCGGACGTTTAATGCGCATGAAGCGCGTTTTGAGGAGCGGAGGAGGTTGTTGAAGTCGTTGCTCGTGATTGAAGAGGATCATCGCGAATTGATTGAAGAGACCATTCGGTGTTTGGATGATGAGTGGCGGCAGCGGCGGGAGGAGAGTGCGGAAGTGCTGTTAGGGTTCTTGGAGAAGGCGTTGACGTATCGGATTGAGAAAAGGGTCGAGGAGCGAGATTTGGAGATGCCGCATCGGCGGGAGAAGTTGGGGCAGGAAATGAATCGGCGGTATTACGATGCGATTGCGACGATGGAGAAAGAGGCGGTGGATCAGTTGTTGGAGACTTATCGGCATCACTTGATTACGGTCGAAGTTGCGGCGACGGATTTTACGGGAGTGGATTTGGAGCAGGAGGAGACTTGGAAGAAATGGGGATTGTCGCGGGGGCAGTTGGCGATTGCCGGGGGAGTGACGGGGGCGACGGGAGGGTTTGCGGTCGATGCGAGCACCGGGTTTTTGACGCATGGTTTGGGTTCGGTGATTGGCGCGGTGGGGGGAGCGGCGGCGGCATTTTGGAAAGGGAGTGAGTTGCCGGATTTGGCCTTGGATTTGCAAAAGGGGGTGAAGTTGGCGCAGGGGGAGGGGACGGCGTTGCGGATTGGGCCGCCGAAGAATGAGAACTTTGCGTGGATTCTGTTGGATAGCCTGCTGGGGCATTTCACTGAGATTTTGGGGCGGGCGCATGGGAAGCGAACGGAGCTGGTGTTGAGCCAGCAGGGGCGCGAGGGCGGGTTGGTGCAGGAGATTGGAGGTGACGAAAAGCGGACTTTGCAGAAATGGTTTGCGAGCTGCATGCGGGAGCGGGTGGACCGCGGTCTTGAGCCAGAGGTGTTTGGGGTTTTGAACGGCGTCTTGGAGCGGCTGGAGGTGGAGAAGGAGAATTGAGGTCTTGTTTTGTGCGGCGTGATGCGAGTAGCTAGCCTCCGTTATGAATTGGCGGAGAGATTTGATAATCGCGGCGGTTACGGCGTTTTGTGCGACCGGCTGTTTGAATGCTGAGGAGAAGATCAAGGTGCTGCTCCTTGATGGCCCTCAGAAGGCTCATAAATATTTGGATACGACTCCCGTTCTGAAGCAGATCCTTGAGGGTGATTCTTTGTTTGAAGTGGATCATTCGCGTTCTTCGAAGGAATCCTGCGCAGATGGGAGCTATCAGCCCGACTTCGCCAACTATGATGTTGTCGTGATGAACGAGGGATTTGGGGCGGCAGATTGGCCGGAAGTTACGCAGAAGGCGTTTGAGGAGTTTATGGCGAAAGGTGGAGGAATGGTTTCTGTTCATGCGGCGAACAACTGTTGGCCTAAGTGGGAGGAGTATAACAAGATGACGGGTCTTGGAGGATGGGGTGGTCGGAACGAAAAGAGTGGTCCCTATCTTTACTACAATGATGAGGGCGAACTGATTCGGGATACTTCGAAGGGACGAGGAGGAGCCCACGGACCGCAGCACGAATTCGAGATTGTTGTTCGAGAGAAAGACCACCCGATTACGAAGGGGCTGCCGGCGGCTTTTCTGCATGGTCCAGACGAGTTGTATGATCGTTTGCGAGGTCCAGCGAAGAATGTGACGATTTTGGCTTCGGCTTATTCGTCGGCCGAGAAGAAGGGGACGGGGCGGCATGAGCCGGCTTTGATGACGGTCACTTACGGTGAGGGCCGGGTGTTTCACACGATTCTCGGGCATCATGTGAAGCAGATTAAAGAAGGGAGTTTTGTGACGACATTTTTGCGAGGGACGGAATGGGCGGCCACTGGTGAAGTGACGATTCCCGTGCCAGACGATTTTCCTAATCAGCCATTCGAATAGACGCTGAGTTTTTTCTCGATTCGCTTCGCACTTTCATGAGTTCGGAACCGATTCCTCTTGTCGCAATTTGCGGCTTTTTGGGTTCAGGGAAGACGACGCTTCTCCGGCGTTGGCGGCGTGATGAAACGCTCAAGGATGCCCCGGTGATCGTGCATGATTTGAGCGAATTCGGGCTCGATGCGGAGTTGTTGTCCGATGAGAATTCGACGCCCGCGCAGGGCCGTTTGGTGGGAGGGGTGGCGGCTCTTCACGGGAGTCATGCGCGGGAGGATTTGCAAGCTTCAGTGGCAGTCGCGTTGGAGGAGATCGCTGGTTTGGCGTCTGTTCCAGAGGTGGTTCTGTGTGAGAGTACGGGGGCAGCGCGACCCTGGCCGTTGATTCAGGCTTTCACGCAGGACCAGCGGTTCTTGTTGCGACACTTTATTGTGACGGTGGATGCGCTCAATTTTCATCGGGACTTCGCGGACGGGGGGATTTTTACGGGCGAGTCATTGATACCCGAGGATGGGGCTTTGCGTCGGGCGGCGGAGGTGCTCGCGGAGCAGATTGCTTTTGCGAGTGTGGTTATTCTGACCAAGGTCGATACGGTTTCGCAGGAAATCGTGGAAGCGCAAGTGCGAGCGCTGCAGATGATTCAACCGCATGCAACGATCGGGCTTTCTGCCCAGGCGGGAATTGAGTTGTCCCAGTTGGAGGCGACCCCAGCGCCCCAGTTGTCGGATTTGAAGACTCGGGCCGAGCAGTTCGGGCTGACGCTAGAGGCCTCGACAGCGGATGAAGTGGAGGCGCTGGTTTTTCGTGACCCGCGCCCCTTTCATCCCGAGCGTTTGTATGAAGTTTGTCGGAGTCATTTGGGGACGGGGCTTTATCGGACGAAGGGTTTTTTGTGGCTGGCTTCGCGACCTGGGCACGTGTTGTTGTGGCAGCAATCGGGCAGTCAGATTGCGCTTGAGCTGACCGGGCTTTGGCGGGCGCAAGTGGTGAAGAATGAGGAGGGGAAGCTGTTACCGGAAGAGGTTGAGCAGTTGAAGGTGCAGTTGGAGACGCAGCATCCGGTGTTTGGAGATCGGCACAATGAACTGACCTTTATTGGGCTGAGAGCCGACTTGGATGCTTTTTCTTCGGCGCTGAACAGGGCACTTTGCACAGAAGACGAGGTGAAGGCTTGGCAGGATGGGGAGGAGTTTGTGGATCCGTGGCCCAAGAGACTTCGAAAAGTCGATTAGGCTGTCCTACGGCTTGTCTAGTGGGCTTTTAAAAACCAAATAGTCCTGATTTCCATTTTGGAAAGGGATCGGCGAAGAGTTTGCGCCACTTTTTCTCGTTGGTCTCAATTTCTTCTTCGGTGAGGAGGCAGTGGTCGAGCATGTCAGTGAGGGCGTCGCGGTCCATGTTTTGTCCGATGAGGACGAGCTCTTGCCGGCAGTCGCCATTCGGGCCATCCCAGATTCGGTCGATGTGGGTGTGGTCTTCAGGCCATTGGGAGCGGGGAACGGCGGCCCAGAAGTATCCGGCGCATTCGATGCGACTCACTGCGCCAGCGTGGGACCAGAAGCCGGCTTGTTTGAGGCGGGTGGCGAGCCAAAAGACGCCCTTGGAGCGGATGACACCTGGCCATTCTTTTTTGAGGCAGTCGTAGAAGCGCTGGGGGTGAAAGGGGATGCGGCGTTCGTAGATGAAGTTGGAAATGCCGTATTCTTCGGTTTCGGGAGTGTGTTCGACGAGGGAATCGAGCCAGCCATCGTGAGCAGCGGCGCATTCGGGATTGTAGAGGCCTGTGCCGATGACGAAGTTGAGGGGGACTTGTGATTCGACAGTATCGTGGATGACGGCTTGTGGGTTGAGGGCGCGAATCATGCCGTGGACTTCTTTAACGGATTGATTCGAAACAAGGTCGGTTTTGTTGACGAGGATGACGTCGGCGAATTCGATTTGATCGTTGAGAAGGTTGACGATGGTTCGTTCGTCTTCTTCTCCAACAGCTTGCCCGCGGTCTTCGAGGGAATCCCGGGAAGAGAAATCACGCAGGAAGTTGGGGGCGTCGACTACGGTGACCATGGTGTCGATCTCTGC
This sequence comes from Verrucomicrobiota bacterium, assembly GCA_039186735.1. Lineage (GTDB taxonomy): Bacteria > Verrucomicrobiota > Verrucomicrobiia > Verrucomicrobiales > Akkermansiaceae > Roseibacillus. Next base: position 11,269 of record JBCCZX010000008.1, on the reverse strand, counting down.
GATGTCTCCGAGAGATTGGCCGGTTTCGTCTGCAAAGGTGAAGGTTTCGGCGACGGGCATGGGTTCGGAGACTCCGGTGGATTCGATGACGAGGTGGTCGAAGCGGTTTTCGCGGGCGAGTTTGCCGACTTCGAGTAGTAAGTCCTCGCGCAGGGTGCAGCAGATGCAGCCATTGGACATTTCGACCATTTTTTCCTCGGTGTGGGAGAGGGCGGCGTCGCCGTTGCGGACGAGGTCGGCGTCGATGTTGACTTCGGACATATCGTTGACAATGACGGCGACGCGCTTGCCTTCGCGGTTGCGGAGGATGTGGTTGAGGAGAGTTGTTTTGCCCGCGCCGAGGAAGCCGGAGAGGACAGTGACGGGGAGCTTTTGTGAGGTGTTCACTGTTTGGCGAACGAGGCGGGTTGGGGAGTGTCGGAGGTGCTGGCGTCTTCGGAATCAACGGCGCATTCGCAGCTGGTGCAGCAGTCGAGGTCGGTATTCATGAAGCCGGCCTTGGCGTAGGAGGCGAGGTTCTCTTCGATGTCGGACTTGCCGAGGCGGCGAGCGATTTCGGCGGCGACGACACCGAAGCGGGCGCGGAATTTGTAGATGAAACAGAAGAGGGCATTGCGGTGAACGAGGGAGGGGCCGGAGTAGAAGAGGCCGGAGGTGATGGTGGACTCATCGGCGGCTTCGGTGAAGATTGGGTTGCCGTGTTTGTTGTGTTCGAAGAGTGGAGACACGACGCCGAGGCCGCTGTGGAAGCCGTTGGCGAGGATGGGTCTGGTGGTGGTGGCGATGGGAATGTCGTCGTGGTCGCGGAGGGTCCAGAAACCTTCACCGGCTTCGATACTCTTGATGACGGTGTCCTTCATGAACTCGAGTTTTTGGGCTTTTTCGGGAGAGCGGAGTAGGTCACGAAGGCGGTCGAGGGTTCGGGGGCTGAGGGAGCGAGAGGGGTCGGGGTGGTCGGAGGCCCAGGGTTCGCCACGGGAGATGAGGCGAACGGATTTGCCGTTGTTGATGAGATTGAGAGCGGCATCGACTCCGCTTTCGTAGCCGCCGACGACAGTGAAGGAGTCGCCTTCGAGCTTGGACCAATCTTCCACTTTCGAGCTGTGGAGGGCGAGCTCGGAGCCTGGAAAATCGTTGTCGCGGGGGTAGAAGAATTGTCCGGCGGCCCAGACAACGTAGTCGGCGTAGATTGTGCCTTGTGAAGAGTCGACGACGAAGCCGTCGGAGGTTTTGCGGACGTTGGTGATTTTGATGCCGGTGCGGACGGGGAGTTTGAAATGGGTGACGAGGGCTTGGAGGTATTTTGCGTAGGCTGGGCCCTTGGGGTGTTGGGTGTGGAGGAAGTCGGCGGGCGAGGTGTCGGGGTCAATTGAGTTGAGGTCGGTGAGTCCGAAGGCGTTGGAGAAGAAGGATGGGGTGAGGAGAGCCATGTCTTTCGGCCAGGAGCGGAAGGCGGCGCCGATCTCGCGTGCATCGACGACGAGTTGGTCGGCGACGAGGGCTTTTTTGAGGGCAAGCGAGATGCCGAGGCCGGCTGGTCCGGCGCCGACGATGAGGACGCGGGTCTGGATGACGGAGTTGTTTCGTTTCATGCTTCGGAGAGAGCTTGGTGGAACCAGGCGACGACTTGCTTGTGGTAAGGAGCGCCGAATGATTTGATGAAAGAGCGGGTTTCTGCGTTGGTTTCGTCTTCGAGAATGGTCAGGCGTTCTTCGCAGTAGGCGCGGTCGAGGGTGAGGCCGGCGCGGTCGATCATGGTGGTGCGCCATTGCTGGTAGCTGGTGAAGAGGTTGTTCATTGTTTAGTTTGAATTGTTTTTTTCGAGGAGATCGAGGCATTCGAGCCAGAAGGAGGAATCCATGGCATCGTAGCGGGTGGATTCTGGTCCGGTTTGGGTCACGTAGAGAATGTTGCTGGGTTCTTCGACCAGTTCCTCGAACAAGCGTTTGAGGCAGTGGGATTCGATTTCGTCGTGGTCGGTGAGTTCGAGGGAGCCGGGGCCGCCATTGGCGTGGTCGCGAAGGCCGTTGATGACGATGAGGAGTTCGGGGGGGCCGAATTCGAAGCCGAGGGGCTGGCTGGCTTGGCGGTGTTCCTCGATGATGGTGGTTATGCGTTTGACGACGCGCCTGGCTTCATCGGGGCGATTGGCGATTTCTGGTTTCTCGTCGGGGAGGGCGCGTTTTTCTTCTTCGACTTGGAAGAGAGGACGGATGGTCACGGGTCTGTTTTTTTGGGGCATTGGGAGGTTGGGAAATGGGTTAGGAAATGAGGGCTCCGGTCCAGGCGATGAGGAGAGCGAAGGCGGAGGCCCAGAGCATTTGGCGGGTGCAGAGTTTGACGGCGAATTTCCAGCGCATTTCGCGGGCGATGGTGAAGACGGTGACGAGGCAAGGGAGGAGGACTCCGGCGAGGTAGACGGCAGTGAGAACTTGAGCGGGGGTGCCGAGAGCGACTTGGAGGGTGCCGGCTGAGTTGTCGAGCAAGCCGATGGCGATGCCGTCTTTGCGAATGGCGCCGAGGATGACAGCGGTAGCGGCTTCGGGGGGGAGATTGAACAGGATGAGGGCAGGAGCGAGAGACTGGGAGAGGGCAGCGAGGACACCGAGCCAGTCCAAGAATGCAGCGGCGAAGCAGATGGCGATGAAGATGGGGAAGGCCATGAGAACGAACTGTTTGAGGTTGCTGGCGACTTCGCGCGAGATTGAACTCCAAGAGGGGGAGGTGAGAGAATCAGAGGATGTGTGTAGTCGTTTGTTGGTGGCGAGACGGAGGACCTTGGGGGTGGTGAAGCGGAGATAGATGAGAGTGGTGAGGGCAAGAAGAGCGAGATAGACGATTCCCATGCCGGACATGCCTGCTGCGGCAAAGACGGCAAGGGTGGCGGGTAGTTGGTAAGAGCAGGCTGAGCCGAAGGAGATGGCGGAGACGCAAGCTCCGCGTGAGCAGCTGTGGCAAGAGCGAGTGGAGACGATTGCGGGAACGTTGCAGCCGAAGCCCATGACGACGCGAACGAGGTCGCGGCCACCGATGCCAAAGGGGCGAAGCCAAGGGTGAAGGGCCAGGGACATGCGGTCGATGAGGCCGGTGGATTTGTAGAGTGCGAGGATGGCGGAAAAGACGATGATGGTGGGAATGGCGTAGAGGAGAAGAAAGGGAAACATCGCGAGGAGCCCGTAATTGCCGCCGAAGAGAGCAGCGGGGAGGCTCGGCCAAGCGGCGATCGCTTTCAGGGCTGGGGCGAGGATTTGGGAGAGGGGTGAGGCGAGCCAGTCGGCGAGGCGGTTGGTGTAGACGATTGAGAGGGCGGCAGGAAAGAACAGGAGGAGAAAGGCCATCACGGGTTGCGAGGCGATTCGCTCGAGCCAGTTTTCGTTTCGCGATGCGGTGGGAGTCGGGAGGGGGAGGGTCTTTGGAGGGGGGCTTGGGAAGCGCGCGAGGTTTTTGACTGGGGTGGATGCAGTTGTGCGAATAGCGGCGGCTTCTTCGGTCTTGAGGTTGCGCGCATTGACGAGGAAAACGGGCACGTGAAGAGCCTTGGCGAGTTCGTTGGTGGGAAAGGCTGTTTGAGGAGGGAGATGGTCTTCGAAGGTGAGGACAATGAAGCCGGGTTTTCCGGCGAGGGCTGGGAGGAGGGGGGGGAGTTCCTCGGCTGAGCGGTCTGCGCGAGCGACGAGCAGCACGCGGTCGGCATCCTGGATGTGGGCGAGAGCAGAGCGGCTGGCGGAGGTTTCCGATTCGCGGAGAATTCCGGGAGTATCGGTCCATTTCAGATTGCCGTCGCGATAGGTGTCGCAAGCGATTGTGGAGCCGCGGAAGTTCTCCGGGTTGGGGAGTTTACCGGTGAGAGAGGCGAGGAGTTGCGTTTTCCCGACACTTTCGCCGCCGCAGACCAAGCAGGTGAAGGTTGGGGACGGGCGGGTCGTCTTCGATTTTGTCGGCGAGACGGAGCCAGAATTCTTTAACTGGGAAATCGGCACAGGGGGACGGTATTTCTGCTCGGCCTTATTGCAACTTAATTGCAGTAAGTGCTCGAGGATTGAACCTGATTTAGTTTAGAAATTGTAGCTTATTCCGAGGGACCAGAGGGTGCCGGTTGCCAGTTGTGTCGTTTTGACTTGGCGCTGGATGGGGATTGAGACTGAAGCCGACGTGGCGAGATGATCGTTGATATTCCAAATCAGAGAGGGTTTGAGCGAGAGGGTTGTGGAGCCGGTGAAGGGAATTTCTTGTCCTCCGAGCTGGTCGCGCGTTCCGTGGAAGAAGTCGAGGGAGAATTTGGCGTCGAGGGTTTCGGTGAGTGAGCGTCCGGCGAAGAGACTCGCGAAGAGGATGGATGCCGGGCGGAAATCTTCGTTGCTCTCGTGGAGGGCGAAGCGGGAATCGAAGCTCAATCCGAAGTTCCAGTTTTCGAGAGGTCTTGAGTAGAGAATTCCGAAGGTGGCTTGGACGGTTCCTGTTCCCGCCTGAAAGACGGCTGGGGTGGCGACGCCAACGATGGGTTGTTTGATCGCTTCGCCAGTGGGTAGGATGAGGCCGAGTGACAGGGCAAGACCAGACAGGTCTTCTTGCTGAGACCATGGCGTCCAGCGGAGAGAAAGGGAGGCGTCGGCGAGACCGGTGTAGCTTTCATCCGGTAAGCCTTTTTCTTCCCGGGTTGCCGTCACCCAGGGGAGAATGGCGTTGATGGTGAGTTGTTCGTTGAGTTTCCAGGCGGCATTGAAATCGAGGCGGTGAAAGGTGGTGGAAATGTCTGTTGGATTGGAAACTTTCCGGCTACCTTGGAAGATTTCATCACTCTGTCGGAGAAGGCCAGTGAGACTGAAGCCGACGTTCGAGGAATCGTGGTTTTTGGTGCCGCCAACTGGCGGGGAGGTGAGCTTTCATCCGTCTCATCCAAAGGCGTCGTTGAAGAGAAGGGTGCCAAACGTGAGGGTGAGAAGGAGTTGCCTCTTCATTTTGTTGAAGTGGGAAGGTGAGAATTGAGTTTGGATGGTCAGGAAGTTTGTCGGTCTGGATCGCCGAGATGGTTCGGAGAAGAGACGGAGGGAGAGTAGCGAGCATTGATTCTCCTGAGGGCTGCTCGCTTTTTTGAAATCGGTGTTTCGAGTTGCCTTAAAGAAGGAACACCTGATTGAGGGAGAGGGGTGGTGGGGTAGGCTCGGGCGGGGGAGTGGTGGGTTGACAGGTCCTTGATAGAGAAGGTCCCCAGTGAGAGGTCGATACCGGGAAGGGCGGGTGGGCAGGGGTCTCGAGAGAGGGGCGCTCGGGGAGGGGCAGATTGGGGTTGGGTAGATCGGCCGGGCTTGGCTCGCAGCTGCACTGGCGAGGGCAAGATGGGAGCTCCGACGGGGAGGAGTCTTGTAATTCGGAGCAGCAGCACGAGGGGGTTGATTCGGATGCTTTATTGCTCTTCAGACTTGATAACGTGCAACAGCAGGCTGGATTCCCGAGCGCGAAGGCTAGGAAAAGGGTCAGCAGCTGATGCAAAAGTTTCAAAAGTTTAGGATGGGTCGGTTCGTTTATGGAAGCCAGCGAATTTTCTGCTGACCGAGTTGTCCTTTCTGGATTTGTGGGTTTTGAAACAAGTGGATGGATGTCAACGTCTCATGAGTTTGCAGATGAATTGGCAGCTTTGGTTATTTGCTGTGCTCATTCCGATGATGAGTTCTGCAGAAGTGCGCCTTGGGGAATTTTTGGAGCACTTTTGCTATGATTGTCATGGGTATGGGACTGAGAAAGGAGGGCTGGATTTGGAGGGATTGAAGGTAGGGGAGCTGGCTGAGAATGCGAAAATTTGGGAGCATGTGGCACTGCGTCTGGCGACGCGGCAGATGCCGCCAGTGGGGCGGGAGCGGCCGAGTGAAGAGGAATACGTGGCGATTCAGAGTTGGTTGGAGGGTCGTTTGGAGGCGGAGGCCGCTGTGAACCCGAATCCCGGTCAGACGGATCGTTTGCGGCGTTTGACGAGGTTCGAGTATGAGAATGCGGTCCGGGATTTGTTGGGGCTTAAGGTGGATGCGAAGGAGTTGTTGCCGAAGGATGAGTCGAGCCTGGGGTTTGATCATATTACGGTGAGTACCCTCTCATCGACGTTGTTGAATCGTTATCTTTCGGCAGCGCAGAAGATTAGTCGGCAGGCCACGGGAGTTGGGATTGGATCGGCGAGTGGCCGGATTGTGCGGGTGCCGCCGGATTTGACGCAGGAGAGTCGCTTGGAAGGGTTGCCGCCGGGAACGCGCGGGGGGGTGGTCTTTGAGCATCAGTTTGCGGTGGGGGGCGAGTATGAGTTTGAGATGCGCTTGATGCGGGATCGGGATGAGATGGTGGAGGGGTTGTGGGGTGAGCACAGCGTTTTGGTGTTTCTTGATGGGGAGGAAGTGAAGCGGTTTTCGGTTGAGCGTCCGAAGGGAATGGATCATGGAAAAGCGGACGCGCATTTGAAGGTGCGGTTGCCGGTAGAAGCGGGGGCGCGGGAAGTGGGGGTCACGTTTTTGGCTCGGCCGAAGAGGTTGAAGAATGAATTGCGGGAGCCGTATCCGGTGAGTTTCAACCGGCACCGGCATCCGCGGCCGAATCCGGCGATTTTGCAGGTGGGGGTGACGGGGCCGTTTGGAGAGGCGGAAGTGGCGGCAACGGAGAGCCGGGAGCGGGTGTTTTGGCGGGAGAGGAAGGTGGGAGAAGGGGATGAGGATTATGCGCGGGGCTTACTGGGGGGGCTGATGCGCAGGGCGTTTCGCGGAAAAGTCAGTGATGAGGACTTCAAGATGGTGATGCCATTTTTTCGGAACGAGAGAGAATTCGAGAAAGGTATTGAGGCGGGGTTGAGTGCGATTTTGGCGAATCCGAAGTTCTTTCTGAGAGTCTGCGAGGAGCCGGAGGAGCTGGCGGGGGGTGAGGTTTATCGGGTGGGAGGATTGGATTTGGCAACGCGGCTGGGGGATTTTTTGTGGAGTAGTTTGCCAGATGAAGAGTTGATAGAGTTGGGGGAATCGGGCGCAATTTTTGAGCAAGAAGTTTTGCGGAGCCAGGTGGAGAGGATGTTGCTTGATGAGCGGGCGGAGAGTCTGGTGACGAATTTTGCGGGGCAGTGGTTGCATCTGAAGAATCTGGAATCGGTGCGACCGGACTTTCGGTTGTTTCCGGAGTATGGCGAGAATTTGCGGCGGGCGATGCGGCGGGAGACGGAGTTGTTTTTTGAGTCGGTGTTGAAGGAAGGGCGACCGTTGAAGGAGTTATTGACGGCGGATTACAGTTTTTTGAATGAGCGTTTGGCGAGGCATTACGGGATTCCGAAGGTGACGGGGACACATTTTCGGAGGGTGCAGTTGAAGCCGGAGTGGGAGAGGGGCGGGTTGTTGCGGCAGGGGAGTGTGTTGTCGGTGACGTCTTATGCGAATCGGACTTCGCCGGTGATTCGGGGGAATTGGGTGTTGGAGACCATTTTGGGAACGCCGACTCCGCCCCCGCCGCCGAATACGCCGGCGTTGGAAGAGAAAGTGGTGTCGGCGAAGTTGCCGATGCGGGAGAGATTGGCGTTGCACAGCGAGAAAGCGAGTTGTGCGGCGTGTCACCGATTGATGGATCCGGTGGGGTTTGCGTTGGAGAATTACGATGCGGTGGGTCGTTGGCGGGCCGGGGAAGACGGGCGCTTGATGGATAAACTGGGGGGGCTGCCGGACGGGCGGAAGGCCGACGGGGCGGAGGAGTTGGTGGCAAAGCTGGCGGAGCAGGAGGAGGTTTTTGCTCGGGCGGTGACGGAAAAGTTGTTAGTTTACGCGTTAGGACGGGGTTTGATTGCTGCTGACCACGCGACGATTCGGACGATTGTGCGCGAGGCAGCGGATGAAGGCTACCGTTTGAAGGATTTGATTGAAGGAGTGGTGATGAGCCTTCCGTTTCAATATCGAACAGCACAATAGAATGATTACGAATCGACGTTTATCCCGGAGAACGGTTTTGCGGGGTTTGGGAGCAACCATTTCCTTGCCGTTTTTGGATGCGATGGTTCCGGCGGCGGGAGCGGCGGTGGCACGGGCGGTGAAGCCGGTGAAGCGGTTGGGCTATGTCTTCATTCCGATGGGTTCGGATATTTCGCGGTGGACGCCTGAGGGAGAGGGAAAGCTGGGAGAGTTGTCGCCGATTTTGAAGCCGTTGGAGGGGGTGAAGGATTCTTTGTCGGTGATTTCGAATTTGGAATTGCAGCCTGCTTATCCGGGAACGCATGCGACTTCGAACTCGGCTTTCTTGTCGGCGGCGCGAGCGAAGCGGACGGAGAGTTCGGACTACTTTTTGGGAATTACGGCGGACCAGATTGCGGCGAAGTCGTTGGGACAAGGAACGCGGTTGCCTTCGATGGAAGTGGCGATGGATTTGCTGGAGACGGTGGGGCAGTGCGACAACGGGTATGCTTGTGTCTATCAGAATAATTTGTCGTGGAGTTCGCCAACGACGCCACTTCCCGCCGAGGCGCATCCGCGGTTGGTCTTCGAGATGTTGTTCGGAGAAGGCGGGACGGCGGAAGAGCGGGCGGCTTCGTTGCGGCGGCGGGCGTCGTTGCTGGATTCGGTGAAGGATAGTTTTGCGAGTTTGAAGCGGGAGTTGGGAACGGAGGATCGGGTGAGGGTGGATGAATACTTGGAAGCGGTGAGGGATGTGGAGAAGCGGATTCAGCGGGGAGAGGCGGATGCGAAGGAGAATCCAGAGCCAGATATGGAACGTCCGATGGGGGTTCCGATTGATTATCAGGACCATGCGCGATTGATGTTCGATTTGCAGTTGTTGGCCTTCCAAGGGGATATTACGCGGGTGAGCACCTTCCAGATGGCGCGGGAGACGAGTAACCGGACTTACCCTGAGACGGGGGTGACGGATCCGCATCACCCGCTTTCGCATCACGGAAATGATCCGGAGAAGATTGAGAAGATGTCGCGAATCAATCGCTACCACGTGAGCTTGTTTGCGGAGTTTGTGGAGAAATTGCGAGCGACGCCAGAGGGGGATTCCAATCTACTAGAGAATTCGTTGTTGCTTTATGGAAGCGGGATGGGAAATCCGAATGTGCATGATCACACGCAGTTGCCGATTGTGGTGGCAGGTGGTGCGGCAGGAGGGATGCAGGGGGGACGTCATGTGAAGTATGATGCGCCGACGCCGTTGGCGAACTTGCATTTGACTCTGTTGGACAAGGTGGGAGTGGACTTGGAGAAGTTTGGGGATAGTAACGGGCAAATTACGGAGTTATTCGAGCCACTGGGGGTATGATGAGGTGGTTGGCGGGACTGTTTTTGGCGGGGGAGGTTTTGGCGGGGAGTGGTGAGCTTTTGAAAGCCGTGGATCAGGATGGGGTGGAGGTGGTGCAGGAGTTGATTGCGGCGGGGGCGGAGGTGAATGAGAGGAGTGAGTATGGGGTGACTCCGTTGGGTTTGGCTTGTGAGAAGGGGCGGCCAGGGGTGGTGAAGGTGTTGTTAGAAGCTGGAGCGAAATTCGATTGGAGTGCGGGGGATCCGGTTTTGTTGGCAGCGGCGCGGGGTGGATTTGAAGAAACGGTTGGCATTTTGCTGGATGCTGGAGCGCCGGTTGATCAGGCGAGTGGGGGACAGACGGCGTTGATGTGGGCGGCGGCGGGAGGATATGAGGATGTGGTGGAGTTGCTACTGACGGGAGGCGCTGAGGTGGAGCGAGTTGCGGGGGAGTCGGGGTTGGATGCGTTGTGTTTTGCGGTGCGGGCCGGGCGGACAGGGGTTGTGGAGCAGTTGGTGGCGGCAGGGGCTGATCCTTGCGCGCCGCGGACACCGAAGAAGGTGACGGCGAAAGCAATGCGGGCAGGCATGGCGCCGTTGCTGTTGGCGATTGAGAACGGGCATTTTGAGTTGGCGATGCGATTGGTGGAGATGGGGGCGGATGTGAATGATCTGCGGTCGGGTTTTGGGCCGTTGCATGTGTTGACGTGGGTTCGGAAGCCAGAGCGAGGGGATGGAGCGAATGGGATTGCGCCGCCACGGATTGCGGGAGAGATGGGGAGTTTGGATTTGGTGAAAGCTCTGGTTGCGCGGGGGGCGGAGGTGGATTTGCGGCTGGAGAAGGGTGAGCACAAAGCGGGTCAGGTCAATCCGAAGGGCGCGACGGATTTTTTGTTGGGTGCGAAGACTTGTGATCTCGATTATATGAAGTTGTTGGTGGAGTTGGGGGCGGATGTGACGATCCCGAACGGTGAGGGGACTTCGGCTTTGTTGGCGGCAGCGGGGTTGGGGGTTTCGGCTCCGGGAGAGGAAGCGGCGCGGGAGGGAGAGGTGATTCCAGTGGTGAAGTATCTGTTAGAGATGGGGTTGGCGATTGACGCGGTGAATGATTTTGGGGAATCGGTGATGCATGCGGCGGCCTACAAGGGGGATCCGGATTTGGTTTTCCTGCTGGATGAGAGGGGGGCAGATCCGGAGGTTTGGAATCGGAAGAATGCGAATGGGCGGACTCCGCTGGTGATTGCACATGGGGACCGGCCGATTGGATATCGTCCGTATCAGTATATGATCGACGCCTTTGGGAAGGTGATGCGGAAGCATGGTTTGGAAGTGCCGAAGCGTCCGATGGGGCCGAAGACCCCGAAAAAGAAGGGGTATTGAGGAGTGGAATGGGCTTGTGTTCGAGGTTGAGAGGGCGTTAGGTTCCGCCCCCTGCGCTTGAGGAGAGATGGCTGAGTCCGGTTTAAGGCACACGACTCGAAATCGTGCGTAGTGTTAAAGCTACCGTGGGTTCGAATCCCACTCTCTCCGCCATCTGTCGCTGAGGCTTTGACTGGCAGGCTGGACATAGTTGGTTCTTTGGGGGACGGATTGGACGCGGGGTGGAGGGAGGAGACTTGATTTGCGGTTGTTGGGAGGCTTGAGGTGGGGGAGGTTTTTGGGGTGTGGAAGTTTTTGTTGGTGCTCGGGTTGGTGCCGGTTGGGGCGGCGGTGGCTTTGAGGAAGTTTTATGCGGACAAGGCGATTGCGAAATTGGAAGGGGAGAAAGCGGCGATTACGGGGGAGTCGTTTTTCAGGAAGTTGATGACGGGGGCAGGGTTGAAGATGGAGTTGAAGCTGGGGAGGATGACGCGCTTGAAGGAAGAGGTGGTGGAATTGAGTGAGGAGGTGGGTGCGGGTCGGCCGAAAACCTTGGATTTTCCTCGCCTGCCTATTTCACGAGGGCTTTTCAGAAGACGACTGGGCTGACGCCATCTGCTTTCCGTAGCGGAACGCGCCCAGAGGTAAAAAACTGACAGAAATCGCTC
>JBCCZX010000007.1:0-35667 GCA_039186735.1 Verrucomicrobiota bacterium | reverse complement strand
TCTTTTTGGTGGATTTGGTGATTTCTTTGGAGAGGGCGATGGCGGCGCCGAGGATTTTGGAGAAGGGGAGTTCGGAGTCGTCGGTGCCGTCGTGGAGGACGTTGGTTTTGGCGTGTTTTTTGAGTCCTTTGAGAAGGGCGATCGGGAGTGAGCCATTGAGAAAGTCGCGGCTTGAGAAGGCTTCTTCGGCGGCTTCGAGGAGGGATTGGTGAAAGCCGGGGAGGGAGAGGTGTTTGTCTTTGATTTGTTTGCCGAAGGAGATGATGGAGGATGGCAGGGAGGCGGGGTCTTCGATGGCGAGACAGCTTTCGGCAGGGATGTGGACGGCAACGGGGGTGATCGGGACATCGAGTTGGCAGAGGAATTTGATGATCGGTGAAGGGACGAGGCAGTTGGTAGCCGGGCGGGAGTTGGCGAGACCGGTGACAAAGATGGCGAGACCGTTTTCGCCGAGCTTTTCTTTGACGACGGAGCCGATGGAGCTGGGGTTATCTGAGAGAGAGAAGACAGCACATTCGGTGGCGGTTTTGTCGAGGTGGGCTTGGAGTTTGCCGTCGAGGAGGTGATTTTCTTCCGCGAGGTAGAGGATGGGACGGCCGGCGAGTTGGCTTTCGATGATTTGAAGCTGGGCAAGGTTGAGGCGCCCAGGAACGAGGAGGCCGGATTGTTGGGGGATTCGGTCGTTGCCGAGAATGTCTGCGTTCAATGTGCCGCTCATGAATTGAAGATTCAATCATGACGGGTGGAGAGGGCGAATCGATTTTTTTGAGTGTTTTTTCAGTCAGATCGATGAATTGCCGGGAAGGAGTTTTTGGATGTGTTTGGCGAGGAGGTCGGCTTCGAGGTTGGCGGGGGCACCGATTTGAGTGGCTTGGAGGTGTGTGGCTTGAAATGTGTGAGGGGTGATCCAGAAGACTGCGGAGTCGGGTGTGAGCTCGGCGATGGTGAGGGAGATTCCGTCGACGGCGAGGGAGCCTTTATCGATGCAGAGGCGATGAATTTCAGGGGGAAGGGTGACTTCGAAGCGATGATCTTGTCCGAGGGGAGAGAGATCGCGGATGGAGCCGGTGGCATCGACGTGCCCTTGAACGAAGTGGCCGCCCAGGCGGTCGCCAACGCGGAGGGCGCGTTCGAGGTTGACGAGAGAGCCGGGTTTGAGGTGACTGAGAGAGGTGACTTGGAGGGTTTGAGTCAGGATATCGAAGGAGGTGGCGGAGGGAGCGAGGGCCGCGACGGTGAGGCAGCAGCCATTGATGGCAACGGAGTCTCCGAGCGCGAGTTCGTCGGCAAAGGGGATATGGAGGTCGAGGCGGGCTTGTTGGCCTGATTCGGTGAGGGAGAGGACCTCGCCGGTGGATTCGACTAGTCCGGTGAACATGAGTCAGTGAGTTTCCACTTGTTCGGTTTTGTTTTTCGCTTTTGGGTCAACGGTGCTGCTGGAGCCGTCGAGGTTGGGGAGGAAGGTGAAGCAGAGGTAGCAGATGAAGGTGGGGATGAGTGCTCCGATGGCGAGTTTTGCGGGTGAGATGCCGCCTTCGAAGTGTTTGCCGAGGATGGATTGGCCGGCGGGGTTGGGAGCGTTGGCGATGACGGTGAGTCCGCCGCCGACGACAGCGCCGGCAACAACGGCGTGTTTGGCGGCGTAGGAGATGTCGGTCACTTGGGAGGCGAGGTAGGTGATGGCGGCGTTGTCATTGAAAGCTGTTAGAATGGTGGCCCCGAACATGAGGAGTCCGGGAGAGTCGTTGAGGGCGACGATGATGGGTTCAATCCACCAAGCTTGGCAGCCGCCGTGGATGATGAGGGCGCCGAGGAAAAATCCGACGAGGAGGGGGCCCTTCATCGAGATGGCGTTTTGGTGGTGTTGGGTGGCGGCGACGAATGCGAGGAAGAAGAGGAATCCGCCGATGAAGAGAGCGGGGTAGTGGGCGGTGAAGACGGTCCAAGCGAGGAAGAAGAGGTGGTGGGCGATGACCCAGGCGGGGATGGGGTCTTCGCGTTCGTGCCATGCGATGGGGTGTTGGACGCCGTCTTCGATGCCGTCGGCACAGTCTGCGAGGCGGGCGAGTTCTTTTTTGAAGTAGTTGAAGAAGAGGATGTTCGAAATGATGATGGCGACGACCGCTTTCCAGCCGAAGTGGGTGGCCATGAAGCCCATGCCCCAGTCCCAGGTGCCGGCGACCATGAGGACAGGAGGGGCTGCAAAGTGTGTGAGGGTGCCGCCGACGGAGACGTTGACGAAGAGGAGGCCAAGGGTGGCGTAGGCGAATTTGAGGCTGGGTTTGTGTTTGTAGATTTTTTTGGAGAGGATGAGGGCTCCGATGGTCATGGCAGCGGGCTCGGTGATGAACGAGCCGAGGATGGGTGCGATGGTGAGAACGGAGACCCACCAAGCGGCTGGTGAGCCGTTGCCGAAACTGGCGGCTTTGGCCATGACGCCTTCTGCGAAGCGGAGGACGGGACGGGATGCAGCGATGGCCATGATGATGACGACGAACATGGGTTCGGTGAAGTTGCGGTCGTAGGAGACGTAGTTTTTGAAGGCTTCCCAGTCGTAGAAGCCGATGGCGGCAGCAGCGAGGGCGATGATCCAGATACCGAAGATGGCTTCGACTTCGCCGAAGAAGTGGAGGATTGTGGCTTTGAAGGAGACGTCATCCTGAGCGTCGTCTTGTGGTTTTGCGGCACCGGTGAGGCCAAGGCGGTGGATGCGCTCGTGGTGTTTTTCCTCGGCTTTGTGGGCGAGTTTGTTGAAGAAGCCGGCCATGAAGGTGTGGATGATGGCCCCCAGGAAAATGAGGGTGGCGACGAGGTTGAAGGGGTCTGCCTGGATGCGGGCGGAGAGGGTGCCGATGAGGTCCATTTGGCCGTCGATGGATTCGGCCTTGGGCAGTTCGCGGGTGGGGACTGGAAATTTGGAGTATTGGTCCTTGATGCCGTGGGCGGGGTCGCCGGGCCAAGCGGGTTTTTTGTCCGAGCCGCCGGCGGCCAGCAGGGAGAGAGTGGATGCGAGGAAGAGCAAGGGGAGCAGGAAATGGAATTTTGAGGTCATTTGGTGGCTCGGGCGGGGAGATTCGTTGAGTGAGCTTGGTGTGGCAAGCGAAAGCGGTGTTTCGGGGTCGTTGCCATTTTGGAGATGGGAGGATAGGTTGGGGGCATGCGGGTTTGGCTGGTGTTGCTGTTGGCAGTCTTGGGGCTGGCGAGTTGTGCGAGGATTGGGGGGTTGGTTTCGAGTGTGTTGCCGGAGGAAGAGGCGGATGAGGAGTTTGGGCAGGTTCCAGAGGTGCCAGCGCATTTGGCGGCTGGAGGGGCGGCGACAGCGAGAGTGGAGCCGACGCTTGTGAGGGAAGTCGAGGCAGGGGTTGATCCGGCGACGCTGACCGCAGAACAAGGTGGAATCGCGGGATTACCGACGGAGGAAGAAATGATGTGGACGGATCCTGATGCGCCGGAGGCTTCGGAGGATCTTTTGAAGGAGCTCGGTGTGGAGCGGGATGGGGTCTGGCAGCTCAGCCATTCGATGGCGCGACGAGACTCGATGACGAAAGGGAAGTCTTTATTGATTTGGTTTGCGCACAGTTCCGGGGAGCGGAAGCCGGGGAGCCCGGCATCTTTGGCCATTGAGCGGGAGTTGTTCGCAAGGCCGAAGTTTGGAGAATGGGCGGAGCAGAATTTGGTGAGGATGAAGACGGATCGGATGGTTCCGGATGCCCGGTCGGTGGATCCGAAGGCAAAGGAGGTGGCCCGGCAGAAGGAGAAGTATCATGAGAAGCTGAAGAAGCGCTACAGCGTGCGGGGTTATCCGACTTTGGTGGTGGTGGCTCCGGATGGTTCGGTGGTTTCGAAGGTGCGGGGGTATCGGGCAGGTGACCCGGAGTATACTTGGGGGTTGTTGCGGACGGCGGTGGACTTGGCGGAGAAACGGCAGGCGACTTTTGAGGAGAAGCTCAAAAAGAAGGGTTACCGGTATTGGGAGGGGGGAAATGAGCGGCGGATTCTGGCCAGGCTGGCGTCGTACCGTGATGGCAGACTTTTGCTGATTGGGCCGGATGGTGTGCGTTATCAGACGCATGAGCGAAGCTTGTCGAAGGCAGATCGGGATTGGATTGCAGATGAGCGGGAGAGGCGCCTGAGCGGAAGCTAGTGTCAACTTGGGGTGTTGCTCTTGTCAGGAAGAGGTTTTCGGGGGATAACCTGTGGTGTGAAGTTTGTTCTATCCTTTTTGGTCGGGCTTTTGGGTTTGGTGGTGTCGTGTGCTCCCGTCGATAAGCGGGAAGCAGGGGGAGGTGCGTTTGATGATTCGGAGTTGGCTCGGGCGCTGGATGCGAATGCGGCGTTGCCGGGAGAGAATCAGGGGGGGGCGAGAAGTTTTGAAGAGTGGAGGGAGCAGGAGTGAAGGATCCGCGCTATACGGAACTCGCTCGTCAACTCACTTCATATTCTACACAGCTCAAAAAGGGAGAGAGCGTGCTCTTCGATCTTTTTGATGTGCCTGAGGATTTGGGGATTGCTCTCGTTTCGGAGGCTCGGAAGCGAGGTGCATTGCCAGTGGTGCGTTTGCACTCAGCGCGCTTGTCGCGAGAGATGTTGAAGGGGGCGACGGATGGCCAGTATCGACTGATTGCGAAGCATCTCTTGGCTGAGATGAAGGATATGGATGCCTACATTGCAGTGCGGGGGAGTCACAATATTGCCGAGCAGAGTGATGTGCCGGCAAGCAAGAGTCGGTTGGTGATGAGCCATATGCGGAAGGTGCTGGATCACCGGGTGAAGAAGACGAAGTGGTGTGTGTTGCGTTGGCCGCATCCGGCGATGGCTCAGCAAGCCGGGATGAGTACGGAGGCGTTTGAGGACTTTTATTTCAAGGTCTCTTTGTTGGATTACAAGGCGTTGATTCCGGCGATGAATCAGTTGAAGAAACTCATGGAGAAGACTGATCGGGTGCAGTTGGTGGGTCCGGAGACGGACTTGAGCTTTTCGATTCAAGGGATTCCGGCGATTGTGTGTGGAGGAAATTACAATATTCCCGATGGCGAGGTTTTTACGGCGCCGGTGAAGGATTCGGTTGAGGGAGTGGTGACGTACAATGCGCCGACGATTTACCGGGGGATTCCGTTTGATGGAATTCGGTTAGAGTTTGCGGCGGGAAAGATTGTGAAAGCGACTGCGGCGGGAGGACGGACGAAGGATTTGAACAAGATTTTGAATTCCGATCCTGGAGCTCGGTATATCGGGGAGTTTGCGATTGGGTTTCATCCTGAAATCAAAGAACCGATGAGGGATATTCTCTTCGATGAGAAGATTGCCGGGTCCTTTCACTTCACGCCGGGACAGGCTTATGAGGAGGCTGATAACGGGAATCGCTCGCAGGTGCATTGGGATATGGTGAATATCCAACGCCCGGAGTATGGAGGGGGAGAAATTCTGTTTGACGGGAAGGTGATTCGCAAAGACGGGCAGTTTCTGGCGAAGTCGCTTGCCAAATTGAATTGGTAGTCGGGCTAGTCTTCTTTTTTTTCCTCGCTGTCAGTGGGGCCGGGGAGGGAGATGACTTTGCGGACGAGTTTTTTGAGGCCTCCGGAGGCGTCTTCGTATTCGGCTTCGGCTTGGCGGAGGGCTTGTTCCCAGGCGGAAGCGAAGCCGGGGGCTTGTTCGCGCATGAGGCGGATGGCGGTTTCCATGGTGTGGAGTTGACGAAGTTCGGCGCGACCAGGCTTTGATTGGAGGGCAGCGATGTTGACGCGAAGTGTTTCGTTTTGCTCCTTGAGGCTATCGAGCTGGGATTGAACGGCTTCGTTTCCGGAGGCGTTGATTTTGAGTTGGGTGTTCAGGTGGTTTTCGAGGTCTCGCATTTCGGAGGTGACGCGTTTGTTCTCTTTTTTGAGTTGGCGCTTTCCTCCGAGGGAGGATTTCCAAGTGAAGAAGGTGAGGGCGAGTCCGATGGCGAGGCCAACGGCGAGGCCGGAGCCGAAGGTGGATTGAATGAAGTTCCAGAACCAGTCCATGTGGGGTGAGTTTGGGTGAGGAGGGAGTTTGCCAAATGGGACGAAGAAAGGAAAGGCTTCAGAAAAGGTCCTAAAAATCGGTGGGCTCCGGCCGGTTGAATTTGTCGTTGAGACGGGCGAGGACAATTTGGGTGAGGTCTATTCCGTCGCGAATGTATAAGATGGGAGAGAGTTGGGAAGATGTGAGGCCGCCGATTTCGAAGACGAGATCGTAGTCCTTGTTTTTGCTGAGGAGCTCGATTTCGGCACGGATGACGACGAGGAGTTCTTCGGCCCTTTTGAGTTGTTCGAGGCTTTGTCGACGCTGTTCGGCTTTGAGGTAGTTCTCGAAATCGAGCATGAGGGCTTGGTATTCGAGGGAGAGGTTGTTGAATTTTTCGGCGGCGATTTCGCGGTTTTCGGGAGAGATTTCTTCGTCACGGACGCGGGCAGCCAGCTCTTTGAGTTCGCGATTGGCTTCGCGGAGTGATTCGAAGCGAGTGCCTTTGATGACTTCCTCGCGATCGGAGCGGAAGTCTTCTTTTGATTCGAGGGTAGCGTCGTAAGATTCGAAAATGGTGGCGATGTTGACATAGCCGATTTTTGGGGGTTCGGCAGGGAGGGGAAGGGTAGAGAGAATCAGGAGGAGGAGTGCTTTCATGGGGGAAAGAGGGTGTGTTCTAGTAGCTACGGCCCCAGAGAGCGCGTTGTTTGGTGGCTTTTCCGGTGAGAATACAGGGGGCTTCATCGCCTTTTTGTTCGGCGAGCGGGAGGCAGCGAATGGTGATTTTGTGCTCTTTGGAGAGTTTTTCTTCTTCTTGGCGTGAGCCGGCCCAAGGGGTGAGGAGCCATCCTGGATTTGGGCGGGACCAATGTTGTTCGAAGGCGTCGAAAGATGAGCAGGGCTGGGTGTTGTGCTCGCGGAAGGAGGAGGTGCGGGCGAGGAGGTTTTGGTGGATGGAGTCGAGGGTTTCTTGCACTTGCTGAAGAAATTCCTCGCGGTTGACGAAAGTTTTGTCGTTGTGGGCTTGGTCTCGGCGGGAGACGCAGACTTTGCGGGATTCGAGATCGCGCGGGCCGATTTCGAGCCGGATGGGGACTCCTTTTTTGACCCATTCCCATTTTTTTTGTCCGCCTCCGAGGTCGCGGCTATCGACGTGGACGCGGAGGGGTTGGCCGTGAAAGGTATGGGTTCGGAGGGTGTTGGCGAGAGCGTTGCAGGCATCGATGATGGCATTGCGGGTGTCAGGTTTAGGTGTGACGGGGATGATGACGATTTGTTGGGGGGCGACGCGAGGGGGGAGGACGAGGCCGTCGTCGTCGGAGTGGGCCATGATGAGGGTTCCGACGAGACGGGTCGAGACTCCCCAAGAGGTGGTGTGGGCGAATTGTTTTTTGTTGTTGCGGTCGACGAAGGAGATGTCTTGGGCTTCGGAGAAGTTTTGACCGAGGTAGTGGGAGGTTCCGGCTTGGATGGCCTTTTTGTCCTGGACCATGGCTTCGACGGTGAGAGTCATTTCAGCGCCTGGAAAGCGTTCGGCTTCGGTTTTTTCGCCCATGACGGCGGGGATGGCGAGGATGTCGCGCAGGAAGTCGTGGTAGACCTGGTGCATGGTCTTGGTTTCGAGAATGGCTTCGGCGACTGTTTCGTGGGCGGTGTGACCCTCCTGCCAGAGGAATTCTGCAGTGCGGAGGAAGAGGCGGGGACGCATTTCCCAACGCATGACGTTGGCCCATTGGTTGATGAGGAGGGGGAGGTCTCGGTAGGATTCGATCCAGCGGGAGAAGGCCGCGCCGATGATGGTCTCGGAGGTGGGGCGAATGACGTAAGGTTCGGTGAGTTTGCCCGAGGGGATCATGCGGGTTTTGCCGGTCTCGGGGTCTTTTTCGGCTTCGAGGCGGTGGTGGGTGACGACCGCGCATTCGGTGGCAAAGCCTTCCGCGTGATCGGCTTCTTTCTCGAGGTAGGCGAGGGGAATGAGGAGGGGAAAGTAGGCGTTTTGGTGGCCGGTGGCTTTGAAGCGGGCATCGAGGTCGGATTGGATGAGTTCCCAGATGGCAAAGCCCCAGGGTTTGATGACCATACAGCCGCGGGTTTCGGAGTTTTCTGCGAGGTCTGCGGCGCGAATGATTTGTTGATACCATTCGGGGAAGTCTTCCGAGCGGGTGGGTGAGATCGCGGTTTTGTCGGCCATGTTTCTGCGAGAATCGAGAAAGGGATGGGGGGAAGCGAGACTAATTGGTGTCTGAGTTCAACGGATCCAGGAACCTGAAACGGTGGGAAGTTTTCCGTGGGTGAGGGCGCGGTAGTCGGTTTTGCCTCGGGCACCGATGAGGGTCACTCCGGTGGCTTGTTTCCAGAAGGCAGACATGGATTCGCCGGTGTGGCAGCCGTAGGATTGGCAGACGGCGTTGCGGTTGAAGATGGAGGCTTTGAGGCGGCGCAGTTCGGTTTCGTGAATCCATTGCTTGGAGGAGGCCATGATTTCGTTCGAGTAATCGAGAAGGAAGCAGTGGCGGTTGGAGTGACCAAAGAAGTCGAAATTGATGATGGAGCGGGAGGGCTGCGAATTCATGTGGCGGAAGAAATCGTTGCCGGAATTGAGCCAGATGAGGCGGGCGTTTCGTTTTGAGGCCTGGCCAGTGATCCAAGTCACGTAGGGTTTGCCGTCCTGATTGCCACGGGTGATGTAGCCCGGTTTGTAGACCATCCAGACGATGAGGGCGTTTTCGCCATAGGCTTTGCGGAGTTCGTCCATGCGCATGGTGGCCGCGCGGATGAAGTTGGCCCACCAGCGGTCGTGTTGGTCGGGGCCGACCCGGAGGTCTTCCCAAGAACGGAGGGCAGGACCACCGCTGACGATGACGTGTCGTTCTTGAGCGAAGGTCTGGAGAGTGAGGATGAAAAAAACTGCGAAAAGAATGCGCATGAGGAGAGATTAGTTGGGGGTTCAGGCTATGAAAGCGGGAATTGGATCTCGATGTTGTCAATCAGGCGGACTGGACCGTAGAAGGCTGCGACAGCAAGGAGGGCGGGCTGGTTGATGGTGGCGAGCGGTTGGAGGGTGGATTGGGAGACGAGTTCGAGGTAGTCGATTTGGAAGTCGGGGTGGGCGTTTTGGAGGAGATGATGGCGAGCGGTCTCGAGGTAAGCGAGAGGGTTTTGTTCGCCAGTGGTTTTCAGGTCGCGAGCGGCGAGGAGGGCGCGGCGGAGGCGGGGGGCGTCGGCGCGGTGATTGGGGGTGAGTTTGAGGTTTCTGGAGGAGAGGGCGAGGCCATCTGGTTCGCGAAGGGTATCGGAGGCGAGAATGGAGACATTGAAGGCGAGATCGCGATTGAGGCGCTTAATGATTTGCAGTTGTTGATAGTCTTTTTTTCCGAAAATTGCGTAATCTGGCTGAACGAGGTTGAAGAGTCTTGAGATGACGGTGCAGACGCCGTCGAAATGGCCGGGGCGGGTGGCTCCGCAGAGAGTTTTGGCTAGTGAATTTTCGTTGACGGAAATTGAGTGATTGGGGTGGTAGAAATCGGTCGTGTCGGGATGGAAAACGAAGTTGGCGCCGCGATTTTGGCATTGTGTCAGGTCGTTTTCGAGGTTGCGGGGATAGGAAGAGAGATCCGACTGGCGATCAAATTGGAGAGGGTTGACGAAGATGGAGACGAGAATGGAGCCAGAGGGGCCGATTTGGGAGCGGGCTTGGTCGATGAGAGTGAGATGGCCTTCATGGAGGGCTCCCATGGTGGGGACGAGAGCGAGAGGGGTCGGCCAGTCTCTTCGTGCGGCAAGGAGATCCGGAATGGTGGAGAGGGAATTCATCGCTGACGAGGTGGGACGGAAATGAGCTTGAGGTTGGAGAGGTGGATTTTCAGATTTGTGCGGTGATTCGTTGGCTGGGAGTGTTGATTCTTGTGGGGGTGGTGTCGAGTTTTGGAGAGGAGGAGGGAGCAAGCAAGGCTGGGATGAAAGTGGCTACAGTGGACGTGCAGAAGCTATTTAGAGGCTATCACAAGACGAGGCAGGCGCAGCGAGAGATCAATGATGAGCGGGCTCGGATCCAGAAGATGCATCATGAGGAGACGGAGAATTTGCGAGGAACTTCGAAGCTGTGGAAGGGCTTGAGGAAGCAGATACAAGAGAGAGCCTTCGTGGGAGAGGAGCTTGCGCAGAAAAAAAGGGAATTGATTGTTGTGGGGCGAGAGTTGCAGATGAAGGAGCGTGAGCGAGATCGGCAGCGGGCGCAGGCTCATTCCATTTTGAATGAACAGACGAAGAGGCGAATGAAAGGGCTGTTGGAGGATATCGTGAGCTTGTCGATTCGGATCTCGAAGGAACGTGGTTACGATATGCTGATCGATTCCTCGGGGAAGAATTCTTCGCAGGCGCCGTCGATTCCGTATGCGAAAGGGGCGGTGGATTTGACGGGGGAGATTGAAAAAGAATTGGGCAAGAGCGCGCAGGGGGAGCGCTAAAAGGGCGTCTGGAAGCATTGACTGGAGGCGGAAAGCTGGTCAACGTCGCCTCCGGCACCAGATTTAGGGTATTTAAGCATGAAGAGAGCAATTATTGTAGCGGTAGCGGTATTGGTAGCGGGTTTTGCGCAGGCGCAGGAGGGTCTCCGTTTTGCGACGGTGGATATGAAGCGTTTGTTGAAGGATTACTACCGGACTGAGGAGGCGCAGCAGGATTTGAATGAGAAGCAGGCGTTGTTGACGAAGGCGAACAACGAGAAGCAGAAGCAAATTCAGGAGTTGGAAGCGGAGATTGAGTCGTTGCGGAAGCAGTTTCAGGATCCTTCGTTGTCCGAGGCCAAGAAGAAGGAGATTTATGAGGAGTTGCAAAACAAGCAGCAGGAAGGCATTGCGATGAGCCGGACTTTGAAGGAGTTCTTGGACCGGAAGCGCCGACAGTTGCAGGAGGAGATGCAGCGCCAGATGCGTGGTATCTTGGAGGAGATTCGGAAGCTTTTGGAAGAGAAGGCGAAGGCGGAGGATTTTGATTACGTTTTTGACCGTTCGGGAAACAGCACGACTCAGGTGCCGGTGTTGCTTTATGCGAAAGTCGCGAGCGACATAACGGAAGACTTGCTGAAGGAGTTGAATAAAAATGCTCCGACGGATAGCGAGTGATCGGGAATTTTAGCGAGCAAGCGAGTGGAGCTCACAGTTGAGGACATCGCTGTTTTGACAGGTGGGACCGTTGTCCGTGGGGATGGCGGTCTTCGTTTGTCTGGATTGGCGTCGCTTGGAGAAGCGGGGGTGACGGATTTGAGCTTTCTTGGAAACGAAAAGTATGTGGGGGATTTTGTGAAGACGGCCGCAGGTGCGGTGTTGGTTACGGCGGGAGTGCCGGAGCCTGAGGGGGAGGTGGCGCTGATTGAGGTGGCGAATCCGTCTTTGGCGTTTAGTCAGGTGCTTGAGCATTCTTTGCCGAAGCGAATGTTTGAGGTGGGAGTGCATCCGCAAGCGAGTGTTGATCCGTCGGCTCGCGTGGAGGGGGTGATGGTGCGAGCAGGGGCGGTTGTGGAGGCTGGGGTTGAGATTGGAGAGGGGACGGAGGTGGGGCCGGGTGTCGTTATTGAGCGCGGGGTGACCATCGGGGGGGGGTGTCTCTTGCACGGAAATGCAGTGATTCGGGAGGGATGTGTTTTGGGCGAGCGTGTTGTTTTGCAGCCGGGGGCGGTGATTGGGTCGGATGGATATGGTTACGAGCTTGTGGAGGGGAAGCATCGCCCGATTCCGCAGGCGGGGATTGTTGTGCTTGAAGATGAGGTTGAGATTGGCGCAAACACCACGATTGATCGTGCCCGGTTCGGCAAGACCGTGATTGGAGCGGGGACGAAGATTGATAATTTGGTTCAGATTGCGCACAATGTTGTGACGGGGGAACATTGTTTGATTGTGTCGCAATCTGGGGTCGCGGGTAGTAGTTCGCTGGGCAATTACGTGACTTTGGCCGCGCAGACAGGGATTGCGGGACATATTCATATCGATGATCAGGTGATTCTCGCAGCACGGAGCGCAACAATGCGTAGTCTTGAAGGGCCAGGAACGTATTTCGGAGCGCCGGCATTGCCGATTCAGGAGGAGAAGAAGCGCTTGATTCTGTCGCTCAAGATTGGGGAAATGAGGGCAGAGTTGAAGGAGCTCAAAAAACGGCTTACGGAGTTGGAGAAGGGCTGAGCAGGAATCGCTGATTAGAGGACGAATTCGACCTTGGGAGCGGGGATGTGGACTTCTATGTGAGGAGCTTGGCTTTGGAGTTGTTCTTTAAACCATTGGCTGGCTTGAGGGTCGCCGTGAACGAGGAAGGCTTGTTTGGGGTTGGTCTTGAGAATGAATTGAAGGAGGTCTTCTCGGTCAGCGTGGCCGGAGAAGTCGTATTCGTAGATGTTGCATTCGAGAGGGACTTTAGGTAGGCGCTCGTCAAGGCAGACTTTCTCGCCACGAGTGGCGTTGCGGACTCGATATGCTGGGGTCGAAGGGTCGGAATAGCCGACGAAGTGGATGGAGTTGTTCGGATTCGAGAGCAGGGGGCGGGCGAAGTTGTTCGAAACGGTGTTTTCGCTCATCATGCCACTTGAGAGGGCGAAAATAGCGCGGGGTTTTGATTTGATGGGTATGGGACGTCCCCGGCGGCGGGTTCCTGCATTGAGGTCCATATCGCGGAGAATTTTGAAATCAGGGCGACTCCGATTCGGGGAATTCGAATAGCGGTCGTAGATGACGGTCATTTTGGTGGAGAGGCCGCCGATGGTGACGGGAACGTCGTGGAGGGCGCCTGATTCTTTGGCATTTTGAATCATGGTGAGTACTTCCTGGGTTTTGCCCATGGCGAAGACGGGAATGAGGACGGTGCCGTTTCGATCGAGGGTGCGGTTGAGGTCTTCGATGAGTCGTTGCTCTTGTTCGATTCGGCTGAAGCCGGGGAGATGGGGTGAGTTTCCGCGGGTGGTCTCGATGATGAGGGCGTCTAGAGGCGGAAGGTCATCGAAGTCGGCGCCCTGGATCAGAGTTTGGTTGTTGAATTGGACGTCGCCGGTGTAGAAGACCTTTTTGTCGAGTCCTTCGAAAAGGATTCCGGCAGAGCCCATTACATGGCCCGCGTCGCGAAAAGTAGCCTTGATCCCGGAGTCCCAGACGGGTTCGAAAGGTTTGCGGTAGTCTCGACCTTGCCAGACGATTCCGAAGTCTTCGATTTCGTTGTGGGTGAAGAGGGGGTAAGCGTCGATGCCCAGTTCGGAGCGTTGGCTCATCATGACGTTGACGGAGTTGTGGAGCATGGCGTCGGCGAGATCGACGACTTCAGGGGTCATGTAGACGCGGGAGTGGGGTTGGTCGCGTTGCAGGACGGGTAGGGTGCCCAAATGGTCCAAGTGGGCGTGGGTCACAAAAATCGCGTCTACGGAATCGTGGTCAAGAAGGTCGTAGCGGGGAATGGCGTTGAGGCCTTCCTGCTTGGGATGCATTCCGGTGTCTAAGACGAAGTTGAGCTCCCCGAAGGAGAGTTGGTAGGAGTTGGAACCAATTTCGGGTGCCCGACAAAGACTGCGAAAGCGAACCGAAGAATTTCCTGCCACGAGAGGAGTCTGGCGGGAGGGGACTTATTGTCAAAATAGTGTTCAAAAATTTGGTCCATCGCAGGAATCAAAAGCTTTCCACGGACACGTTTGGGGCTTTGTGCGGAGAGGAGTGGAGCCTAGCAACGGTTATGGAGCCGCTCTATGAAGGGAAAGCGAAGCGATTGTATGCGACTGAGGATGCAGAGGTGCTGAGGATGGAGTATAAAGATGATGCAACGGCATTTAATGCTCAGAAGCATGAGACTTTTGAAAACAAAGGGCGGCTGAACAAAGCGATCACTTTGCTGATTTACCAGATGCTGGAGGCGCAGGGGGTGAAGACTCATTTGGCGGGGGATTTGGACGAGGCGAATCTCCTTGTGAAGAAGGTCGAAATTCTCATGGTGGAGGTGATTGTGCGGAATGTGGCGGCAGGGAATTTCAGTAAGCGGGTGGGAGTAGAGGAAGGGCTTGAGTTCAAAGAACCGATTGTTGAATTCAGCTATAAGTCTGATGAATTGGGCGATCCGCTCATCAACACGGATTATGCGCGAGAGCTGGGGTTGGCGACTCTCGACGAATGTGCTGAATTGAAAAGTAAAGCTTTGACTGTCAATGTGGTGCTGAAAGATTTTTTTTTACAGGCGGGATTGAAGTTGGTGGACTTCAAGATTGAGTTCGGGCGGCTGGGGAGCGGGGAGATTGTTTTGGCAGATGAGGTGAGTCCAGATACCTGTCGGCTTTGGGACGTAAAAACGGGTGAAAAAATGGACAAAGATCGGTTTCGGCAGGATTTGGGTGGATTGCTGGAGGGCTATGAGGAGGTTTTGAGGCGGCTTGAGGCTTGAGAGAGAATTGAGGGGCGCGCGACCGTTTGCTTGCCATGTGGGAGGGTTTGCGCATCATGACGCTCGCACACTAATCAAGAACATGGAGGAAACCGCAGTCATGGATGAGAATAAGTTTCGCGAGATCGGAGCTGAGGAGTTGGAGCCGACATTGGCTGGATATTGGAAAAAAGCGCAGGAAACGATTCAGCTGGATAACCACAAGTATGCGGTGACCCTGTTGCAGGCGATTTTGAAAGAAGTGCCTGGATTTCTGGGAGGTCGTCAGGCTTTGCGGGACTGCGGTTCGAAATTGGTTGGTGGGCCTAAAAAGAAGGCCGGTTTATTTGGGACTAGTATCGGTTCGAAAGGGGTTTCAGTCGCAAAGAAATATGTGGGACAGGCTGAGAAGGATGGCAATGCGGCTCTGCAGGCGCTGGAGAAAGAGCTTGAGAAGGACCCCTTCAGTCCCACGCTGAACGATGCTTTGCACGAAGTGGCGGTTGTCTTGGATATGCCTCAGACGGCAGCAATGGCTCTAGAGACTGTGCGTGGTGCATTTCCGGAAGAGGGTGAACTGCTCCATAAATTGGCTGATTTTTACATGGCTCAGCAGCGCCCAATCGATGCGGCTGGAGTTTATGAAGACATCGTGAAGGCAAATCCTGCAGACATTGATGCGGTCAAGGGAGCCAAAGATGCGACGGCCCGTGCTTCGATGATGCAGAATCAGGATTCGTCCGGGACGTTGAAGAAGAAGGATGCGGAGGAGACGCTTGCCTTGGAGAAGGCTTCGCGGGCGGCGATGACCAAAGAGCAAATGGAGGAGCGGAGGGATGAGCTGCTTGGGCAGTATGCCGAGGATCAAAACAATCTCGCGGTAGTGAGAGATTTGGCTCAAGTCTTTGAGAATTTGGAGGATTGGGAAAATGCTCACGCTTACTATGCATGGGGTTATTCCATTAGTGCGAACGATGTGGCACTCAAAACCAAGGCGGACAAAATGAAAGACCGCTCTGATGCGCAGAAGCTGAAGGAGCTGAAGGCCGCAGCAGAAGCCAACCCGGAAGATGCAGGAGCAAAAGAAGCGCTTGCGACTTATCAAAGTGAGTTGAGTGCCGCACAAGTTGAAGAGCGGAAAAAACGCGTGGAAGAGAATCCGACTGACCCGCAACTGCGCTTCTCACTTGGAGAGGCTCTTTATCACTCTGGCGAATACAAGGAAGCGATTCAACATCTTCAGCAAGCGACGCGGAATCCCCACATTCGGATCAGCGTTCTCGTTTTACTTGGACGGACATTTGATAAAATGGGGATGACCGATATGGCTATTAATCGTCTTAACGATGCCAACAACGAACTGAATGCGATGGATGCCACTAAAAAGGAGGTGCTGTATGAACTCGGCCTTATTCTGGATAAGACCGAGGAAAAGGAGAAGGCCTTGGAGGCGTTCAAGCAGATTTACGAGGTCGATTATGGTTATCGCGATGTCGCGGAGCGCGTGGAAGCAGCCTATGGTTGATAGAGCAGCTTGCTGCTTGCCAGGCTGCTAGAGACAGACTCGGCGAAAGAGTTCGTCGAGTGGAAGTTGGAGGCCGATGTAGAAATCCCCGAAGTCTGCATAGCGTGCGGAGACGGCGTCAAATCTCATTTCGTAGACGATTGCTTTGATGTTGTAGGTGTCGTGAGCCAAGAGGGTGACCCCCCATTCGTGCTCGTCGAGGCCTGTTGAGCCGGTAATGAGCTGTAAGATTTTTCCGGAGTATTTGCGGCCTGTGGTTGCGTGCCCCTTCATCAACTGACGGCGCTCATCATATTCGGTGGAATACCAATTGTAGTCGGGGTGGGGAGAGCGCTGTTTTGACATCGGGTAGAAGCAAATTACTGGCCAATCTGGAAGAACGGGGTAAAGGCGATGATGGGCGTATTTCGCCATGCGTTCTTCGAAGTCCTTCAAAGCTTCTTCAAATTCGGTCGTGCCCGAGGTGAGTCCCTTTTCTGCTTTGAGGGTTTCTTCGGCAAATTGTTCGGAGGAGGTGGTGTATTCCGAGCGCTCAGTTTGCGAGAGGTATGAGTAGGCGGGGGTGAGGACGTCAGCTCCCATCGAGAGGGTGATGCGTTTTTCGAAATGGGTCGCTTCTACTAGGTCTGGGGTCAGGAGCATGAAGCCGAGGTCGGCCTTGGGAGTGGTGACAGCGAAAACAAGGAGTTGAGTATCTGGGAACGAGCGAATTTCCTGAATGAGTTCGGTGAGGCGAGTTTTGGCCTCTCTTTGTTCTTCGCGAGAAAGAAGATTCCACTGAGCGTGGTCGACCTGGTAGTAGAGATGTAGAACGTGCCAGCCTTCCGCCGGTGTCACGCTCAAGAACGGTGAGTCAGTCATTTGTTGGTGATGCGGTTTGTCGAGATCGGGTAAGCAAGAATTTCGTAAAACTTGCCTTCTTTTTCCTCCAGCACGACGAGATGCCAGCGGAAGGTTGGATCGGCGAGATAGGAGATGAGTTCGCCGGTGCGTTCGAAGCCGGTCGTTGCCCGAAGAGTTAGTTTTGAGCCGTCGGTTTCTGCAGTTGGTTCGGTAGTTGTCGTGAATTTGCCACCGGAATGTCTGAGTGTAGTGGTGTCCCCAACGTAGGCTCCGGTTTCATCACGGAATAAAAAACGGAGGCGACCGTCGGTGCTCTTTGGAGTGATTTCCAGCTTAGCGACGGGGATGAGGGCAATTTCGTTCGAAACTCCTTCGTCGGCTTCGGGACCGTCATGTCGGGCATCTCGCCAATAAGTCTTCAAGGACTTGAATTCGACGTGGTGGCCTTTGAAGGGAAACCGGATTTGCGAGTGGTCGTTTTTCTCTGGAAGGAGGTTCAAACCGGCTGTTGCTGCCCACATGCCGATTGAGAAGAGGAAGATGACGAGTAAGGACAGGGAGACCGTTTCGATTGCCGTTAGTTTTTTGAGAACTGCGAAGATGGATTTTGGGAAGGGGAGTGCGTCTTGGGTTGTTGGGTTTGAGACGTTTGTTTGAGGTGTGCTTGGGACAGGCTCTGATTCTTGACTGTCGGGAACGAGTCTTTCTGACTGTTCGGGAACTTTCTCGGAAGAGACTTGATTTGTCGACTCGGTAGTTTCGCTAGCGCCTTCCTCAAGCAGGTCTTCGACTTCGTCCAAATCTCCGAGTTCATCCAGTTCGGGAAGATCTTCTCTTGCGAGAGGTTTTTTCCCAAGGGGGGCGTCTGGAATCACATTTTCAAAGACTTGGTTTTCTTCGGAAGAATCGATTTCAGCTTTCTGGGAAGCGCGTGGCTGAGTTTTCTGGGTTTTTTGAGTTGGTAATTTGTTGAGTTCGGAGGTGGTGCCGATTTCGTGCTCCTCGAGCCCGACTTCATCTAAATCCCAATCGTCATCGGACTCGGTTGATGCGGGTTTATCTTGGAGCTGGGCCGATTTTTGTTCCGAATTTTCGCCAGCAGAAGGCTGATCGGGCTCGTGAGTGGAAGCCGGGGTGGTTTCTTCGGAAATGCTTTGAGCTTCGGCTTCGTCTTTTACGACCGGGGGTGAGGTTTCAGGCGGGATTGCTCGTTTTTCAGCCTTTCGGCTGGTGCGGCGGCGTCTACTCATAGTCGGGAATCCTTGAGTTTAGGGTTTGGGAGCGGATTGGCGCGTGCGTAAATTGGATAGAATTTGTGTGGAGAGGAGTTTGTCAGACCAAAAAAAGCGATTGCAAGTGTCACAGAGGTGATGGACATCTGTGCGGGAGGAAAGATATGGCTGACAAAGACGATAAGCACCCGGAAAATATTGGTGGGGAATTTTATGTCGATACGCAGTGTATCGACTGTGATCTTTGCCGTGAAACGGCGCCCAGTAGTTTCACCCGGCAAGAAGACGAGGGGTATTCCTATGTCTACAAGCAGCCGGAAAGCGAGGAAGAGCGCGAACAATGCGTGGAGGCGATGGAAGGGTGTCCTGTCGAGGCGATCGGTGAGGATGGGAAGGACTGATGAGCCGTCATCAAGGCGAGAGAAGGGAAAGTGCTGGACCGGAGTCGTTTCAGAAGTCTCGCCAGCGTTATCAGGGCGAAGGGCCTATTCCAACCGGCTTGAATTCGACACGAGCCGGTGATTGGGTCCAAGGCGTTCTTGATCGTGCGAAGTTGTCGGACGGGGTTGAGGAAGGGACCTTACGAGAAAGTTGGGGGAAGATCGCTGGGAGCTTTGTGTCTGAGCAGACGGAGGTGTTGTCGTTGAAGCGCGGGGTATTGGTTTTGAGGGTTCTTCAGCCGGCGATGCGGTTTCATCTCGAGCAATCCCGGGGACTCTTGCTGCAGCGTTTGCAGGAGGACTTGGGAGCTGAAGTGGTGCGAGAAGTGAGGATGGTTTCGGGATGATATGATTCGTAATGTTATTTTAGATTGGTCGGGAACGCTCGTGGACGATTTCCCTCCGACGTTGATTGCCACTAATGCCGTTTTGGAAGCCTGTGGGAAGCCCGCTTTGTCAGAGGTCGAATTCCGGACGCAGTTTCGATTGCCTTATCCAGAATTTTACGAGGAGGTTGTTCCTGGTGAGCCGCTGGAAAGGTTGGAAGAGCTCTTCAAAGCTGCATTCTTGGAGCACGAAGATTTGGTGAAACCGTTGGCGCCAACGCGAGATTTTTTGCGTGCGGCGGAGTCTTGCGATGTCCGGCTTTTTGTTCTGACGAGTATGAATGCGGAGGCTTTCGAACGACAGTCGAAGGCTTTTGGCTTGGCACCTTACTTTGAGGAGACTTACGCGGGGGTTTTGGATAAACGCGAGCAGCTTGGACGGATTCTGGAAGAGCACGGACTCTTGTGCGGGGAGACTGCTTATGTTGGCGATATGACTCATGACCTGGAGGCAGCCAGGGAGGCTGGGGTGATGGGGGTGGGAGTTCTTTCGGGTTATGATTCGGCAGAGAAGTTGACCGGGCTGGAGCCTGATTATCTCATTCCAGATGTCAGCGGGATCACCCAGATGTTTGGAATAGGAGCGGGAGATGAGGTGCGGCAAGATGTTGCGGTTAACAAGTTGCGGGTGCTGACGAGGATAGGGGTGCCGGAGATTGAGCGAGAGATGCCGCAAGAAGTTGCGGTTTCTTTAGCGATAGAAGTGGAGGGGGGAATTGAGAGCCTGGGTGACGATTTGGGGTTATCGGTTGATTACTTTGTTGTCTCGGAACGTGTGAAGGAGGTGGCTGGGACAGGGGAAAGACGGCTGATTGAAACTCTCGCTGAGGACCTCTGTGCTGTGATCTTGGATGAGTTCGAGGTGAGCGCAGTTGTCGTCGAGATCGAGAAATTTATTTTAACGAACTGTGAGTCGGTTTCGGTGAAATTGGCTCGGCGAGCGAGTTGAGTGCAATCATGCCACTGTAAACGGGCTGCGCTTTTGACAGTGGTTAGCTAGTGATTAGCTTATCGCTTCCCTTGCAAGCGATCATGAGCAGTGTGATGCCGACAGACCCGGATAGGGTCGAGGTGGAGCGTGCGATTAGCGGAGATACGCGCGCATTCGACGATCTCATCTTGAAGTATAGCCCCAAGCTCTACGGGCTGATTTATAACATGACTTCTAACAAGGAAGATACCCATGATCTTCTGCAAGACGTATTCGCAAAGGCGTATAAATCGCTTAAGGGATTTAAGGGAAAATCGACGTTTTATACTTGGATTTATTCGATTGCGACGAACATGACCCTGAATTTCTTAAAGAAACGGAAGCGTCGGGTGGCAAGTAGTCTCGATGACGTGGATACGGGGATCCAGAATGATCCCGCTTTTGTGGATTATAGCCATCGGGCCAATCCTCGTCACCAGAGTGATGTTCATTCGCTTCAGTCAAAATTGAACGAAGCGATGCAAGTGTTGTCAGAAGACCATAGAGCCGTGGTTACTATGTTTGATATTCAGGGGCTTCCGCATGCTGAAATTAGCCGAGTTCTCGGCGTTTCGGAAGGGACTGTGCGGTCGCGACTGTTCTATGCGCACAAGCAACTGCAAGGGCATCTTCAGGAATTTTGGCCGCAGAAGGCAGAAAATTAAGGTTGCCTAATCATCAATATTTCTGATACTTTTCGTTCGCTTTGACTATGTCCACGCATCAAGAACTTCCGGAAGACGAGCTTCAAGATTTGCAGCGTTTGTTGCGTTTGAAGAATTACGAGCGTCCGGCCGATGGGTATTTTGAGGATTTTTTGGACGAATTTCATCGGCGCCAACGCGAAGGCCTGATGGCTGAGAGAGGAAAGGCGAGCTGGATCGAAAAATTCTCCTCATGGATTTCGGACTTAGGGGCAGCGAAGTGGGCATACGGGGCTGGAGTGGCTTATGCGGCTCTTATGGTTGGTTTTTTCTGGGTGAATCAAACGAGTTCTCCAGTAGAATTGAGTCGCGATCAAAAGGAAGTTTTGCCCGGTGACCGGACGCTTGAACATGTGGAGTTGGAGAATCCTCGCCAAAAGAGCGATGGAGGGGACGAGATTTTGCCGCGTGATTTTTGAAGTGAGGGTAGCGTGGGCTGCCTTTTTTCTCTTTGGTGTTCATTTACCTGCTTCTTTGCAGACGGTGGCCTTTGTGGTTGATGAGAGCCCGACACAATTCGTGCGCTCGTTTGTTATTCCGATCGAG
Source organism: Verrucomicrobiota bacterium (assembly GCA_039186735.1). Taxonomy (GTDB): domain Bacteria; phylum Verrucomicrobiota; class Verrucomicrobiia; order Verrucomicrobiales; family Akkermansiaceae; genus Roseibacillus. The sequence goes on along the minus strand of JBCCZX010000007.1, from coordinate 14,651 downwards.
AATACGAATCTGGGTGCGGCTGTTGTTCCTGTCCCTGGGAAACCCAGTCCAGCTTTAGTGGGTGGGGAGGAAGTTGTTGTTCGCTTATTTGATCCGGTGAGTCGCCTTCTTTTGCTTGAATTGGCTGAGGGGCAGGAGGGAATTGAACTGGGGCAGTCACAGAATTTGCAGTTGGGAGATTCCTTGTTTTTGAGGCTGGAGGGTGATGTGCAGCCCAGTCGATTTGTGAGTCGAGAAAGCCGGTATGGTGAGAAACCGCTGCCACTTGAACTGCTTCGTGTGCACCATCCTGAGGGAGTTGACGTGCCGACGGGTTCTCCCCTTTATGATTCGGCAGGGCGCCTTGTGGCGATGACTTATCTGGAGGCAAATGAACTTGGGAATGGGAGTTTGGCGTTTCCCGTCGAGGCGATTCGGAGAGTTTTGGAGGGGACAGAGAGGAAAGGGACGATGGTGAGAAGTTGGTTTGGTGTGGAGCTTCGGGCGACCGATCCGGCTCCAGTGGTGCAAGGTATTCGAGAAAAATCTCCTGCAGCGAAGGCGGGGCTCGTGACGGGAGATATCCTTTTGCAGATCGGGACACGAAAAATTCGCAGTTACGAGGAAGCGGTTAATTCGTTTTATTATCTTTTGGAGGGGAAAGAGACTTCGGTGCGCGTTTTACGGGCAACGGAGGTGTTGGATTTGACGGTTTTGCCCGAGCTTGTGCCCCAGCCAGTGGTGCCGGCGAAGGTTTCGGAACCGGAGGAGGAACCCGAGGCGGTTGAAGCGCCCCCGGCTGTGGAGTTGAAGTCTCCGCCGGAGCCAGAGCTACCTGAGGAGCCAGCGAAAGAAGAGTAGGTATTTACCATTCGATGGCAGCTGCAGCCCACGTGAGCCCAGCTCCAAAGACAACGAGTACGATGTTGTCGCCGCGTTGAAATTTGCCTTCGCGGTGGGCCTCATCGAGAGCGATGGCGACGGCGGCAGCAGATGTGTTGCCGTATTTTTGCAGGTTGGTGAAGATACGCTCAGCAGGTATGGTGAGGCGTTCTGCAATGGCGTCGATGATGCGGAGATTGGCTTGATGAGGGACGACTAGTTTAACGTCTTCGGGAGACAGGCCTGCGCGACCCATTACGGTATTGGCTGAATTCCTCATGCGTGTGACTGCATGTTTGAAGACTTCTTTCCCGACCATGGCGAGGGATGCCAGTCGCTGATCGGCATTTTCGATGGTGATGGGGCATGCGGAGCCTCCGCCAGGAATATTGAGGAGATGGGTTTGACCCCCATCCGTTCCGATGTCGGTCGCGATGACATTGCCTTCGCCCGGTTTGGATGGACGAAGGACGGCTGCGCCAGCACCGTCGCCAAACAGCACGCAGGTATTACGGTCTTCCCAGTTGATGAAGGAGGAGAGTTTTTCGGCACCAATGATCAAGGCATTGCCGAAGGCCCTATCGGAGATGAGTCGTTTTGCGAGTTTGAGGGCGTAGAGAAATCCTGAGCAGGCAGCGGAGATATCGAAGGCAACGGCGTTTGGCGCGCCAAGAGACTGTTGGACGTAACAGGCTGTGGCCGGGGTAAGGGTGTCTGGGGTGATGGTAGCGACGATAATGAGCTGGAGTTCGCTGGCTGAGATGCCAGCTTGTTCAAGGGCTTTAGCGGCGGCTTGGGTGGCCATGTGAGACGTGAATTCATCATCGGCAGCGATGCGTCGTTCGCGAATGCCGGTGCGGGTTGTGATCCATTCATCAGAAGTCTCAACGAGCTTCTCGAGATCGGCGTTGGTTAGAATCTTTTCCGGAAGGTAACTTCCGGTGCCGGCGATGCAGACGCGCATTTGAGATTCAGAGAGTTCCATAGTGTGCTAGGCAGAGTTTCAGCTTGGAACGTGGGACTGGCAAGGGGGGAGTCAGGAATGAATGGGGGTTGCGGAGACGTAGAGAAGTGCCGATGCTCGTGGCATGCCGATGACGATGGAGTCTGCCTTGAATTTGGTGGGAAGTGCTCATGCGAAGAACCGTCTTGCTCACGCAATTCTGATTACGGGGCCGAAAGGGAGTGGGAAGGCGGAATTGGCTGCTGAGATTCTTGCGATGTTGAGCGGGACTGAGGACGGTGGGACGGACTTGTGGGGGGAAGAGATTGCGCCTGAAAAGAAGCCCTTGGATGAGTGGCAAGGAGAGTTTGTAAGAATCATTCGTCCGCAGTCGAAATCGAGAAGAATTTTAATTGAGGAAGTTCGCGAACTGGAAAAACCGCTCTATTTGGCAGCGCCCGAGGGGACATGGAAGGTGGGAGTTGTGGTGGATGCAGAGCGTATGAACGAGAGTGCGGCCAATGCGTTTTTGAAGACTCTGGAAGAGCCGCCGCCGGCGAGTTTGTTGCTTTTACTGACGACTAATCCAGAACGGCTCTTGCCTACGATTTTATCCCGGTGTGTGGAATTGTCGCTTCTCGAGAAAAAGGCTTTTGCGGGCCTTGAGGAAGGGCAGCTGAAGAAGTTGGGACGATTGTTGGCTCAATTGGGCCGAGGTGGACCGAGCTTGCAGACGGCTCTGGCACTGAAAGCGTGTTTCGAAGGGCTGATCAAGGAAAGTAAGGATGTTCTGGAGGCGAAGTCGCAGGCGGAATTGAAGGCTGAAATCGAGCAATACAGACAAGCGAGCGATGGTAAGTGGTTGGAAAAGAGGGAGGAACAGGCCAAGGCAGCACTGGCTGGAGAGTTGTTGGAGGTGCGAGGAGTCTTAGCGGGCTGTTTGTCGGCGTGGATGGGGGATGCTCTGCGGCAGCGGTTGAATGCTGGTCTAGTACAGCTGGATGAGCTTGGTGAAAGCTCGGCTGCGTTTGGGGATTCTCTAGAGATTGCCAGTCTTTTGGAACGTTGTGAGGCTTTGCGAAAGATGGAAGCGAATCTTGAGACGAATGCGAGTGAAGCCTTGGTATTGGAGGTCGGATTCTTGAATGCGTTTGCCTGAGCTGAAGTCTTTTCTAGTAAGTTGCGACTTGTGATTGCCTGAGGGTGACAGGTGCTTCGGCGATGTTCTTGGCGATGGACGAGATGAGTTCGTCGAGGCCGACAGCGAGGATTGCTATAGCGTCGGTATATCCGCCTTGTTCGAATGAGGGGAGAGCAGAATTTAGAATGGGATGAAGTCGCTCTGGAGAGAGAAAGGGTTCGAGGCCGAAGCCGATTACGATGCCGGCTGAGCCTGCTTCGGTATCGATTCCGATGAGTAGATCGCGGTTATTTTCTTTCTGGATATGCCGGCGGCCAAGGCTGGGAGAATTGAAGAGCCAGAATAGCTGGGCTTGCAGGGGGTAGTTTTGGTCGAAATTGTTGAAGATGACATTCAGTTGAGACTCGGGTTGGAGGACTTCGAAATTCGCGATAATTCTTCTGATTTTTGAGAGTTCCTTTCGGTGATGCTGTCTGGTGAGGTCAGTGACGCCGCGGGCGAGAACAGGAGGGATGCCGAGAAGTCGTTCGAGTTTGGGGAGGGAGAGGAAGCATGTGGGGCATTGGTGAGCGGCTTCCGGAACGGGGGACTGGCAGAATGGACAAGCTATTTCCATTAGGTAGGGAATTGAAGCAGAGGAGATGGAGGAGAGGAGATCTTCCTGTGTCGTGGTTTGGGGTTGGCAGGATTGGCGGGCTTTCTTGCAATCGGGCATGGCAACATTCGATGGGAAAGTGGTGGTGATTTCGGGAGCGGGAAGAGGCATTGGGCTCTCGATGGCGAAGGCCTTTGCGGCAGGGGGGGCGAAGGTGGCCGTCATTGCACGAAGTGAAGGAAGTTGCGGAGCGGCGGTGAATGCGATCAATGCGGACTATCCGGAGGCCAGTCGTGCTTATGCCTTGGACGTGGCAGATGCGGGAGCAGTTGAGGTGGCGGCGAAGCAGATTTTGGAAGATTTCGGGGGTATAAACGTGTTGATCAACAATGCTGGAATCACGCGAGATGGACTGATGATGAGGATGAAGGAGGAGGATTGGGATGCCGTGTTGGACACGAATCTGAAAGGTGCGTTTTTGATGACGAAGGCTTTCCAGAGACCGCTGATGAAGGCCAAAGATGCGCGTATCATTAATGTGAGTTCGGTGATTGGCCTCGTCGGCAATCCCGGGCAGGTGAATTATGCTGCGAGTAAGGCGGGGTTGTTAGGATTTACTAAGTCGGTGGCCCGAGAGCTTGCAGGAAAGAAGGTGACTTGTAATGCGATAGCACCGGGTTTTATTGCTACCGATATGACCGATGCTTTGGATGAGAGCATTGTCAACGGAATCAAGGAGCGAATACCGTTGCGAGAATTGGGCGCAGTGGAAGATGTGACAGCGCTGGCGTTGTTTTTGGCCAGTTCGGAGTCGCGTTACATTACGGGTCAGGTGATTGCGACAGATGGGGGCATGACGATGTGAGTGATGGAGATTTTTTTGATTCGTCACGGGAAAGCGGAGGATTTTTCGGCGAGTGGTGGCGACGCTGCACGTCGATTGACGGAGAAGGGGTGGACGCAGGCTGAGGCCGTAGGAGCGATGCTCCGAGGAATGGAGCAGGTGCCGGAGCTGGTGTTGAGTAGTCCTTTGGCACGTGCGAGAGAGACCGCGGAAGGCATTATGGCGTCAGCTGGCTTAACGGGCGAGCCGGTGATCGTGGATTGGCTAGGTTTCGGGATGGAGGCAACGGAGGTGATGAGGGAGCTGGGAGCCTTGAAAGCAGGAGTGAATCGGGTGGCTTTGGTTGGTCATGAGCCCTCTTGCTCTGGTTTTGTGGAAAGAGTCATGGCGAGCCAAGACGGGTATGTGGATTTCAAGAAGGCGTCGGTGGCTTGGTTTTCGGCGAATCCGCCGTCGATGAGAGGAATGGTCTTGCGGATGTTGGTGCCTCCGAAGGCTTTGCAGGCAGTGAAATAGAGGCGAAGGCGATTACGCGGAAGGGTTTTGCCTTGGGGAGGGGAGAGATGGAGATTATGGCCGTGGTATTGGGATATGAGCATTGGTTTTGGTGGATACCGGTTGTGGTTGTGGGGGCCTGTGTGGGCTCGTTTTTGAACGTGGTCATTTATCGAGTGCCACTTGGGCTTTCGGTTAACGAGCCCAAACGTTCGTTTTGTCCCACGTGTCAGGTGGAGATTCCCTGGTATCGGAATTTTCCGCTCGTGACTTGGTTGTTGCAGAGAGGTCGGTGTGCATCTTGTGCAGCTCCCATTCCAAGTCGGTATTTCTGGGTGGAGTTTCTGACGATGGCACTCTGGGCAGCTGCATGGTGGGTTTTTGGGACACGTGGGTTGGCTATTGAGGCGATTCTCGTGATGGTCTTGGCGACGCTGTTGGTGGCGATTTCATTTATTGATGCTGAGCATTACATCATTCCAGTTCCGATGACGTGGGGCGGTGCTGTTTTGGGAGTTGCGGGAGCGATTTGGGGACCAGAGCTGGTGCGATTGAGCGGAACGGGGCAGGTGTGGGCGTCTGGGTGGGGCGAGGCTTTGCTCGGTTATGCGGCAGGCTACGCGATTTTGCAAATTGTTGTCTGGGGAGGGAAAGCTGCTTTTGGAAAGCAGACTTTTTCTTTTGAACGAGAGGTTGAGTGGGAATTGAGGGAGCCAGACGGTGAAGATCCCATGGGGCAATTGATGTTTATTTTGGATGGTGAGGAGTTTGAATGGGGGGACATGTTCTATCGTAAATCTGACAGGCTGTTGATCGAGGGGAGTGGCTTTTTGGTGGATGGTTCTCGAGTGGAGGGAGAATCGATGGTGATTTCAGGCGATCGAATTGAGATTGGAGAACAGAGTTGGATGATTGAGGAGATGGTTTCGCTGTCGGGACGTGCGCGGGAAGTGGTGCGTCCGCGAGAAGCGATGGGAGGGGGAGATCCTCCTTTGCTAGCGATGATTGGAGCATTTATCGGCTGGCCGGGGGTGGTGTTTTCGCTGTTTTGTTCGTCTCTCTATGCGCTTGTGGCCGCATTATTGCTCCGGGTGGGTTTTGGTAAGCCCCTGCCATTTGGGCCATTTCTAGCGCTTGCGGGACTCACCTGGGCCTTTGGAGGATGGCGAGTGTGGGGATGGTATTTCGGTTTGATGAACGGGGGAATTGGCTTCTGACTCATTCTGAACTGTCGGGGTAAGAACCGAGGATTTTGACGAGTGAACAGTGCTTTTCGAGTTCGTGGAGAGCATCGGCGAGCTTTTCTTCTTCACAGTGGCCCGCGAGGTCGACATAGAAAATGTATTCCCAATCCTTTTGTTTCGATGGACGAGACTCGATTTTGGACATGTTGATCTCGAAGGCATTGAAAGCTCTGAGGGCTTCGACAAGAGAGCCGGGCTGATCGCGAATGGCGAAAAGAATGGATGTGCGGTCCTTTCCGGTCGGTGGGCAGGTCTTTTCGGAAACTACTAGGAAACGGGTTGTATTGGTTGCCCGGTCCTGAATGGCCTGTTCGAGAATTTCCAGATTGTTGAGTTCGGCGGCGAGTTTACCCCCGAGAGCAGCGGCGCCTTCGGCAGATTTCTCAGCGGCAATTTGAGCCGCTTTGGTTGTCGAAGAGACTTCGACAAGATCAGCTTCGGGAAAGTGGCGGAGTAGCCAGTTTTTGCATTGCCCGAAGACTTGAGGATGAGAGTAGAGGGTGCGGATTTCTTCGCGGGGGACTGCAGAGAGGAGGCTATTCTCAATGCGAAGTAGAATTTGAGCACAAATGCGTAGCGGTGAATCGACGAAGAGATCGAGGGTATGAGAAACAGCTCCTTCGGTGGAGTTTTCGATTGGGACGACTCCGTAAGATGCCTTTCGTCTGGCGACTTGGTCGAAAACTTCGGCGAAATTAGGTTGCGGGAGGTACGAGACGGAATGTCCGAATTTTTTGATGGCAGCTTGGTGAGTCCAAGTTCCTTCAGGGCCGAGGTAGGCAATTCTGAGGTCGTCTTCAAGAGCAAGAGCAGCAGACATGATCTCGCGATAGATGGCTCGGATGGACATTTCGGGCAGACGCCCTTCGTTCATTTCGACAAGTTTTCGAAGAAGGGCGTCTTCTCGTTCGGGCGCGTAAATTTGCAGGTTATCGCGCTTTTTAATCACTCCTACTTCGTGAACCAAGTCGGCTCTTTCGGACAGAAGGCGCAGAAGTTCAGAGTCGAGTGCGTCGATTTTCTGTCGGATTTCGTCGAGTGTCACTGGAGAGATTGTGAGAGGCGGATGGGATTTTGGAAGCGAGAGTTTTTGTAATCTCAATCGCTAGAGGGAGTAGCGAAGTCTTCAGCTGGGACTGAAGGGACTGGTTCTGGAGCTTCGTCAGTCGGCTCCGCAAGGGGAAGTTGTTGCGGGTCTTTGGGAGAATCGATAGCTTCTGCTTCAGGTTCAGGTTCGGGGAGATTTACGCGGCGGAGTTCTTGTGCATTCGGAAGTTCTTCAGGTGATTTGATGCCGAAGTGTTCGAAAAAGAAGTCAGTAGTTCCGTAGAGAAGGGGTCTGCCAGGAAGTTCGGCTCGTCCGGTGATTTTGATGAGTTCCAAGTCGAGGAGCTTTTGAAGCATGCCGTCCGAAGACACGCCACGGACCGCGTCGATTGCGGCTTTAGTGACTGGTTGGCGGTAAGCAATGACGGCGAGGGTTTCCATCGCCGGCGCAGAAAGGCGTTTGGGGCGTCTGCCGGGAAAGAGATGTTTCACGAAGCCGGCGAAGGTGGGAGAGGTGTAAATTTTCCAGCCCTTCGCTCGCTCGAGTGCTTGAAAAGCACGCCCGGTTGTTTCGTAAGCGTGATTTAGGTCTTGGAGCGCTTTGACTACCTGTTCGTCATTGACTTGTGTGAATTCGGAAGCTGCTTTGGATTCCTCAGGTGAATAATCGATGGCTTCTTCTTCACTTTCTTCGGCATCGACCATTTCGGCAGCACGAGCGCGGATGAGACGGGCAATTTCTGAGGTTGGGAGTGGGTCATCAGAGGCGATGAGGAGAGCCTCCACAATGGCAGGAAGTTGCATGAGAACTGAGGATTAAAGGTGCTTGAAGGGCGATTCAAGCGCAAGACAGAGGGGCTTGTGGCATGGTGGGAGATAACTTTCGACTTGCGGGGTGGTGCCTGACGGCTTAATCGACGCGCCCACTTTTGTTCTTTTTCGAGAAATCGGGGAGGGACGTGTCCTGACTGAGTGCTATGCCTGCCAAAAAGAAAACCGCGAAGAAGGCTGCCAAAAAGGCAGCAAAGAAGGCTCCGGCCAAGAAAGCTGCTAAAAAAACCGCCAAAAAAGCAGTTCAGAAGGTTGCTAAAAAGACCGCGGCAAAAAAGGCTCCTGCAAAAAAAGCCGTTAAAAAGTCCGCTGGCAAAAAGGCAGTGAAGAAGACTTCGGCCAAGAAGACGGTGACTCAAGCTGTTGCTGAGCCAGCGCTTGAAAAAGATGAGGGATTGCCCAAAAAGCCTGTCAAACCTGCGCAGCCAGTCAAAATGACTGCGTTCATCAAAAAACAGCAACAGAAGCTTCTCGATTTGCGCGATGAATTGATGGAAGCTCTCTATGGTGTTCAGAATGATGCAATTAAATCTGCAACAGAGGGCTCGGATACTGGGAACGGCATGCATCAGGGTGACGCTGGTAGCGATTCTTATGACCGTGACCTCGCGTTGAGTATGTTGGCGAAGGAGCAGGATGCGCTTTTGGAAATCGAGAAGGCGCTCGACCGAATCGATGCTGGTGTTTACGGCATTTGCGAAGTGTCTGGCGAGAAGATTCCACAGCCGAGATTGGAGGCTTTGCCTTTTGCTCGTCTGACAGTGGAGTGCCAAGAGCGGTGGGAGGCAGAACAGCGGACTAGAGGCGTTTTACCGTCCGATTATGGTTTTGGAGCCTTCGGAGAGAGTAGTCGTTCGGTTTCTCTTGACGCATCGGGCGACTGAGCTAGTCTCCCGCCCCATTTTCTATCTCATGCCACGCGATATTATTATTTTGGAGTGCACTGAGGCTAAGGCCGAGGGTAAACCCACCTCTCGTTATACATCGACTCGGAACAAAAAGAGTCTGCGCACTCCAGGACGGCTGGAGAAGGTTAAATACAACCCTTTTCTTAAGAGGCGCACGCTGCACCGGGAAATGCGCTAACCTACTGAATTTAAAAAGCTTTATGTCTGAACCGAAGACCATTGAACGTCGAATTGCTTTTCGAAAGGCGAATCGCTGCATGCCCCGCAAGCGCCTCGATTTGCCCATTGAGAAAGTGAGCTATCAAAATCCGGAGATTTTATCCAAGTTCACGAGCGAGACTGGAAAAATTTTACCTCGTCGAGTTACCGGTGTATCGTCCAAAATGCATCGCCGGATTACTCGCGAAATCAAGCGTGCGCGCGCGGTGAATTTGCTTCCTTAGGGGCGAGGCTTGACCATGGGGCCAAGTGAATTCAAAGGTCCCTGAAAGATGTCCGAATTAAAGGATACACAGAGTGAGCGGGACGACCGTGGAATACCGATTGACCGTGTCGGGGTGAAAGGGCTTCGGTTTCCTCTTGAAGTTCGTGAAAAAAAAGGCGGCACCCAGACTACCGTGGCAACAGTTTCTTTAGCTGTTGATCTTCCACAAGAGTTCAAGGGGACTCATATGAGCCGATTCGTAGAGGTTCTCCATAGTCACGGAAGCTGCTTGGATGTGCGTAATATGACCGCGCTGCCGAATGAGCTCCTTGAGAGACTTGAAGCTCAGAAAGCACATGCGTCTTTTCAGTTTCCATTTTTCGTGGAGAAGCCAGCGCCGGTGAGCGATTTGAGAGGCTTGCTCGATTATGAGATCATTTTCGAGGTTGAAACAGGGCGAGATGGTAAACAGGATTTTGTCGTCACTGTTCTTGTGCAAGTCGCCACGCTTTGTCCTTGTTCAAAAGCAATCAGTGATCGTGGGGCGCATAATCAGCGAGGATTGGTCACATTCAGTGTTCGGTTTACGCAACCCATTTGGGTGGAGGATTTGATTCGTCTCGTTGAAGAGTCGGCGAGCTGCGAGCTGTATAGTATTTTGAAGAGACCCGATGAGAAAAAGGTTACTGAGCGCGCATATGATAATCCTGTTTTTGTCGAAGATTTGGTTCGCAATGTCGCACGAAAAGCTGAGCTTCAGGAGCATATTTCTTGGTATCGTGTCGAGGCTGAGAACTTTGAGTCCATTCATAATCATAACGCTTACGCAGTGGTGAAAAGTGGTGGATCACAGCTATGCGCACAGTAAAGCTTTCCCCATCATCGACGGAATCGCTTTGATGCGGTTTAGAGACTTGCTTTCAGCCGGTAGAATTTTCGAAATGGGGCAGTTGCGAGACGTTTTACATGAACCTGCATGGCGAGAGAGTGACCTCGGGCAGCCGCTTCCTGATTCTGAGCATGCTTGTTCGGTTTGTCTCCCTACATGGGATTCTGTGATTGGCTATGAAGAAGAGCGGGAGAAGATCATGCGTAAACTGCGAACAGGTTACCCACGCTTTTTGTTCAATGCTCATGTCGGATTGTTGATGCAAAAGGCACAAGAGTCGGTCGCTCGTGCTGGTGAGAGAGTCGCAGTTTTTCCAACACGAGAAGCCGTGCAAAGAGCGCAAAGGTTCTTTGAGAAACGGCATGATTCGGCCTCGAGGGTTACCGACTTTGAGAACCTCCAAGTGTTGGCAGTTGATGAACGCCACTTTGATACGGTTAAGCTTTACTGGCGACTAAGCGGAGAAATCGTTAGTAGCCGGCAGGCAAAAGATGTTGTAGGTGGGACTCTGGAAGATTCCTCTGATTCAGAACTTGTCGGCGAGCTCGCGAGAGAATTTGAATGTGCTCCGGAAGATCTTTTTGTTTGTGAGAGCGGGATGAGTGCTTTTGGAGCGATCCATCGCGCTGTGATCAACTTGGCGCCAGCGAAAAAGACGTTGCAGCTCGATTTTCCATATGTCGATGCGCTGAAGGTTCAAAAACATTTCGGGAGAGGAGTAGTTTTCTTGCCGCTTGCGGAAGGGGAAGATTTCGATGAGGCACTCTCAAGAATCAGAAAGGGTGAGTTTGCAGGAATTTTTTGCGAATTGCCGAGTAACCCACTTTTGAGAACTCTCGATATTGAGCGCTTATCGGAAGCCGCCAAACAAGGACAAGTTCCAGTTATTATTGACGATACAGTGACCAGCCATGCCAATGTTAATGTGTTGCCTTTCGCAGATGCTGTTACGACGAGTCTTACAAAATGGGTTTCAGGGAAAGGTGATGTCACTGCAGGACTGGTTCGGTTAAACCCAAATTCAAAGTTTTATGAGGAACTGAAGCAGCATTTAAGTGAACATGAAAAAGGGCAAAATCGGCTTTATTCGTCTGATGCACGCGTGCTTCGTGATAATCTTTTGGGATTTCGCGAGCGGATGCGAAAAGTGAATCGGAATGGTGAACTTGTCGTGGAGTATCTTTCGCACCATGACGAAGTTCGTGATATTTGGTTTCCTGCTCTGGTGACACAAGAGAACTACGATATAGTTCGTAGAGAGGAGGGTGGTTACGGAGGGCTGCTCAGTCTTTCGCTTAAGAACGAGAAGTCTGCAGCACGGGTCTTTGACGCACTGGCGTGGAACAAAGGACCGAGTTTGGGCAACGAGTTTTCGCTGGCATGCCCCTACACAATACTCGCACACTATCACGAACGCGACTGGGCGGAAGAGTGCGGAGTTCCTTCACATCTCATCCGATTATCGGTCGGAATCGAAGAGCCAGCTGTCCTGTTGAAGTCCTTGGAAGTCGCATTGCAGCAGGCTTGAAGAATCCAGTGATTTTAAAATTTAATCAAATTTTTGCGATTGTTTTATATTGTTGAAGATTGCCTTGTCCTTGTGGACTAACACCGCCTTATGAAACGTAAAACTGTTCTTGCCGTCCGAGTTAATGAAGACAACCCCAACCACCATTTGTGGAACAATCGAGGAATCTGGTGGTGTCACCTTACTGTTCACAAACCTGACGCAACCGCAGAGCGATTGCGCTTTTCTTTGAAGACCCGCGACGTCGAGCAGGCAAGAGAACGGCGTGATCGAATCTTCCGCGAAATTGCGAAGCATTACGATATTGCAGCGTAGTCGGTGCGTGCCCGTCGGGAAATTGCCTCTTTGTTCTCCACATTGATAATGCGGGACTAAAGCGCTTAAACGGGGGCCTGTAGCTCAGTGGTTAGAGCAGGGGACTCATAATCCCTTGGTCGTCGGTTCGAATCCGACCGGGCCCATTGTGTCTTAGCAAGGGGCTCGAAGAAGTCATCGAAGGCAGGACTGTTCAATTACCCTGCTTTTTCTTTCTGGAAATACTTTCAATTCGTGGGATTCTAGTAGGGTGGAGCGTTGCAAACATGGGCATTTGGTGTGTGTGGATAAGGTCCTCGATCTCGCTGGGCAAGCGGGCCTTCGTAAAACTCGTTTGCTCCGAGTTGTCGTGGAGGCATTAGCAGAGTTTTCTCGCCCCGTTACGCTCAAAGAACTTGAGAGCAGCGAAGAAATTTTGAGCAGTTGTGACCGAACGACGCTCTTCCGTCTCCTCAAAAGACTGCAAGAAAAAGGTCTTGTTCGCCGGATAGGACTTCATGAACGGGCCGCGTTTTTCACGCTGGCGATGCCGGGTGGACATCACGACTATCTCGTTTGTCGGTCTTGCGGTCGGGTTGATGTCCTCGAGATTGCTTGTCCAGTAGAAGCTCTTGAGTCCGAAGTTGCTGAGAAGACGGGTTATTCGAACTTATATCACGAGCTCGAAATTTACGGCATGTGCCCCGAATGTTGCCTGAAGTGAGGCCTAATTGGGGCTAAGTCGAACCCTGAAGAACTGCCTACTTGAACTCGGAAAGGGGATGATAAGTAGAGTTGAGCTAGAATTGCTCGTATCAGGTGTGAGAGCTATCCAAGAGTCGGATAAAAGCGACGAAGAAGACTCGGTCTCGATATTGAGATTCATTGCATTCGGGTTTCTTGAGATTGAAGCGAACCAATTACTGCCATCGTAGGCGAGAGTTGGGGTTATTATAGGCTCGAAAGCAAGTGGGCTGTTGTTTGTAGCGTATTCTAATAATGCCGTGTTGTTATCTGAGTCCCCCAAACGGCTATCGGGACCCATGCGGTAAGGCGACAGGCCCAAACTTGCGACCTATCCTGCAAAGCCTTCCAATCGCACGTCATCTACATAGATCGCGTCGTCTCCATCTATGGTGTTGCCGTCCTTGAAGTAAATCCATTTGACTTCTTGGAAACCCATTAATCAAGTCGGCCTCGACTTCGGTCCATGTTGTTTCAACAAAAATTCCTTCTTTTGGTATTCCGTCTACAAGAAACAGTGCGAAGTCGAGAAACTCCTCAGTTGAGGCGCGCCAATCGAATTTGATTTTCCCGGGTCCCCAAATGTAGGTTTTGAATTCAGTTTGTTGATTATTGCCGATCGCTCCGCTCTGGAGCGCGGTGCTTCCGGTCTTGACTTTGTTGGCTTGCGTAAACCATCGAATCGGAGGTATGCAACGAAAGGATAAAGTCGGCTTATCGAGGGCAAGAGCAAAGGTGTCATTCGAACCAAAGGGTTCAATGTCTAAAGTTCGAGTGGTTTCTCCAAATTTGTTTGTGGCTGTTGACTCAAAGGAAGTCAGATTGGTAACGGAGCCCACTAAGTGTTGGCCGGAACGGAAGTTCAAGTTAGGAGGTAATTTTTGAACCGAGATAGAACTGGTGTTGAATACAGCAGCTAGGTCAAACGATAAGACTTCGTTTACGGGGACGGGCATTGGATGGGGGAGAGCAAATTCTGGCGGCGAAATCAAGACTAGGGTCATTCGGTCTATCCATGCTTCATCCAGGCCTTCAGAAATTGAGCTGTCTTTCACGTAGGCGCTCTTGATCGTGAGAGAATGTAAGATACCCCGTCAAGTGGACAGTTGAAAAGGAGAGGTCTGGCGTTTGTATTGTTTGTTGAGTTGTTGTCTGAAGACGGAGGGCGGGAGGTTTCCCAGTGATTGATGAGGGCGTTCCTCATTGTAGGATATCATCCACTGGTGAGTGAGTTCACGGACTTGCGAAAGGGAATCGAAGAGGTGGGCGTCGAGAACCTCCCGACGATAACTTCGATTGAAGCATTCTGAGTGGGTTTGCCCGGCTGGATGTGATGGAGGGTCACCTGATGACGATCACACCAGGCCAGCAACCGGGCTGAGACCAGCTCTGGGCCATTATCCACTCGGATCTGCTTGGGTAAGGGTCGGCTCTCCTTGAGTTGCTCCAAGACCCGGATCACCCGGGCTGCCGGCAGGGAGGTGTCGACCTCATGGCGAGGGCTTCGCGCACTCCTTCATCAATGATGTTAAGTGTTCGGAAGCGTTTGCCGTGGTAGAGGGTGTCGTGCATGAAGTCCATCGACCATTGTCGGCCAGCGACTGCCGGGGCTTCGAGAGGCTGTTTGACCCGGGCAGGCAAACGCCGTTTCGTTCGTCTGGGGAGGTTGAGCCCCATGCTTTTGTAGACCCGCCAGACCCGTTTGTGGTTCCAGGGATGACCTTGTTGCCGCAGCCAATGAAAACATTTCCAAAACCCCCAACGACCATGCCGGGAGACCAGCTTGTTCAGGGCCTCAACCACCTCCTTGTCGGCTTGGAGCCGATTGCTGGGCGGACGATCCAGCTCGCTCGTGACAAGCTG